>JBOHZT010000052.1:0-14481 GCA_050738535.1 Steroidobacteraceae bacterium
GCCTCGGGCGCTTCGAGCGTGAGCCTCACAGAGTGCGCGTCCTGCGCGCGCGCGCTGACCCGGCCGACGCCGTCCACGTGGCCGGAAACGAGATGCCCACCGAGCGCGTCGCCGGCGCGCAGCGCGGACTCGAGATTGACGGGCGAGCCGGGGCGCAGCTCCCCGAGCGTCGTGAGGCCGAGCGTCTCCCGCGAGAGATCCGCGCGGAAAGTGCTGTCCTCGACGCGCGTCACCGTGACGCAGCAGCCTTGGACACAGATGCTGTCGCCGACAGCGACCCGCCGCAGATCGAGCCGATCGACCGCGATTGCGATCCGGGAGTCGCCCTGGTGGGGCTCGAGCGATTCGAGCTGCCCCACGTCCTGAACGATGCCTGTGAACACGATTTCCCGCCTCCGCCCGCGCCTGCAATGAACAATTCGCAAGCTCGACTGCGACATCCACCCGCGCGCGTATCATGCTCCCGGTCAGGCTCACGACGCACGCTCCCGATGAACCACAAGGAGAGCCTTCATGCAGTCCACGTTCGACACTGTGATCCGCAATTCGCCGCCGCTGCAACGTGCGCGCATTGTCCGCTGGGTCTTCGGCGCGCTCGCAGCAACGCTGCCGGTCTTGCTGCTGGCCGCCAGCAGCGCGCCGGGCCCGTCGCCTGCGCAGTTACTGCAGCGACTGCGCCGAGGCGGCTTCGTACTGGTCATGCGCCACGCCCAATCGCCCGCGCAACCCCCGAGCGCGGCGAGCGCCGAACCCGACAATCCGCGACACGAGCGCCAGCTGAGCGAAGCGGGCAAGAGGAGCGCGCGCGAGCTGGGGGAGGACCTCCGCGCGCTCGTGGTGCCGCTAGGCCCCATCTACGTGAGTCCGGCCTACCGCGCGATCGAGACCGTACGGCTCGCGGGGCTCGGAGCGTTCCACATCGTGAGGCAACTCGCGGAGGGTCCGCGGGGCATGTCAGGCAGCGCGAACCGCGCCGATGTTCGCTGGTTGCAGGACGCGAGCGCTCACGCGCCGCCATCGGGCAGCAACACGCTGATCGTCACCCACGAGCCAAACATCGTCGGCGCCTTCGGATCTGCGGCGCGATCCATTGGCGCGGCTGGGATGCTGGTGTTCCAACCCGATCGCCATGGCGGTGCGCGACTCATCGGTCGGCTCACGGCGCAGCAATGGCACGCGCTGGCAGCCAGGCACCGCTAGAGGGGCGCTCGACGCACCTCTGCGGCGGGGCCTGCGACCGTGACACCGTAGCCGTACGTTCACCGGGGGCGCTGCCTCGCCGGCATCGGCGCCAGCTCAGCGTGCGCCAGTGCTCGCGGCGGTTCCTGTGGCTCGCCTTCGCCTTGGCGCCAGCGGTAGCGCCCGCGCTCGCCGCAGCGACACAGCCCCCCGCGGAGGAGTCGGGCGCAGCCGCTGGCTTTCTGAAGCCGATCGCGGCCGCGCAGTCGTATCTCGATAGAAATGGCATCACGCTCGGAGGCTACCTGCAGCTCGATGCCTCGCACGTAGTCTCGGGCGGACAGCCCCGGCCTCTCGGCCTCGACCTGCAGGATCTGATCGACGCGCACGCCACTGTCGATACGCAGAAGCTGCTCGGATGGTCCGGCGGGATGCTGTTCTTCGACGTGCAAAGTCACTCGGGACCGAACATTGTCCGCGAGCAAGTGCCTGCGCTCGCCGATCCCGACAACATGGATGCCGACGCCGGGACTTCGCTCGACCGAGCGTGGTACGGGCAGGACCTCACAGGCGGCAAGATCCACGTGCAAGTCGGACTCATGTACGTCGATGACCAGTTCTTCACGGTCCCGTATGGGGCCAGTTTCGTATCCCTCGATTTCTCCTCGGACGCCTCGATCAGTACTTTCGTGCTGCCGACCTATCCGAAGGGCTCCTGGGGCGGCGATGTGTTCTTCCATCCGACGAGCCATTGGTCCTTCTCCGCGGGCGTATTTCGGGATCATGAGACGGAGCTGGCCTACGATCCGGGCGGCGCACTGCTGCTCTCCGAGGAAGCGTGGCAGGGCACCTGGCGTGGTCTGCCCTACGCGTTGCAACTCGGCGCATGGCTCGATACCGGCCGGTTCCAGCGCTTCGGCGGCGGGGAGAGGAGCAATGCCCATGGGGTGTACGTCGTCGCGAGCGACAAGCTGTGGCAACCGGACGCCGCCGCCGATCGGGGGATCGGCCTGTTCGTTCAGCTCGGCAGTGCACCGCCGGATGTCGCTCCAGTCCCGCGCCACTTCGGCGCGGGACTGGTATGGACCGGGCCGCTAGCGTCCCGCCCGCATGATGAGATCGGACTCGCCTACAGCGATAGCCGTCTCACCCAGGAAGCCGACTTCTCGGCGAGTTTCGAGAGCGAGATCGAGGCCTATTACCAACTAGAGGTCCTCCATGGCCTCACGATCCAGCCGGATGTGGAGTACTGGCAACACCCCGGCGGGAGCTCGACCCCCGACACCGTCCTCGCATTGGTGCGCTTCATGTACACGTTCTGATACCGCAAGGAGACGGCCGATCACTCGAGCGGGCCGCTATGGCGCCCCGGCCGGTGCCCGCAGGCGCAGACGGACGCTGAGATCGGCACCGACGCGCTGCGTCTGCACGATCTCGAAGCGCGGCGCGCTCGAGAGCTCCACGAGCTCCGGAAGGGCGACGAGCGCACGAGCCTGCGGGCCAAGTAGAGTCGGCGCCAGGTAAAGCAGCAGCTCGTCGGCGAGGCGCTCGCGAATGAGGGCGCCGGCGAGCGTCGGTCCTGCTTCGACGTGCACCTCGTTCATCTCGGCTCCGGCCAGAAAGGCGAGCACCCAGCGAAGATCGACGCCCGTAGCCTGCTCCGCGTCCGGGACCCGCTCCACCCGCGCGCCGCGCGCCTCGAGCGCCTTGCGGCGCGCGTCATCGTCCGAGCGCGTGAAGATCCACACTTCGCCCGGCGCATCGAACAAATGGGCGCCAGGCGGCGTGCGCAGCGCGCTATCGAGCACGATCCGGTACGGTTGCCGCACTCGTGCGCCGGTCGCCGCAAGCTCGCCGGCGTACACCGTCTCGCGAACATCGAGCCGCGGGTCGTCGGCGAGCACCGTTCCGATCCCCGTGAGTACCGCAGAGCTGCGGGCACGCCAGCGCTGCACGTCGCGGCGCGCCTCCTCACCCGTGATCCAGCGGCTCGCGCCGCTCGCGAGGGCCGTGCGGCCATCGAGGCTCTGAGCGAGCTTGACGCGCACCCACGGCCGGCCGGCCGTCATGCGCCGGATGAATCCCGCGTTGAGCTCGGCCGCCTCCGTCGCAAGCAGCCCCCAGTCGACACGCACACCGGCGCGCCGCAGCAGCTGCGCGCCCTGGCCGCTCACCCGTGGATCGGGGTCCTGCAGGGCGAACACGACTCGGGCGATGCCGGCTTCGATCAATGCGTTCGCGCAGGGAGGCGTGCGGCCCTGATGGCTGCAAGGCTCGAGCGTCACATACGCGGTGGCGCCGCGGACGGCGTCCGCGGCCCCCGCCTCTGCGGCACCGGACTTGCGAGCCGCCGCACGAGCGGCACGCAGCGCCACAATTTCCGCGTGCGGCTCGCCCGCGCGCTCGTGCCAGCCCTCGCCCAGCGTGCGGCCGTCCTTGACGACGACGCAGCCCACGCGGGGATTGGGATGCGTCGTCTCGAGCCCGCGCGCGGCAAGCTCGAGCGCGCGGCGCATCGCGCTGCGGTCGCGCTCGTCGCTCGAGACATCACCGGTCATTTCTTGCGCTCGCCCGAGTGCCCCTCGCGCTCCCCGATCAGCCGCTCCCCGGCGGCGGCGCCCGGCAGGAGCGGCAGCTGCTGCTCTGTCTGAGCATCGCGATCTGCGTGTCCTTCCGGGCGCCGGATGCGCGGCCGCAACCGATCGATTTCCTCCCGAAACGCCTCGAGGTCCTGAAAGCTGCGGTAGACCGACGCAAAGCGCACGTAGGCCACCTCGTCGAGCCTGTGCAACTCGCCCATGACGAGCTCCCCGATTGCGCGCGAGGAGATCTCGCGCTCCCCGAGGCTGCGCAGCTCGTGTGAGATGCGGCTCACGGCCTCCTCGAGGGCCTCGCGGCTCACCGGACGCTTCTCGAGCGCCTTGGTCATGCCGGCACGCAGCTTCGCCTCGTCGAAGGGCTCGCGGGTGCGGTTGCTCTTCACGACGAGCGGCATCACGAGCTCCGCGGACTCGAACGTCGTGAAACGCTCGCCGCACGCGAGGCATTCGCGGCGGCGGCGGATCTGCCGGCCCTCACCCGCGAGGCGCGAGTCGATGACTTTGGTTTCGACGTGTCCGCAGAAGGGACAGTGCATGGCGGCTCACGACTCGTACACCGGGAAAGCGCGACAGAGCTCGAGCGCTCGGCCGCGCGCGCGTGCGACCGCCGCATCCGCGCCGCTCGCATCGAGGACATCCGCGATGAGATCCGCGACCTCGACGATCTCCCGCTCCTCGAACCCGCGAGTCGTCGAGGCCGGCGTGCCGATGCGCAGGCCGCTCGAGATCGCCGGCGGGCGCGGATCGTTCGGCACGGCGTTCTTGTTGACGGTGATATTCGCACGGCCGAGCGCGGCGTCGGCCTCCTTGCCCGTGATGCTGCGCTCCTTCAGATCGACCAGGAACAGATGGTTGTCGGTGCCGCCGGAGACGATGGTGAAGCCGCGGGCCGCGAGCCGCGCGCACATCGCACGCGCATTGCGCAGCACCTGCTCCTGATACGCCTTGAACTGCGGCTGCAGCGCCTCGAACAGCGCGACCGCCTTGGCGGCGATCACGTGCATCAGCGGACCGCCCTGCGTGCCGGGGAAGATCGAGGAGTTGAGCTTGCGGGCGATCTCCTCGTTCTCGCGCGCGAGGATCAGGCCTCCGCGCGGGCCGCGCAGGGTCTTGTGCGTGGTCGTCGTCACCACGTCGGCATGCGGGATCGGGTCGGGGTACAGGCCCATCGCGACGAGCCCCGCGACGTGCGCCATGTCCACCACGAAGTATGCGCCGACGCTCTTCGCGATCGCCGCGAACCGCGCCCAATCGATCGCGCGTGAGTACGCGGAAAATCCGGCGATGATGAGCTTCGGCCGCTCCGTCTCGGCGAGCCGCTCGACCTGCTCGTAATCGATCAAGCCGGTCTGCGGCCGCACCCCGTACTGCACCGCGCGAAAGAGCTTGCCCGAAAAGCTCACCTTCGCGCCGTGCGTGAGGTGCCCACCATGATCGAGGCTCATCCCGAGAATGGTGTCCCCCGGGCGGATGAGCGCATGGTAGACCGCCGCGTTCGCCTGTGAGCCCGAATGCGGCTGCACGTTGGCGTAGGCCGCGCCAAACAGGCGCTTCGCCCGATCGATCGCGAGCTGCTCGACGACATCGACGTACTCGCAGCCGCCGTAATAGCGCCGGCCGGGATAGCCCTCCGCGTACTTGTTGGTGAGCACCGAGCCCTGGGCCTCGAGCACTCGCGGGCTCGCGTAGTTCTCCGAGGCGATGAGCTCGATGTGGTCTTCCTGCCGCTGGCGCTCGCCTCGAAGCGCCTTTTGCAGCTCGGGATCGAAGCCGTCGATACTGAGAGTCGTCGGGAACATGCGCTTCGCTTTCTCCTTCGTTCAAACGTTCATTGTACCCCGGCCAGGCCCGCGACCACCTCGCACCAGGCACGCGCGAGGTTCTGGCGATTGTAGCCGCCGCCGCCGAGCGCGAGGACGCGTCCGTGGCCCAGGCGCTCCGCCAGGCCGGCAAGGTCGCGCGCCGCCTGCCCGTGCGCAGCCGCGGAGAAGCCGAGGTGCGCGATGGGATCGCCCGCGATGCTGTCCGCGCCGCACTGGAACACGATGAGCTGCGGCTCGAAGCGCTCGAGGTGCCCGAGCACGGCAGGCCAGACCTCGCGGAACACACCGTCGTCGGCGCCGGCGGCCAAGGGGAGATTGAGCTTGGTCCCCACGGCCGCGCCGCGGCCGCGCTCGCCGGCGGCGCCGGTGCCGGGATAAAGGGTGCGCCCGTCCTCGTGGATGTCCGCGAGGATCACCGCGGGATCCGACTCGAACGCATAGAACACCCCGTCGCCGTGATGGGCGTCGATGTCGACATAGCCGATCCGCTCGAGGCCGTGCCGGCGGCGCGCGAGCTCGATGACCACCCCGCAATCGTTGAACACGCAAAACCCTGCCGCACGATCACGCGCCGCGTGATGCAGCCCCGCGATCGGCACGAAGCCGCGGCGCACCCTCCCCGTGAGGATGGCTTCGGCCGCGAGGAGCGACGATCCCACCACGGTGGCCGCGGCCTCGTAGACGCCGCGGAACGCCGGGGTGTCGCCGTCATCGAGAAAGCCGGCGCCGTCCGCGGAGCGCTCGCGGACGTGGGCCAGATACTGCGGCGTGTGAAAGGCGAGCAGCTCATCCGTGGTCGCCTCCCGCGGATCGAGCGTGAGCACTCGCGAGGCCAGCCGGCGGGACTCGAGCTCGCGAAGGAAAGCGCCGTGCCGATCCGGCCCGAACGGATGGCCGCCGGGGAAGCCGTACCGCGCGAGTCGTTCGCCGGTGACGACCGCTACCTCAGTGCCCATGCCGCCTGTACACTCGCGCGACGCCTCGTTCGACCGGTCCCGGGGAAGCCTAGCACAGGCCTCGCCGGCAGCCGGCTCGCGTGGCCCGGCAACTCCCCGTTTCCAATCCCACTGAAGCTCGCATGGCCCAGTACATCTTCACCATGAACCGGGTATCGAAAATGGTACCCCCCAAGCGCGTCATCCTGAGCGACATCAGCCTGTCGTTCTTCCCCGGCGCCAAGATCGGCGTCCTCGGCTTGAACGGCGCGGGCAAGTCGACACTGCTCAAGATCATGGCGGGCCTCGATCGCGAGATCGACGGCGAGGCGCGCCCGCAGAGCGGCATCCGCATCGGCTATCTCCCGCAGGAGCCCGAGCTCGACCCGAAGCAGGACGTGCGCAGCATCGTGCGCGAGGGGATCGGCGCCAAGCTCGCGCTGGTGGAGCGCTTCAATCAGGTGAGCGACCGGTTCTCCGAGCCGCTCGGCGAGGAGGAGATGACGGCGCTCCTCGAGGAGCAAGGCAAGCTCCAGGACGCCATCGATGCCGCCGGGGGATGGGAGCTCGAGCGCGAGCTCGACATCGCTGCAGACGCGCTGCGCCTGCCGCCCTGGGAAGCGAAGGTCGCGACGCTGTCGGGCGGCGAACGACGCCGGGTCGCGCTGTGCCGGCTGCTGCTCTCCGCGCCCGATCTGCTGCTGCTCGACGAGCCCACCAATCACCTCGATGCGGAATCGATCGCATGGCTCGAGCGTTATCTCGAGCAGTATCCGAGCACGGTCGTCGCCGTGACGCACGACCGCTATTTCCTCGACAACGTGGCCGAGTGGATCCTCGAGCTCGACCGCGGCCGCGGCATCCCCTGGCAGGGGAATTACTCGAGCTGGCTCGAGCAAAAGGAGCAGCGGCTCGCGCTCGAGGCGCGCGAGCAGGAAGCGCTGCGCAAGACCTTGCAGCGCGAGCTCGAGTGGGTGCGCCAAGGCGCGAAGGCCCGGCAGGCGAAGGGCAAGGCGCGCCTCAACCGCTACGAGGAGCTCGCCTCGCGCGAGTTCCAGCAGCGCAACGAGACCAACGAGATCTACATCCCACCGGGGGACCGGCTCGGTGACGTCGTGATCGAGGTACGGGGCCTGCGCAAGAGCTTCGGTACGCGGCTCCTCATCGACGATCTATCCTTCAGCCTGCCGCCGGGCGGTATCGTCGGGATCATCGGCCCGAATGGCGCGGGCAAGACGACGCTCTTTCGGATGCTGACCGGCGCGGAGCAGCCCGATGCGGGCGAGATCCGCTTCGGACCGAGCGTCAAGCTCGCCTACGTAGATCAGGAGCGCCAAGCGCTCGACGATTCGAAGACCGTCTGGGAGGAGATCTCCGGAGGGCTCGACGTCATCAAGGTCGGCAACTACGAGACCTCCTCGCGCAGCTACGTCGGACGCTTCAACTTCAAGGGGACCCAGCAGCAGCAGCGCATCGGCGAGCTCGCGGGCGGCGAGCGCAACCGCGTGCATCTCGCGAAGACGCTGCGAGCCGGAGCGAACGTCCTGCTGCTCGACGAGCCGACGAACGATCTCGATGTCGAGACCTTGCGCGCGCTCGAGGACGCCCTCCTCGGTTTCCCGGGCTGCGCGGTGGTTGTCTCGCACGACCGCTGGTTCCTCGATCGGATCGCCACGCACATCCTGGCGTTCGAGGGCGACTCCCAGGTCGGCTGGTTCGCGGGCAACTATCAGGAGTACGCGGAGGACTTCAAGCGCCGCCGCGGCGAGGAGGCCGCGCAGCCGCACCGCATCCGCTACAAGCCGCTCACTCGCTGAGGCGATCCCACGCGTTCGCACCCTGCTCACACTGCGCGGCCGGTGCGGCCGGTGCGGCCGCACGAGGTCCGCCCGGCACCCTGGGTGAGCCCGTACTGCGCCCGCAAGCGCCGTTCGTGACATAACGCGCCCCATTCGAGTACTTGCCCCGCCCGTGTTGCGATAGAATGGGGCCGACGACGCGCTGCACACGAAGAGCAACAAGGCGCCTCACCCATGGCGGTCTACATCGATTCGGCGAGCCATCTGGTGCAAGAGCGCGGGCAGGACCTCGCGCTCACCTGCCCACATTGCGAGGTCACCTCGCACCTCACGCCGAGCGCCGTGCCGCTCTTCGCGGATCTCGAGGCCGTGAAGCCCGCCTCCATCGGCGTCGTCTACCGATGCGATGCTTGCCACGCCGCGATATTCATCCGCTACCCGGTGCGCGGCTACCGGCCCGCAAGGATCGAGCTCTCCTCGCGGTTCATCGAGGTGGAGCGGCCGCGGGAGAAGTTCAGCTTCACGCACCTTCCGGAGGATGTGGAGGTCATTTTCCGCGAAGCGCTCATCTGCTTCTCGAGCGGCGCCTACAACGCATTCGCCTCCATGTGCCGCCGCACCGCGCAGGCGTCGTTTGCCGACCTCGGCGAGACCGGCAAGCTCCGCTTGTTCGACGCGCTCAACGAACTGCGCCGCATGGCCGACATCGACGCACGGACGTTCAGCACCGTCAAGAACGTGGTGTTCGGGCGGGAATCCGACGCCCGTGCGGATCCGCCCTATCTAGACGCGCCGACGGCCGCCGTCGTCCTCGAGGCCATGAAGGATCTCCTCTACGAGGCCTACATCCGCAAGGGGCGCCTCCAGCAGGCGCTCATGATGCGGCGATACTTCGCGGAGGAGACCGCCGACGACCTCGCGCCCATCGTCGCGGCTCCCCGGCAGCCGGCGCCGCTGGAGTAGCGGGCACCGAGGGCCTGAACCGGCACCGGGGGGGCCTGAACCGCGCCAACGGCTCGAGCCGGCAATCGACGGCATGAGCCGCCGCCGCCCCGGGGCGCCGGGCCTTAAAGATCGGCGCATGTCCGCCGTTAACCCCGTGGCTCGAGCCCGTATTCCGCCGGGCAAAAGCCTTAAGCCGCCGGTGCGCGGCGATACGGAGGCCGACCGGAAGATTATGTTCGACGGCGCCGATACCGTGGTTCTCTACGAGGAACTCGCCTACCAGGACGTGCTCCCTCTCAACTGGCGTTCGTTGCCCGGCTCGGTCGATCAGGCCGTCGCGGCGAGCTTCACCGATCGCAATGTGCGCTTGCTCCAAGCTTGCGCCGCGGTCGAGGATCACGGCGGCGCGGACAAGCAGGATGAGGACTCCCCGGAGCTGCAGCGGCTCGAATTCAAGGTGAACCTGCTGCTCGACCTCGTCGGCCAGATCCTCGTCGCCAACCGGCCGCGCCCGGCGGCCGTGCCCGTCCGCTTCAACGCGCTCGGGGTGATCTGGCGCGCGCCCGCGCCGCTGCCGGAGGCGGGCACGCAGGGAATCGCCGAGATCTACCTGCACGATTGTCTCGCCGAGCCGCTGCGGCTCATCGGCCGCATCACGAGCGTCACGCCCGATGGGCAGGTCAAAGCACGCTTCTCGCCGGTCGGTGAGCTCGTCGAGGACCTGATCGAGAAGCTCACGTTCCGCAGGCACCGCCGCCAGATCGCCGACAGCCGCCACCGCGCACCTTGAGTGCGGACGCGCGTGTGATCCGGATCACGCACGCGCCGCCGAGCCGGCTTTCGAGTTACGAGATGTTTCACAATATTTCCGCGCGGTTCGGTGAACAATGAGCCGATGTCGGGAACCGAAATGGCCATCGTCCCCCCCGCGGAATGGGGCGAGGCACGGCGAGCACGGCCGGGAAATGCCGAAGAGCGCGCGCGTGTCCGCCTCCCGACCGGCACCTCGCTCGCCATCCGCGCCGTCATCGGACTGATCCGCCAAGTCGCCGAGTACGACTCCACGGTTCTGATCCTCGGCGAGTCCGGCACGGGCAAGGAGGTCGTCGCTCGCGCCGTCCACGACTTGAGCCCGCGGCGCCAACGGCCCTTCGTCGCCGTCAACTGCGGCGCCATCCCCGCGGAGCTCCTCGAGTCGGAGCTGTTCGGGCACGAGAAAGGCGCGTTCACGGGCGCCGTGACGACACGCAAAGGCCGCTTCGAGATCGCCGAGGGCGGCACGCTGTTCCTCGATGAGATCGGCGACATGAGCCCGACGATGCAAGTGAAGCTGCTGCGCGTCCTGCAGGAGCGGATCTTCGAGCGCGTCGGCAACCAGGTCCCGCTGCGCTGCAACGTGCGCATCGTCGCTGCGACGCACCGCAATATCGAGGAAGCCATCGCACGCTCCGCCTTCCGCGAGGATCTGTTCCACCGCCTCAACGTGTTCCCGATCGAGATGCCGCCGCTGCGCGAGCGGATCGAGGACCTGCCGCTGCTGGTGCGCGATTTCATCGCGGCCAACCTTGCCCAGGGCCGCGGGCACGTCGAGCTCGCGCCGCGCGCCCTCGCCGCGCTCGGGCTGCATCGCTGGCCTGGAAACATTCGCGAGCTCGCCAATCTGATGGAGCGCCTGTCGATCGTCGCAGCTGGGCGCGTGGCCGACGTGGCGAATCTTCCGCCGCGGTACCGGCCGTCCGACTGGATGCCTGAGCCTCAAAGCGAGCTCGCCGATCTACCCGAGGAGGCGTCGGCCGAGCCGGCCGGCCCGCAGCTGCTCGGAGAATTCGCGAGCGTGGACGCAGAGTCGCTCGCGCCGGGAGCGCCCGGCGAGGAGCTGCCGCTCGTCTTCGGCTCCCCGGCCGGACATCCGGACGCGGAGCCGGCCTCGAATGGCGCCGCTCCTCCCGCGCACCTGCCCGCCGAGGGCATCGACCTGCGCGCGCATCTCACCGCCATCGAGCGCTCCCTCATCGAGCAAGCGCTCGCGCGCGCGGACGGCACCGTGGCGCGCGCCGCGCGCCTGCTCAATCTCAGACGCACGACGCTCGTCGAGAAGATGCGCAAGCTCGGAATGACCGCGACGGAAGATTGACGCCGGGCGGCACGTTCGTGCCGCCGAGCGTGATCGAAGTCACGGTTTGAAGCGGGTTTTACGCCCGGCACGGCTCTTGCACCCGCTCCGGCAGTACATCGCCCATTCGAGGTGCTGCATGATTCGAGACGCCGATTTGACGTGCGACGCATCGAGTGCCCCCGCCGCGCAACGCGCGCGCGAGGAGCTCGATCCGGTCGCATGCGCGGCGAGCTCGCAGCGCCTGATCGATCTCTCGCGCCGCGTCGCGGCGACCGACTGCACCGTGCTCATCGTCGGGGAATCCGGTACGGGCAAGGAGGTTCTGGCTCGCTTCATCCATCGGCAGTCGCCCCGCGCACGTGCTCCGTTCGTCGCGCTGAACTGCGCGGCGATCCCCGAAAGCATGCTCGAGGCGGTCCTCTTCGGATACGAGCGCGGTGCGTTCACGGGCGCCGCGACCTCCCATCCCGGCAAGTTCGAGCAAGCGCAGAGCGGCACCCTCCTCCTCGATGAGATCACCGAGATGCCGCTCGCCTTGCAGGCGAAGCTCCTGCGCGTTCTGCAGGAGCGCGAAGTCGAGCGCCTCGGCGGACGGGCTCCGCTGCCGCTCGACGTGCGGGTACTCGCGACGACGAATCGCCGGCTGCGCGAGGAGGTGAACGCCGGGCGCTTCCGTGAGGACCTCTTCTATCGGGTCAACGTCTTTCCGCTCGCGATCTCGCCCCTGAGGGCGCGCCGCGACGACATCCTGCCCATCGCGATGCGGCTGCTCGGCGCCCGCTGCCGCCCCGGAGAGCGCATCCCCGCGCTCTCCGCCGACGCGGCCCACCTGCTGCTCACCTATGCGTGGCCGGGCAACGTCCGCGAGCTCGACAATCTGCTGCAGCGCGCGCTCATCCTCGTGAACGGACCGGTGATCGAGCCGCAGCACATCCAGTTCGGACTGCCCGGCGATGCGCTCGATCCTGCGCCGCAAGCCGCGCCGAACGAACCGAGCTCGCTCGCCGATTCGATCGCACAGGCCGAGCGAGATCTCATCGCCGCCGCGCTGCGCGGCGGCGGAGGAAGCCGCAGAGAGGCGGCGGAGCGGCTTGGCATCAGCGCGCGCACGCTTCGCTACAAGCTCGCCCGGCTGCGCGCCGCCGGCCTCGATCCGTTGCGGGAGACCGCCCCATGAGCCAGCTTCAGATCGATCAGGTGCTCGCGCAAATCCGCGCGCTTTCCTCGCAGATCGAGCCGCGGGCCGCGCCGAGCGCGCCCGCCTCCTCAGGCCCCTCGGAGTTCGCGCAGCTCCTGCGCAGCAGCATCGACAAGGTGAACTCGGGCGAGCAGCACGCGAGCGCGCTCGCGAGCGCATTCGAGCGCGGCGCGCCCGGGGTCAACCTGCCGCAGGTCATGATCGAGATGGAAAAGGCCAGCGTGTCGTTCCGGGCGCTCACCGAGGTGCGCAACCGCCTCATCAGCGCCTACCAGGACATCATGAACATGCAGATGTGAGCTAGCGCCCCCATGATCGAGAACGAGCCATGAACGCAGTCGTTGCGTCCGTTTACCCGCGCTGGGCCGCCGGCGTGAAGCCGCTGCTGCTGCTCGTCGGCATCGCCGCGGCGGTCGCGGCAGGTGTCGCCGTCGTGCTGTGGTCGCGCGGCCCGAGCTACAGCCTCCTCTACGGCAATCTCGCGGCCTCCGACCAGGCACAGATCACCCAGGCGCTCGATACCGCCGGGATCCCCTACCAGCTCACGCCGGACTCGACCGGGATCGAGGTCCCGAGCGAGGATCTCAACCAAGCCCGCCTGAAGCTCGCCGGACAGGGGCTGCCGGAGGACGAGGGCTTCTCCCTCATGACGAAGACCTCCGGCTTCGGCGTCAGCCAGTTCATGGAGAACGCCCGCTACCAGCATGCGCTCGAGATCGAGCTCGCCCGCACGATCGCGAGCCTGAGCCCCGTCGATGGCGCCCGGGTGCACCTCGCCGAGACGCCGCAATCGGCCTTCGTGCGCGACCGCATCCCGGCGAGCGCGTCAGTATTTGTACAGTTGAAGCCCGGCCGGGTGCTCTCCGAGGAGCAGGTCCAGGCCGTCGTCAATCTCATCGCCTCGAGCGTGCCGGATCTCTCGGCCAATCACGTCACCGTGGTCGATCAGCAGGGCCAGCTGCTCTCCGCGCCCCAGGACGCGGCGTCTGCCGCCCGCCAGGCGCACTTCGAGCTGGTGCACCGGCTCGAGGACGATTACGACCAGCGCATCGAGAACCTCCTCGCACCGCTCGTCGGCGGCAACGGGCACGTACGTGCGCAGGTGGTGGCGGACATGGATACCTCCGTGAGCGAGCAAGCGAGCGAGCTCTACAAGCCGGGCAGCCAGATCGTGCGCAGCGAGGAGCTCTCGCAGCAGACGAGCCGCGGCACGGGGATCGACGGCGGCGTCCCGGGCGCGCTCTCGAACGTACCGCCACCGGCAGGCGTCGCCGAGCCGCCTGTTCGAGCGACCGCCACCAGCAGCAGCAACAACAGTAGCAGCGGCGGCGGCACAGCGAACGCCTCGACGACCGCGGCCCAGGGCGGCACCGGTTCCTCCTCACACACGGCCGCCGCGGCGGCGGCTGCGCGTGCTGCGCAACCGCCGCAGAACACCTCCACGCAATCGACGCGCAACTACGAGATCGATCGCACGCTCGACTACACGCGCCAGCCGGCGGGACGCATCAAACGGCTCACGGTCGCCGTCCTGATCGACGATGTCCATGAGATCGGCAAGAACGGCAAGCCGATCGAGCGGCCGCTGACCGCGGCCGAGCTCACCCACATCACCCAGCTCGTCAAGGACGCCGTGGGGTTCGATGCCGCGCGCGGCGACAGCGTCAATGTCGTGAATTCCTCGTTCGAGGCGGTCGCTCAACCCGACGACACGAGTCTCGAGCGGGTGCCGTTCTGGCAGCAGCCGCTGTTCATGGAGCTCGCCAAGCTCGCGGCGGGGCTGGTGGTGCTCACCGTGCTCGCCCTCGCGGTGCTGCGCCCGCTCGTGCGGGCGCTGATCGGTCCTGCGCGTGCACAAGCGCTTCGGCCGCCTGGAGGTCCTGAAG
>JBOHZT010000053.1:0-14466 GCA_050738535.1 Steroidobacteraceae bacterium
CGCTCGAGGGCTCCGAGCGCGCGCCAGCCGGCATGCGCGGGCGCGCCGGCCGCGACCGCGAGGAGCAGCAGCAGTGCCGCCTGCACGGCCGGCAAGCGCCGGTACCCCCGCGGCCAGAGCTTGCCGCCCATCCGTGCATGCATCGTGTGACTTCGCTCCGCTCGAGTGCTGAGCGCAGCACTCGACACCAAAGCCGCCGCCTTTGCAAGCCCGCGGCGGGGCGCCGGCATCGAACGGCGCAGAGAAAATCGGATCCGCTCGAGCGCGCGCCGCGATGGGCGGCCGTGCAGCAGCCGCGGCGGCGCGCACATCGCGCTCGATCGAGCCGTTTTGAGACGTGCGGCACACTTGACGGCGCGCGGTTGGCCGCGATCTTGCTGTTGCTTCCACCGCCTCCTCGCACGGCGGCGTTCGGCCGCGGAGATTTTCACACATGACGATCGGCAGCACCCAGTTGAGCGCGGCTCTCGCGCAGATCCTAGGCCAGACTTCCGCGGGCAGCAGCGCGGCGAACACCGGCGCCACCCCCCCGACCAGCGGCTCGTCCGGCACGAACGGACTCGCGAATACCGTGCTGCAAGCGCTCTCGCAGATCGGCGTGGCGACCTCCCAGTCATCCGGCAGCTCGCAGAGCGCCTCTGCGGCGCTCCAGAGCTTCCTGCAAAGCCTGCTCGCGGCCCTGCACTCTCAGGGCGGCTCGAGCTCGCCAACGGGGACACCGTCCTCGACCGTCACCAGCCTTCACGGGCACTCGCGTCACGGCGGGCGCGGCCGCCTGGAGGCAAGTCTCAAAAGCCTCATCGGGCAGCTCCAGTCCTCGAACGGCACGCAGGCCTCGAGCGGCGCGAGCGGCACCTCTTCGCTGTCCTCGCTGCAGACGAGCTTCGCCCAGCTCGTCTCCGCCTACGGCGGCGCGAGCGGCAATTCCGCGGGCCTCGGCGCTTTCCTCAATACGCTCGCCACCGACCTCAGCGCGCCCTCCGCGGACGGCCAGCTGGTGAACGTCGAGGCCTGATCGAGCCGCGCGCCCGGCGCTAGCGCCGCGCTGCAGCGGCGCGCTCGACGGATGCGCTTGTGCTTGGCGGTGCAATCTGGTGAGAATCGCCGGCATGATCACGCCGGCAGCATCGAACACAGGCGGCCGCTGCCGCGGCGGGACTCGCGCCGCGCCGCGCCGAACGGCGGCATTCTTCTATGCGGCGCTCGCCGCGGCCTGTCTGTCGAGCGCCCTGCCCGCCGCGGGTGCGGGGCGAGCGGGCGCGCGCTCGGCCGTCCGACCAACCGGCCGGCGGGTACCGGGCCATCTCGTGCCGACCGGCCCCCTCATGACCCCGCGCGAATCCGCCACGGCGACCCGCTTACGGGACGGGAAAGTGCTGATCGCCGGCGGCAGCAACAGCACCGGCGTGCTGGCGAGCGCGGAGCTCTACGATCCGCGCGCCGGCAAGTTCGCTCCGACCGGGAGCCTCAACGTGGCGCGCCAGGGCGCGACAGCGACACTGCTGCGCAACGGTGAGGTGCTGATCGCGGGCGGCTACGGCCGGGGCGGCATCATCGCGAGCGCCGAGCTCTATAATCCGCGCACCGGAACGTTCACCTTCACGGGCGCACTCGGCACCGAGCGCGACTCGCAAACCGCCACGCTGCTCGCGAGCGGCAAGGTACTCGTTGCCGGAGGAGACGGTAATCAAGGCATCCTCGCGAGCGCGGAGCTCTACGATCCGGCGCAGGGCCGCTTCATCCCCACCGGGAGCCTGCACGTCCCGCGCGCCTTTCACACGGCGACACGCCTTTCCAACGGCAACGTGCTGATCGCGGGCGGCGCCGGCACCCGCGGGATGCTCGCCAGCGCGGAGCTCTACGAGCCCTCGAAGGGGCGTTTCGTCGCGACCGGCTCGCTGCACACGGCGCGCCAGGGCGCGCGGGCCGTGCGCCTGCGAAGCGGCAAGGTCCTGATCGCCGGCGGCGACGGCAGCAGCGGCGCGCTCGCGGGCGCGGAGCTCTACGATCCAAGAACCGGCCGATTCACGGTGACCGGCCGCCTGCATGCCGCGCGCGACTCGTTCACGGCGACGCTCCTTGCGGGCGGCGACGTGCTGATCGCGGGCGGCAACGACAGCTTCAGCGGCGGCGGCTCCCTCGCGGGCTGCGAGCTCTACGATCCAAGAACCGGCCGGTTCGCGGCCGCCACGCCGCTCGGCGCCGCGCGCGCGCGCCAGTCGGCGACACGCCTGTCGAGCGGCGCCGTGCTGATCGCCGGAGGACGCAACGGGAAGGGCTATCTCGCAGCCGCGGCGCTGTACAGACGCTGACGCCGCGGCGAGACTACCCGTGCCATGCGCGTGCTCCTCGTCGAAGACGACCGCATGATCGCCGAGGCGGTACGGACCGCCCTCACGCAGGACGGCCACGCGGTCGACTGGATCCGTGATGGTGCGGGCGCCGCGCACGCACTCTCCGCCGCGCAGTTCGACATTGTGCTGCTCGACCTCGGCCTGCCGAAGCGCCCAGGCCTCGAGGTGCTGCGGGGAGCGCGCGCGGCGGGCATCACGACGCCGGTGATCATCATCACGGCGCGCGACGACGTGCACAGCCGCATCGCCGGGCTCGATTCGGGAGCCGACGACTACCTCGTCAAGCCGTTCGACCTCGACGAGCTCGCGGCGCGGATGCGCTCGGTGCTGCGCCGCGGCCCGGGACGCGGCGAGCCCACGATCGAGCATGCGGGGATTTGCCTCAATCCCGCGACCCACGAGGTCGCGCGGCACGGAGAGCCGGTCGCGCTCTCGGCGCGCGAGTATGCCGTGCTCGAGGCGCTCCTGTTGCGGCCCGGGGCGATCCTCTCCCGCGCGCAGCTCGAGGATCGGCTCTACGGCTGGGGCGAGGAGATCGAGAGCAATGCCGTGGAGGTGTACATCCACTCACTGAGACGCAAGCTCGGAAGCGACGCGATCCGCACGGTCCGCGGCGTCGGCTACTGCGTGCCGGCGAGCTGATCCGCGCCGCTCCATGAGATCGATCCGCGCCCGGCTCCTCGCGGGACTGCTCGCGCTGATCGCGGCCACCGCCATCTGCGCCGGCGTCATCACCTATGGCAGCATGCTCGAGGAGACCTCGAGTCTGTTCGACTACCAGCTGCGCCAGATGGCCCTCAGCTTGCGCGACCAGGCAGCGCTCGGGCCGAACCTGATCCTGCCGTCGCAACCGAACGGCTCGGATTTCATCATCCAGATCCGCAATCCGTTCGGCATCCTCATCTACACCACACGCCGGGATCTGCTCATCACGCGCGCCGTCCTCGGCTATGCCGACATGACGCTCGGGGGGGAGCGCTGGCGCGTGTACAGCCTCGATACGGCGGACGGGGTCATCCAGGTGGCGCAACCCTGGCGGCTGCGCGAGCAGGCGGCGCGGGACGCCACGATCGGGATCCTCGTGCCGCTGCTGCTGCTGCTCATCACGCTGGGCGCGGCGATCGTCTGGATCGTCGGCCGCGGGCTCGCGCCGCTGCGGCGTCTCGCCGCCGAGGTCGAGCAGCGGGACTCGAGCAGCTTCGCGCCGATCACCGCGCCCGAGCTGCCGAGCGAGGCGGCGCCGCTCGTCGAGGAGCTCAACCGGCTGCTCGCGCGGCTGTCGGCCGCCTTCGATGCGCAGCGCACTTTCGTCGCCGATGCCGCGCACGAGCTGCGCTCGCCGCTCACGGCCCTGTCCTTGCAGCTGCAGCTGCTCGACCGCGCGCCCGACGAGGCGGCTCGCGTCGAGGCGCGCACGCGGCTCGGCGCCGCCATCGAGCGCGCGACCCATCTCGCGAGCCAGCTGTTGACGCTCGCGAGGAGCGAGCCGGAGGGCGCGCCCCTCGAGATCGAGCCGGTCGATCTGGAAGCCTGCGCGCGCGCCGGCATCGCCGACGTTCACTCGCTCGCCGGCGAGGAAGGCGTCGATGTCCGTTTCGAAGCCGCGAGCTCGGCCGGCACGGCGGACGGGGCGGAGGCGGACGCGTCGCGCGTCGACACGGCGCGCGTATACGGCGATCCGGATCAGCTGCGCATCCTCGTCCGCAATTTGCTCGATAACGCGGTGCGCTACACCCCGCGCGGCGGCCGGGTCCGGGTGCGCGTGCGGCCGGGGGCCCCGGGGAGGGGCCCGGCGCTCGAGGTAGAGGACACCGGCCCGGGGATTCCCGCGAGCGAGCGCGAGCGTGCTTTCGATCGCTTCGTTCGCCGGCCGGACGCGGCGGAGGGCGGCACCGGTCTCGGTCTCGCCATCGTCAAGGCCATCGCCGAGCGGCACAACGCCGGCATCGAGCTCGCGGACGCGCCCCCGCACGGCCTCAAGGTAGCCGTGACATTCGCACAGCCGCCGCACGCCCCTTAAGGCTCCCTTAAGCCGCGGCACGCAAGCTGCTTGTCCTTAGATTCCCAGACAGAGGTAGACGTCATGCAGCTCAGGAAAACGACCCTCGCCCTCACCGCGGGTGGGCTGCTCGCTTGCGGCGCGGTGGCCGGATGGCTGGCGCCCGCGCTCACTTCGGCGAGCGCCGCGACCGCCGCGGCGCCGGGAGACAACGCGGGAGCCTCGATCCCGCTCACCTACGCGCCGAACTACACGGCCATCGTCGCCCAGAACCGGGCGGCGGTCGTCAGCATCACGACCGAGGCGATCGAGCATCCGAACAGCAACGGCGCGCCCAGCGGCAACTCGCCGTTCGGCAATGATCCGTTCTTCCAGTTCTTCGGCGTGCCGCGCAACGTGCCGGTGCACGCCCTCGGCTCGGGATTCATCGTGCGCTCGGACGGCGTGATCCTCACGAACGCGCACGTGGTGAGCGGCGCGACGCATGTGACGGTGAAGCTCGCCAACAATCGGGAGTACCACGCCAAGGTGGTCGGGATGGACAAGCCGACCGATATCGCGGTCCTCAAGATCGATGCGAAGAACCTGCCGACGGTGAGAATCGGCAATTCGAACAGCTTGCAGGTCGGCAACTACGTGCTCGCGCTCGGGGCGCCTTACGGATTCGAGGAGAGCGCGACCGCGGGCATCGTGAGCGCGATCGGCCGAGAGCTCCCGGGCGACAGCTCCTACGTGCCGTTCATCCAGACGGACGTGGCGGTCAATCCCGGCAACTCCGGCGGCCCGCTGTTCGACGAGCACGGCGAGGTCGTCGGCATCAACTCGCAGATCTACAGCAACACGGGCGGGTTCGAGGGCGTCTCGTTCTCCATCCCCATCAACGTCGCGATGCATATCGAGGGTGAGATCCTCACGCACGGCAAGGTCGAGCACGCGCGCCTCGGCGTCGAGGTCCAGAACGTGAACCAGCAGCTCGCGCAGTCGTTCGGCCTCAGCACCTCCGGCGGTGCGCTCGTCGCTCAGGTGGAGCCCGACAGCGCGGCGGCGAACGCAGGGATCAAAGCCGGCGATGTGATCCTCAAGTACGACGGCAAGCCGGTGGGCGGTCCCTCCTCGCTCGCGGCGGCGGTCGGGATGTCCGAGCCGGGCTCGCAGGCGAAGCTCGACATCTGGCGCCACGGCAAGGCGATCACGAAGACCATCAAGCTCGGCAACGCCGCGAAGTCGGGTGAGGTCGCAGCCCAGAACGCCGGAACCGGCCATGGCAGGCTCGGTCTCGCGGTGCGGCCGCTGACCCCGGGCGAGCGGCAGCAGGCCGGCGTCGCGGCGGGACTCCTGGTCGAGCACTCGACGGGCGCCGCGGCCGAGGCCGGCATCCAGCCCGGAGACATCGTACTATCGGCCGACGGTATGCCGCTCGACAGCGTCCAGCAGTTGCGCCGCGTCGTCCGGGCCCACAAGGGCAACACCATCGCCCTGCTCGTCCAGCACGGCGACCAGCGGATCTTCTTCCCGGTACAGCTCGGCTGACGCCCGCACCGCACCGCGTGCCGCACGGATCGCGGCACGCCTCAGGCGGCGACCCCTCTTCCTTCGGACTCCGGAAGGCAGAGGGGTTTTTCTATCGACTCGCCGTGGCCCCGCTCGCGCTCGGCGTCACTGCACCGATCGCGTCGAGCTTGCGCATGATGCGGTCGCGGATCCATTTCGGGCTCCACCAGTCGAGCGGCGTCACGAAGTGCCCATCGACCAGCATGGAGAAATGGACGTGAGGACCACCGGCGAGCCCGGTCTCTCCTTCGCGGCCGATCTCCTGACCCTTGCTGACGCTCTGGCCCACGCGCACCTCGAGCGATGACATGTGCCCATAGAGCGACTGGACACCCATGCCATGGTCGATGATCACGGCATTGCCGTAGATGTCGAGCCAGCCGGCGTATAGCACGCGGCCGCTGTTCTCGGCGGTCACCGGCGCACCGGCCACCGAAGCGAGGTCGTAGCCGAAGTGCACCTCGTGGCCGATCACCTTGCCGTCGTGGGTGAACGTGCGCTGCTCCGCGAACTTCGCCTCGACGGCCGAGTCGCGCTGCTGCACCCACGCCCCGTGCCACAACATCACCGGCGAGGTCTTGCGGGCGAGCGCGACCATCTCGGCATCGTCCTTGAGGGCGAGGTCGTGATCGATGCGCACGAAAGAGTCGACCAGGTTCGAGGGATCGGGCACCTTGAAGCTCGGATCGTTCGCGAGGATCGGGGGGACCACCCGCTCGAGGAAACGGTCCGATACGGCAAGGGTGCTCTTCGGGTAACTCTTCGGCGTCACGTGATAGTCGAACGCCGCGTGCGCCACATTGCCCGCGTCGTCGCGTGCGTAGAGGCTGATCGGCGTATTGGGATCCTGGTCCCACAGCAAGGCGAAGAATGCGACCTTGAGGCCCGGATCCTGCGTCGCCACATGGGCGCCGCTCGCGGCAAACCCGGGATACTGGTACGAGCCCACCTGGACGCCCGACTGCACGTTTGCCGGCGAGACCCGGTACACCACCATCTCCGCGCCGCCCTGCGTGATGTAGTGGCCGGTGGAGACGATCGAGATAATGGGCGGCATCAGCTGCACCGAAATGGCGCGGCTCGCGCTGGACGCCACCTTGCGGTACCCGAAGAGCACGGGCCGCGAGGCCGTGACGACGATCCGCGCCTTACCCTCGACGAGCTGCGGGATCTGCTGCTTGCCGATCGCGGCCGTCAGGAGGAGCCGGCCCTTGCCCTGGCGGACGAGACCGGCCGCCGCACCGCCGGCAGCCTTGGCGCTGCCCGCCGCGGCTGTCTTCCCCGTGCTGCCGCTCGCGCTCCCGGAAGCGGCGCTGCCCTGCAGGCTGAAGACCGGGAGGGTCTTGCCGTCTTGCACGAGCGCCACCTCGAGGCTCGATAGCTTTCCGTGGGGCGTGTCGATCGCGACCGCAAGCTCCCCCGAGTGCCCGATCACCGCTTGCGGCGAGGTGATGTCGATGCGCGGACCGGGCTCGCGGCCCGCGACATACCAGGTGACTCCCGCGGCGATCGCGAGCACCACGATGATCCCGATCAGTTTGTTCATGCATTTGATTGTACCATCGCGTTTCGCCGTCAAACTGTCGAGAGGTTCTCGTGCTCGCGATCGTGAGCGCCATGCAGGAGGAGATCTCCGCCGTCGTCGAGTCGCTCGCGCATGCACGCACGCGCGAGCTCGGGCGCCGAGTCTTTCATGCCGGAAGCTTTCAGGGCGTCGAGACGGTCGCCGTGTTCTCGCGCTGGGGCAAGGTCGCGGCGGCCGCGACGGTCACGCAGCTGCTCGCGTCCTTTCCCGTGAGCCGCGTGGTGCTGAGCGGAGTCGCCGGCGGCGTCGGCAGGGGAATCTCGATCGGCGACGTGGTGATCGGCACGGGGCTCATCCAGCATGATCTGGATGCCAGCCCGATCTTCCCGCGCTACGAGGTGCCGCTCCTCGGCCGCGCGCGCCTCACGCCCGATCCGCAGATCCGCGCCGGCCTCGAGCTCGCCGCGCGGGAATTCCTCCGCGAGGAGCTCGCCTCCCGAGTGGCGCGAGAGGAGCTGGCTCACTTTCGCATCGGCGCTCCGCAGGTCGTCTGTGGAACGATCGCGAGCGGCGACAAGTTCTTCGCGAGCACGCGGGAGCTCGAGGAGCTGCGGTCGCGGCTGCCGGATACCGCGTGCGTCGAGATGGAAGGCGCGGCCGTCGCGCAGGTGTGCGAGGAGTACGGCGTCGCATTCGGCGTCATACGGACGATCTCCGATTCCGCGAACGAGCGCTCCTCGAGCGACTTCCCGCGCTTCATCCGCGAGGTCGCGCGCCACTACTGCGCGGGCATGCTCGCGCGCTACGCACGAAATCTCTAGACTCTCGCGATGGAATACGCTCGCCTCGGATCGACTGGACTGAAGGTTTCGCGGCTCGCGCTCGGCTGCATGAGCTTCGGCTCGCAGGAGCGGGAGGCCTTCCGCTGGACGCTCGACGAGCGCGGGTCGCGCCCGTTCTTCCGGCTCGCTCTGGAGTCCGGCGTCAATCTCTTCGACACCGCCGATGCGTACTCGCGCGGCGCGAGCGAGGTCATCGTCGGCAAGCTCTTGAAGGAGATGGCCCCGCGCGACGAGGTCGTCATCGCCACGAAGGTCTTCGCCACCATGGGCCCCGGACCGAACGATCGCGGACTGTCGCGCAAGCACCTCATGGCCTCGATCGACGGGAGCCTGCGGCGTCTCGCGACCGATTACGTGGATCTCTATCAGATCCACCGGTTCGACGAGGAGACGCCGATCGAGGAGGTCCTCGGCGCGCTCGACGACGTGGTGCGCGCCGGCAAGGCGCGCTACGTCGGCGCGAGCACCATGTACGCCTGGCAGTTCGCGCGCATGCTCGCGGCGAGCGAGCGGCTCGGGCTCGCGCGCTGCGTCTCGATGCAGCTGCAGCTGAGCCCGGTCTATCGGGAGGAGGAGCGCGAGATGATGCCTCTGTGCCGCGCCGAGGGGATCGGCCTGCTCGGCTGGTCGCCGCTCGCCGGAGGCTTCCTCGCTCACGGCCGGGCGACCCCGGGGGAAGGCGTCACCGAGCGCGGCCGCACTCCCTCTCCGGTCGGCACGCCGCACGACCGCCCTCAGGACCGGCGCATCTTCGAGCGAGTCTCCGCAGTCGCGCAGGCACGCGGCATCTCCAATGCCGAGGTCGTCCACGCGTGGTGCCGGCACACAGGCCTCACGTCCGCACTCGTCGGCGCGACGCAGCTCGCGCATCTCGAGCAGGCGATCGCCTCGCTCGGCACGACGCTCTCGGCGGAGGAGATCGAGACGATCGACGGGCCGTACGAGCCGCGGGCCGTCTTCGGGCACCGCGTGAAGCCGCACTGACGCCGCCGCGGCGGACTGAAGCCAGCGCTCACGAGCGCGGGGAGCGCCCCTCCCGCCGCGGCAGCTCGAACACCCAGACCTCGGCACCCCGGCCCGGAGGATTCTCGATCTCCGGAACCAGCACCGAGTAAGTCTGCGTGAGCGGTCCGCCGTTCCCGGTGACCACGGCCACGTATTGCCGGCCGTGCACCGAGTAGGTGATCGGGCACGAATTGGGCACATCCCCGAGCCGCACCTGCCACAGCACCCGACCGGTCGCCGCGTCGTAGGCCTTCAGACGCCGGTCGAGCGAGCCGGCGAACACGATGCCTCCTGCTGTGGCGAGCGCGCACGTCGTCTCCGGCGCGCGCTGGCGCTCGATCCAGCGCGCCTTGCCGGTCGCAAGGTCGAACGCCTCGACCCGACCGAATTTTCCGTCGCTGTGCGGCATCGGCCGGATGTACCAGTCGTACCCGGAGGAGAGATTGGGACGCTCACCGGCCGGCGGCGGGATCAGGTCCATGCAGGCCTCGTTGAGCGTGAGGTACACCACCTTCGTCGCCGCGTCGTACGATCCGGCGATCCAGCTCTTGCCGGCTCCGGAGTGGGGGCAGATCGTGTGCGGCTTGCCATCGCCGAGCCGCACGGCGGGATTGATGGTCTTCGCGCCCGTGCGCGGATCGACGTGCGCGACGATGTTCTGCAGGCCGAGATCCTTCGAGAAGACGTAGCGGCCCGTCGCCGCGTCCATGGCCTCGTAGAGGCCCATCTTCCCGGACGTGACGATGAGCTTGTGCTCCCGGCCCCCGACGCGCAGGTGCACGATCTGCTGCTCGAACGCCCAGTCGGAATCCCACTGATCATCGTGCAGGTGCTGGAAGTGCCATACGAGCCTTCCCGTGTCCGGATCGATCGCGAGCGTCGAGTCGGTGTAGAGGCCGTCGTTCGTGACGCCGGGCTCGCCGATCGGGTGCAGCAGCGGGCCGGTATCGTAGGTATTGCCGGTGCCGAAGTAGGCGAGGTTCAGCTGCGGATCGTAGCTGCCTGCCGTCCAGACCGAGGCGCCGCTGCGCTTGTCGAGCGGCTCGCCGTTCCAGCTGTTACCGCCCGGCTCTGCGGGACGCGCGACCGTATAGAACCGCCAGATCGGCCGGCCGGTCTTGAAGTCGATCCCCTCGATCCACGCCCCGCCCGGCGACTGCCCCGTGATGCCCTGCATCACCGTGCCGTGCGCCGCGAGCGGGCCGGCGTCGACTTCCCAGCCCTTGCGGTAATCGGCGACGGCCGCATCCCACAGGACGGTTCCCGTCCGCACATCGAGCGCCACGACATGATCGTCGGAAGTGGGGACGATGAGCGCATCGTGGTACAGCGCGAGATTGCGCTTGACCGAGGCGTGCGCATCGCGGGGCAGGCGGCGCGAGTACTGCCAGAGCAGATTGCCTCGTACGGCATCGAGCGCCTCGACCGTGTCGCCGAAGCTGTCGACGAAGAGCACTCCGTCATGCTCGAGCGGCGTCGTCTCGTTCGGCCCGCGCGGCAGTGACCAGGTCCATGCGACCCGCAGCTGCGCGACGTCGTGGCGGTTCACTTGCTCGAGGGGGCTCCACCCCTGGTCGTCGTACGTGCGGCGCCACAGGAGCCATTCGCTCGCCGGGGGATGCCGCAGCATCGCATCCGTCACCGGCGTGATGTGATTCAGGGGGTTCGGCAGGACGACGGCCCGCGCTGGCGGCGCGAGCGGCGAGAGGGGCATCATCGGAGGAGCCGGCGAGACCGGCCCGTACGGCACCCGCAGCGCGGCGAGCCGCTGCGCATCCACCGGGAGCGGGACGCTCCCTGCTGGATTCCCGTTCACCTGGACGATGTAGGCAACGAGCTGCGCGACCGTCGCGGGTGCGAGCGAGCCCGGCTTCGAAGGCGGCATCCGCGTGCGGATGTAGGTGAAGAGCGCGAGAGCGCTCTTGCCGCTCCAGTTCTGACTGAAGCGATTGCCGTCGAGGGGGCCGGCGAACTCCCCACCGCTCAAGTTCTGACCGTGGCAGCTCGCGCAATGACCCGCGTAGGCCGCGCGGCCCTTCGTGGCCTGCGCCGCCGTGAAGATCGCAGGCGCGCCGCGCTGGGCTCGGGTGCGGGCCTCGAGCCTCGCGAACGACATCGCGGAAACCGCCAGCACAGCCGCCGAGATGAGAGCCGCCGTCTTCATACCACCCTCCCCCTCGGGCTCGCGATCGCTCGGGCGCGCAGACCGCGCGGCGCAAGATTGTGGCACCATCCAAGCTCGACCGGAAGCAGGGTCGGACATTGCGTCTCTTGCCTCGTTATGGCCGACCGCCCAGCGCGCGCGCCGTGATCGGCGCGCCGAGCATTCCATCGACCCTGGCGCTCGCCCGCCGCTATGCAGGCATCCTGCTCGCCGCGGCGCTCGTCCTGTGTCCGCCGCTCGCGCGCGCCGCGAGGCCCCAGCCATACGAGGTCACGATCGCCTCGACGGGGCAGGATTCGATCGACGACACGCTCGCCGCGACCTCGCAGCTCGAGCAGCTGCGCAACAGCGCGCCGGTCGATCCCTTCGGACTGATCGCGCGCGCGCGGGGTGACGTGGACCGCCTGCGCACGGTGCTCGAGAGCTTCGGGTACTACCAGGGCGCCGTGACGCTCACGATCAACGGGCTCGGGCTCGATGCGGCTCGCCTCGGACCGACGCTCGAGGCCCTGCCGAAAGGCGCCGCGGCCGAAGTCGCCATCGCCGTGACGCTCGGGCCGCTTTACCGCATCGGCCGCATCGATCTCGAGGGTGCGCTGCCCCCGGGGACGCGCGCCGCGCTCGGGCTCGCTCCCGAGGCGCCAGCCGTCGCCTCCGAGGTACTCGCCGCCGGCAACCGGCTGCAGACGGCGCTCGAGGATCGCGGCTACGCGTTCGCCAAGGTCGCCGCGCCCGTCGCCTACGAGCGGCCGCAAACGCACACCCTCGACCTGACGTTTCACGTCACGACCGGACCGCAAGTACGGGTCGGCGACATCCGCTTCGAGGGACTCAAGCACACGCGCGCGGCGTTCCTCCGCCAGCACTTGCGGCTCGCGACGGGAGAGGCCTACGACGCCGCCAAGGTCGAGCAGGCGCGCAAAGCGCTACTCGCGTTGGGTGTGTTCTCCACGGTCACCGTCGAGCTCGGCAGCGCGCCCGACCGCCTCGGGCGCGTGCCGATCACCTTCCGGGTGACGGAGAGCCTGCGCCGCACGTTCGGCGTCAACGCGGCCTACTCCACCGATCTCGGCGGGAGCGGCGGCATCACCTGGAGCGACCGCAACCTCCTCGGCAAGGCCGAGCGGCTCGATTTCAACGCATCGATCATCAATCTCGGCGGTACCGCCACGAGCGGCCTCGGCTATGACACGGGGATCAAACTCATTCTCCCGGACATCGGCCAGCGCGGCGACTCGCTGCAGTTCGCGCTGAGCGGCCTGAAGCAGTCGCTGCTCGCATACGATCAGCGAGCCGAGAGCGCGGGGGTGACGTTCAGCCGCAGATTCTCGTCGATCTGGACCGCGAACTTCGGCATCGCAGGCGAACGCGAGACCGACGTGCAGGAGGGCATCTCCCGGAACTACACGCTGCTCTCCTTGCCCATCAGCATCATTTACGACTCGACCGATCTCGGCTCCCCGCTCGAGGATCCCACCCATGGCACACGGGCCGCGCTCAACCTGACACCGACGCTCTCGCTCGGATCCGTCGACGCCACGTTCTACGTCATCCAGGGCAGCCTCTCGCACTACTTCGATCTCGAGGGGCTCCTCGGCACTGCACCGGGCCGCACGGTGCTCGCCATCCGGGCCATGAGCGGAGTCGCGCTCGGCGCGAGCGAGTTCAGCTTGCCGCCCGATCAGCGCTTCTACGCCGGCGGCAGCGGCACCGTCCGCGGCTACCGCTACCAGTCCGTCGGACCCCAGTTCCCGGACACCGGCTACCCGGTCGGCGGAACGACCATCGAGGCGGTCAATGTCGAGCTTCGCCAGCGCATCGGACGGCACTTCGGCGCCGTCCTGTTCGCGGACGGGGGCGGCGTGACCGAGGGCCTGGATCCCTTCGCGGCGAGCTGGCACTGCTCCGAGGCGCACGCGAGCGCGACGGCAGTGCTGCCGAAGACCGCGAGCGTCTCCTGCATCGGCGTCGGCGCAGGGGTTCGCTACTACACGCCGATCGGTCCGATTCGTCTCGACGTGGCCGTGCCCACGGTACGGCGCGAGAACGACGACCGGTTCGAGATCTACATCGGCATCGGGCAGGCCTTCTGATGGGCCGCGCCGCACGCATCGCCGGGTGGACCGCGGGCATCATCGTCCTCCTCATCCTGGTGCTCCTCGGCGCCGTCATCCTCGCGGGCAATACGACGGGCGGCCGCCATCTCATCGAGCGGCTGACGCCCTCACTCACGCACGGGCGCGTGCGCATCGATGGGCTCGGCGGAAGCTTCCCCGCCTCGATCGAGATCGGCCGGCTCTCGCTGAGCGACGCTCGCGGGGTGTGGCTCACCGCCGAGCAGGTCTCCCTCGACTGGATGCCGATCGATCTGCTCATCGCGGATCTGCACGTCGAGTCGCTGCAGATCGCGCGCATCGATGCCGCGCGGCGCCCCGTGCCGCAACCGGCTCCCGCGGCGCGCCGCAACAAACGAGGCTCCGCGCTGCCGCGAATCCGGATCGATCTCGACCGGCTGTCGATCGGCGCGCTGGTGCTCGAGCCGCCCCTCGCCGGCACGCGCGCGTCGCTCGCAGTACAGGGCAGCGCGCATCTGCGATCCTCGGGCGTGGTGTCCGCGAGCCTCGCAGCACGGCGAACGAATGGCGCCGGAGACTACTCCCTCGACCTGCGGCTCGATGCGTCGCACGTGGACGCGACGCTCGAGGCGCGAGAGCCGGCGAGCGGGCCGCTCGAGCACCTCGTGAACCTCCCCGGCCTCGGCGCGCTGCAGGTCGATGCGAGGATTCGAGGTCCGCGCCACGCCGAGCGCATCGAGGTCACCGGGAAGGCCGGGGATTCGCAGCTCAGCGTGCACGGCACGCTCGATCTCGAGGACGGCTCGGCGCTACTCGCCTACTCGCTCGAGTCCCCGCAGACCGCGCCGCGTCCGGGTCTCGCGTGGCAGCACGCCACGCTCGAGGGGACCTGGCAAGGCCCGCTCGGCAAGGCCAACGCCGCGGCCCGCCTCAGGATCGATGGGCTCGCGC
>JBOHZT010000054.1:0-14445 GCA_050738535.1 Steroidobacteraceae bacterium
GGCATTTGCTCGTCTTCTTCTTCGCCATGGGGACCCCCCTCACGGGGCCCATTTTGCCGACCTGCCGGTGGGGGCCAGTTAACCACCCCACCGCTCGCCGTCAGACGCTCAGGGGCGGCGGCGGCCAAGAGAACAAGACGTTTGAGATAATGTCGGCCGAAGAAGACGGACCCGAAGCCGCGAAGAAGATCAGTCCCGTGTCGAAGTTTTAATTGTCGTCGGTGTCGAAGAATTAATTGTCGTCAAGCGGTGCATGCGACGGATGGCTCGGTTCCAGGGCCGGCGAGACCGGTTGCGCAGGCGGCCTCGAGCGCCCCGTTACTCGAGGAGCTTCAAGTCGATGGCGTGGGCCATCACGGCATAGCCGCGGTCGTTCGGGTGAATGTGATCTCCCGAATCAAGGGCCGGAAGCAGCCGCGAGGGGTCACGGGGATCGCGCATCGCCTTGTCGAAGTCAATGAACCCGTCGGCCTCGTGGTTGCTGCGGATCCAGCGGTTGACCGCGAGTCGCACCCTCTCCTTGGCCGCGGAGTACGCCGGGCTCCCTGCAAAGGGAGTCATGGTGCCGAGGATGATGCGCAGCCCGTGCTCATGCGCCCGCGCGATCAGCTGCTGGTAGCCCCAGATGAGCCGCCGGGCGCTCAGCACCTTTTTCGAGGAGAGACCCGGAACGAGGCCTCCCGAGAAGCCGATGTCGTTGATTCCCTCGAGCAGGATCACCGTGCGCGCCCCGGGCACCGCGAGGACGTCCCGATCGAATCTCGAGAGCGCGCTCGGCCCGGCGCCATCAGCCAGCACCCGATTGCCGCTGATGCCTTCATTGGCTATCGCCAGGTCGAGGTGCGCGCGGCGCACCCTGCGGGCGAGGAAATCCGGCCAGCGGTCATCGGCTCCCGGCGTCGATTGAAACCCGTCCGTGATCGAGTCGCCGAGCGCCACGATCACGCCGACACCGCTGCCTGTCAGAACGTCGACTTCACTCAGGAAGGGTCGCGCCTCGGCGGTGTAGTGATGGATCGGATCCACCACGACGGTGAAGGGTCTGGCGCCCGGCAGCGCGCGGGCGAGCACGAAATCCCCCCTGCCGGAGATCTCGACACTCTGAAGCGCCTGCTGGTGCAACGTCGTGACGGGTGTTCTGTCGGGGAAGAAGGCGCTGACCTCGATGGTCGCGCCCCCCGGAACCGACAGGCGCACCGGGTCCGAGAGGACGGGCGACTCCGCAGGCACAGTGACCGAAGGCTCGCCGCCGAAGCGCAGCGGCACATAGGCCGTTTTGCCGCTGCGCGGATCGCGATAGATGACGCTTGCGCTGCCGATCCGCAACGGAGCCGCGCCGAATTCGTTGGAGAAGCGCACCCGCAGCGCGACCCCGCCCCGGCTGAGTGTGAGGCGCTGTCGAATCGTCTGACCGTCGATGACCGCCACCGGCATCTGCCAAGCCCGCGGCGCGCCCGCGGGAAGCGCCGCGGGCATCGGACTTGCGGCCCAGCTTGCGATCCAGGCACGGGATGCCGGCGCCGCAGACGCGAGCGGTGTGACGCAGCAGAGCGCCAGAGCCGCAAGCAGCGGCGAAGAACGGTGACGGATCGTCCCCCGCGAATGGAACATGCTCAATGCCCCAGGTGGCGGTTGAAGAAGCCGACGATCACGCGATAGCACTCGCGCGACTCGGGCACGTCCGGGTTGTAGAAGAACCCGTGGAAGAGTCCCTCCCACACGTGCAGCTCCGCATCCACACCGGCCTCGGTCAGCCGAGTGGCCGTATAGACCGCCGCGCTCATCGCGAAGTCGCGTGTACCCGTGATGATCAGTGTCGGCGGGAACTTCGCGAGCGTCGTGAGCGAGGTGGCGGGCGCCACCATCGGGTCGTCCGGGTTGGCGCCATCGAAGTAAGAGAGTCCCGGATGATGCTTCGCCCCCGGCCGAGAAGGCGTCAGCATGTGCGCTTCACCGATCGGAAAGGCCGTGTAGGTTGCATCGCCGCCGAAGATCGCCGCTGACGGGGCGACCGCGCCGGCGCAAAACATCCCGATCGCGCCGGGCTCGGGCAGGCCCACATGCTCGAACCACGCGGCCGCCATGGCAGTCAGCATCCCGCCGGCCGAACAGCCGTAGATGCCGATGTCGCGCGGGCGGTAGTGCTTGAGGAGTGCCCGATAAACAGCGGCCACGTCCTCGCTCGCGGCCGGAAAGCGGTATTTCGGCCCTTCCCGATAATCCACGGCGATGACACGGATTCTGCCGAGGGCGGCGATCGGAATGGATTCCAGCTGGGCGCACATCGGCCAGCAGCTATTGAACCCCCCGCCGTGCAGCTCGATCAGCACGCGGTTGCGGTTAAGCGGCGAAACGCCATTTTTCGGCAGGTATTCATAGGCGTGTACGCCTCCCACGTGAACATCCCGGCGGACGACCGGATACAACGCCTCCTGCCGGCGCAGATAACCGTACATGAACGCCGGCACGCCGGTCCCAGGGGTCGCGTAGGTCGCCATGAATTTCAAGTGCGCGGTCACGTAGGCCTTTGCCTGCGGACTCAAGTAGCTCGAGATCGGCACCGCTTGCGCCGGCACGTGAACGGTTCCGTTGTTGTCGACCTTGAGGCTGATCACTCCGGCATTGGCGCTGCCGCCGCTCATCAGCCCTGCGGCCGAGACGAGTGCGAGAGCGATGGGGACCAGGCGATTCGCCATACCGCGCGGCGAGGGCGCGCGACTCGTGAGGAATTTGATCATGGAAGCGCTCCCACCTCTTGCCCGGAATTTCGAGCTCGCGCCAGGCGGCCGGTAACACATGCGCCGCGGCTGCAATCGACTGTACGCTCGCGTGCAGTCGATTGCAAATGGCATCGCCCGGTGCTAGCCTCCAACCTGCTGCCTGCCCGCGGCCGGCTCACGACGCCGGCGCGGCGGCTTGCGACAGCCGATCACCTATCACACAAAATCCTATCGAGGGGTAACATGACCTGCGCTTTCGAGCACTCCTGGACCGCCCGAGTGGGAACACTGGTTCTGGCGCTTGCCGCCGGGCCGGCCCTCGCGCAGGTCGCCGCCACCCGTGTCACATCACAGCCGAGCGACACCGCGCCACTCGAGGAGGTGGTCGTCACCGCCGAGCGGCGCCCGGAACTGCTCCTGAAGGCGCCGCTCGCCATCTCCACGGTAAACCAGAGCAACCTGGATCAGCTGGGGCTCGATTCGCTGCAGGACCTCGCAACGGCCGTGCCGGACCTGCAGATCTCCGCGAACGGCTACACACCGCAGCTCTCGATCCGCGGCATCGGCAATTTCAGCGGCAGTTACTCGACCGTCGCCGTGCAGATCGATGGCATCTATCAGCCGACAGCGGCAAGCGGCGAGCTCGCGAACGGCCTGTTCGATGTGAGCCGGATCGAAGTGGCGCGCGGCCCGCAGGGCACCCTCTACGGCCGCAATGCGACGGCGGGCGTGGTCAATATCTACACCGCCGATCCGACCAAGCAGTTTGAGGCCTACGGCGATGTGGCCTTTGGCAACTACGGGGACATCACGACCCGCGCCATACTGAATGTGCCGATCAACGACCGCATCCAGATGCGCGGGTCCATCGTTCGGGAGACCAACGACGGCTACTATCCAGGCGGCGCCGCGGGCCGAAATTACGGCAAGACCGACATTCTGAGCGGGCAGATCACCACGCTGGTGCAACTCACGGGCAGCCTGCAGTGGCGCGTGGCGCTCGAGCACAGCTCGAACACGGGCACCGTCAACTACATGCACGTGGTGAACTACCTGCACTATCCGGATGCGGACCTGGCGACGGGCGCACTCGGCGAGGCGGTCATCGTGCCTTCGGCGCCGTTCAATCTCATCAATCAGCTTTCGGAGACCGATAACTCGATCGATAGCTGGTACGATGCGGTACGCTCGCGCCTGCTCTGGTCCGTGAACAATGACCTCACCGTGACCTATCTGGCGGGCTTTCTGTCGTTCGTCGACAATGGCGTCGATTCCGCCAACGGCGCGTTCAGCCAGCTCTCCCGCGGCACGGACACGCGCTCGATGACGCACGAGGTCGACGTGAACTTCGAGAGCGGCCCGGTGAATTCGGTGCTGGGCCTGTACTATTACAAGGACTACTCGGGCGGCGACAGCGTGCTGCACATCGGCAACACGGTGCCCGCGCCCCTCAATTCCCTGGTCTCGGAGATATTTACGTCGATCAATCATGCGGTGGGCGATGAGCCCTCCGATTATGGTCTCATCGATATCACGCAGCACACCATCGACAGCCAGAACGTTTCCAAGGCTGTATTCACCCAGACGACCTACAGTCTCACGCCCCATCTGCGCCTGACCGGCGGCGTGCGGTACACGGCGGACGCCTACGGCCTCGACGAGACGCAGCAGATCTGCGCCTTCGGCTCGGCCGTTGCAGAGCCCTACGTCAACTGCACCGTGCCGTTCACGCCGCCGCAGCCGGAGGCGCAGACGACCAGCTCTCATAACGTGAGCTGGAAGGCGGGCCTCGACTACGACCTCACCCAACAGCAGCTTCTTTACGGCACCGTCGATACCGGCTATCGGGCCGGCGGCGTCTCGGGCAATGTCGAGCTGCCGGCGCAGTATCTGACCTACCGGCCCGAGACCGTCACCAACTATGAGATCGGCTGGAAGGCGGCGCTCCTGCACCGCTCGCTCGCAGTCAGCGCCGATGTCTTCGACATGGAATATAGTGACATGCAAGTGAGCGCGATCGAGCATGACCTGACGGGCACGCCCACCCCGGTGACCATCAATGCGGGCAAGTCGCGCATCAAGGGTATCGAGGCGGAGGCCGACTGGCGGCTGACGGCGGTCGACGAGATCCATGCGTATGCGACCTATTTGGATGCCCGGTTCACGTCGTTCCCCGACGGAGTCGACTCCGTGACGAACCCGGACGGCATTTATAACACCGCGGTGGGCATACTGGATGGGGCGGGCGCGAGCTATGCGCCGGTGGCCACCAATGTGCCCACAAACTTCACGGGAAAGCGTCTGCCGAACGCGCCGGAGGAGACCTTCCGGGTTGCATATCAGCATACGTTCGGTCTCGGAGGACACGGCACGGTCACGCCCGAGGCCGATGTTTACTGGCAGGCCGGGACGTACAACGATTTTGCGAACAGTGCGCAGGCTGCGACCGCGGCTTATTCTCGCAGCGACATCAATCTCACCTACCGCAACGAGTCGGGCAGGCTGAGCATCGATGCGTATGTCCATAACCTCGAAAACCACACTATCCGGCAGTCGGCGAATGGCAAGTGGGATGAAACCACGGCCTTTTACCTGTCGCCCAGGCTGTTTGGTGTTCGGATCGGCTACAAGATCTATTGAGGGAAAGGCGGGAGTGGCATTGGGGACCGGCTCAGACGCCCGGTCCGGATGCGCTCTCGCGGGAGGACCCTCACCGGCCGGCAAGGCCGGTGCGGCGCGAGGAAAATGCGGTCTCGGATGCCCTCATGGCGGACTTCGGCTATGCTCGACTCGGTGAAGAAACAGCGTCTTACTCGAGCCGCGACCATGGCCGACCTCGCTAAGCTGGCGGGCGTGCACGCCTCGACGGTGTCCCGAGCGCTAGCGGGGAGCCCTCTGGTCGAGGAGCGGACACGCAAGCAGATCCTGAAGCTCGCGCGGGAGCGAGGTTACGTAGTGAATGCGGTGGCGCGGAATCTGCGTCTGAAGCGGACGCAGACGATTAGTGTCGCCATTCCGTTGCAGCATGAAGCGGGCCAACCGCTGACGGATCCATTCTTTGTGGAGATGATCGGCCATCTCGCCGAGGCGATCACGCAGCGTGGCTATGGGATGATTCTGCAAAAGTTCCTGCCCCCGATGGGCGACTGGCTCCAGGATCTCATCGGCTCGGGCCGATCCGACGGCATCGTCGTCATCGGTCAGAGCACCGCGCACGAGAAGCTGCAGGCGGTTGCCTCGAGTTACCTGCCGCTCGTCGTCTGGGGCGGTCATCTGGGCATTCAGACGTATTGCTCCGTCGGTACGGACAACGCTGGTGGGGCACTCATGGCGGTAGAGCATTTGCTCAAGTCCGGGCGCCGCCACATTGTCTTTTTCGGCGATCCAACCGTGCCTGAGATCCGCCTGCGTCACGAGGGATACCGGTTGGCGCTATCGCGGGCGCCTCGTGGGGCATCTGCCCCGCAACTCGTTCCGGCGCATCTGACGAGCGATGCTGCCTACGACGCCATGCGCGACTACATTCGTAGGGGACGGACTTTCGACGCGGTGTTCGCCGCCACTGATGTCATTGCGATCAGCGCCATGAGAGCCATCCTCGCCTCGGGGCGGACCATTCCGCAGGATGTGGCGGTCGTGGGATTCGATGACATCACGCTCGCCGCGCATACCAACCCACGGCTGACGACGGTGCGACAGGATCGCGAGCGGGGCGCGCGCATGCTGGTGGATCTGCTGTTCCGGCGCATCGAGGGCGAAAAAACCTCCTCCGCCACAATGCCCGCGGAGCTCATCGTCCGGGAGTCGGCGCCGGGATGACCCCCGAGGTTCCGGCCTGCGATGTGGCATACTCCGCGCGCTCCAGATCGCCCAGGCGTCTCTCGGCCGATCCCGTCAGGGCGTTCGCCAGGAGACCGACGAAGAGTAGCAGCGCAAACGCCGCCGCGAGCACGAAGCCGGATCTAGCGCTGCCGTAAGCATCGCTCAGGGCGCCCATCGCAAAGGGGCCGAGCGCCGCCGCGAGCGCGGTGAAGAAAAGCAGCAGCCCCGCGATCCGTCCGTGCTCGGACTTCGGGAAGCAGCTGATTCCCTTCGAATTGATGGTCGGATAGATGACGGACATGAATAGTCCGGATAGCGGCAGCAGTACCAGGCCGGCCCGCGCGCCGCCTGCAAGGCTGCCGGCGAAGCACGCCAGGATCCCGAAACTCAGCACTGCGAGCGCCACGGACCACGACATTCGCGCGAGGAGCCATGCGCCGGCAAACCGACCGGCGGCGCGCAGCACGAAGAATGTGGTCAGGGCGAATGGCACGAAGCGCAGCAAGGGACCCCGATAGATGCGCAGATAAGTCGGCATCCAGACGTAGATCGCGACCTCGACCGCGACATAGAGGGAGATGAGGCACGCAAAAACCACCGCATAGCGATCACGGAGCAGGGACAGGGCGTCGGCGAGGCCGGCTGGTGCCTCGGCCGCTGCCCGATGCGGCGGATAGCTTGCAGCGAGCGCGAGCACGATCAGCACGGCGCAGATGCCCGCCGCGATCACATAGAGCCATTTCCAGGACAAATGCGCGCCGAGCAGTCCCGCGACAATGGCCGGACCGATGATTGAGCCGACGCCGAAGGATCCCTCAGCGAGATTCATGATCGAGGTATGTTGCGCGGTCGAGGTGGAGATATCCCCGATCAGTGCAAGCGCCCCGGTCTTGAAGATACTGACGCCGAGCCCGGAGAGTGCAAGCAGCGCCAAGAACTCCTCGAAGGAATGACCCGCCGCGAACGCAGCGGAGCTCGCGCCGTAGAGCGCCAGGCCGAGAACGATCGTCACTTGGCGCCCGATGCGGTCGGCGAGAAAGCCGAGGAGCAGCGCGCCGACGGCCATCGCGGCCATCGGCGCATACTGGAAGGCCGACGCCGCCTTCATGTCGAGGTGAAATTCCCCGATCACCTTCGGGATGATGCTGCCCACCGCATCGCTCGTCATCGCAAACATGAGGAACATCAGGCAGGTGAGTGCCCGGATCAGGAAGAGATTGCGCTGAGCGGCGTCCCATTTGGCGCGCATCGGCAGAACAGGCTCCGAAGCGGCGGTTGACGCCGCGAATGCTTTGGGCCAGGATTACAATCGATTGTAGTATAGACTCCGCGGGCCACGCTCGCAAACGTTGCCCATCAGCTCATGAAAAATCAGGTTCAGCTCATCACCTATGTCGATCGTCTGAGCGGCGGCGGCCTTCGCGCTCTGCAGGCACTCCTCGATGGCCCCTTGGCGGGCCTTTTCGGCGCCGTGCACCTGCTGCCGTTCTTCCGGCCGATCGACGGCGCGGACGCGGGCTTCGATCCCATCGATCACACGCAGGTGGATGAGCGGCTGGGCACCTGGGAGGACCTGAGGGCGCTCGCCTCGAGGATCGACATCATGGCGGACGTCATCGTCAACCACATCTCGTCCGACTCACCGCAGTTTCGCGATTACTCACGCAAGGGACGGCTGTCCGACTACGATGGCCTGTTCCTCACTCTCGATGCGGTATTCCCGGGCGGTGCGACCGAGCGAGACCTGACCGCGATCTACCGCCCCCGCCCGGGGCTGCCGCTCACCCCGATCGCCCTCGAGAACGGCGAGAGGAAGATACTATGGAGCACCTTCACCTCGCGTCAGCTCGATATCGACGTGACCCATCCGCAGGGGCGCGCCTACCTCGAGCGGATCCTCGAGGTGTTCGCCGCGAACGGCATCCGCATGGTCAGGCTCGATGCGGCCGGCTATGCCGTCAAGCGCGCCGGCACGAGTTGCTTCATGCTGCCCGAGACCTACCGGTTCATCGGCGAATTCACCATGCGCGCGCGCGCGCTCGGCATGGAGGTGCTGATCGAGGTGCACTCGCATTACCGGCGGCAGATCGAGATCGCCGCGCACGCCGATTGGATCTACGACTTTGCCTTGCCGCCGCTCGTGTTGCACGCGATATCCTTTCGCACCGCGCGCTACCTCAAGGAATGGATCGCCATTCGCCCGACGAACGCGTTGACTGTCCTCGATACCCACGACGGCATCGGCATCATTGACATCGGGGTCGACACGAGCGGACCGGAACCGCAACCGGGGCTGGTACCGCCCGAGGAACTCGAGCGCCTGGTCGAGAACATTCACGTCCGCAGCCGTGGCGGCAGCCGCCGCGCAACCGGTGCGGCAGCCTCGAATCTCGACCTTTACCAAGCAAACTGCTCGTTTTACGACGCGCTTGGGCGAAACGATCGCGAATACCTCATGGCGAGAGCGCTACAGTTCTTTCTGCCGGGCATCCCACAGGTGTATTACGTGGGATTGCTCGCCGGCGGCAACGACCTGGAGCTGCTCGAGCGCACCGGAATCGGACGGGACATCAACAGGCACCGCTTCGGGGAGGGCGAAATCACGACCGCGCTCGAAAGACCGGTGGTGCGCGACCTGCTGAATCTGATCCGGCTGCGCAACACTCACCCGGCCTTCAGCGGCGCTTTCGAGTTCGAGGCGGCCGGCGAGGAATCGCTGCTGCTACGCTGGCGCGCGGGCGGGGAAGTCGCCGAGCTGCGGATCGACTTCTCGGCGCGCTTCTGGGCTCTGCGATACACCGCCGACGGCGCTTTCCGGCGCTTCGAGGCGCTCACCGACGCATGCGCGGCGGAAGCCTTGGCGCCCTGAGTCAGGCGGGATGATGTCCGGCGAGCTCTACGGCGCGATCGAGGCGGGCGGCACCAAGTTCGTCTGTGCCGTGGGCCATGATTCGCCGACCTTCCTCGAGAAATACTTCGAGTCGATTCCGACGAGCACGCCCGCCGCCACCTTCGCGGCGATCGTCGCGTTCTTCGAGCGAATGCAAGCGGAGGTCGGGCCGCTCGCCGCGATCGGCATCGCCGCATTTGGGCCGATCGACATCGACCGGCGCTCGTGCACATGGGGCCGTCTGCTCGAGACCCCAAAGGCCGGATGGTCCGGGACCAGCCTGGCGGCGCCCCTGGAGGCCTTCGATTGCCCGATCGCAATCGATACCGATGTCAATGCCGCGGCGCTCGCAGAGGTGAACTACGGTGCGGGAGCGGGCGTAGACTCGCTCGCCTACGTCACTGTCGGCACCGGCATCGGGGGTGGCGTGGTGATCGATGGCCGCCCTTTGAAGGGGATGCTTCATCCAGAGATGGGACACATTCGCGTGCGGCGAGACACGAGGGACGCCGGGTTTGGGGGCACATGTCCGTTTCACGGCGATTGCCTCGAGGGACTCGCAAGCGGCGCGGCCTTGCAGGCGCGGTGGCAGCAGCCTGTCGAGGTCTGGCCGGAGGATCACGTGGGATTCGACTTGATCGGGGGCTACCTCGGGCAGTTGGCTGCCAACATCGCGCTCACGATCTCGTGCCGGCGCATCGTGTTCGGCGGTGGTGTCATGAGCGATGGGCGCATGTTGCCGCACGTACGGCGTGCCGCCTGCAGCAGCCTCAACGGCTACCTTCCCGTCGACGCCCGGGCGGGCGGCTTCAGCCGCTTCATCACCGCTCCGGGACTGGGTCGGCGCGCGGGAGTCATTGGTGCCATGCTTCTCGCTCGCGAGGCGGCGCGGCAAACGGCGCGTTCGACTCCTTGACTCGCCGGCGCTGGATCCTCCGATGCAAACGTCGCCATCAGTCAGTCATAATTCCACGTCGGCATCCACAGGCCCTCCGGCCCGCCGCCCGTCCCGGGGGCGGCGAATTCTCCATACGCCCCATGCGCGTACAGGAGCGGGCTCGCCGCGCCGCCGCTGTCGTCACTCATCCCGATGTTACGTCTGAATCCATCCGAGAGCCAGAATCCGCCCGGCCCGACACCGATGCGGCGGAATGCACGGCGACGCGCAATCCGCGACGTACAGTATTCTGCGGGTACCGCCACTGTCCGGGTATTTCTATGCAAGCGCGTACCCAATCTCGATCCTGGACAATCACCAATGTGTTAGGAGGCGTTTCGGCCCTCGAACCACGAGGGGGTCGTCCCCGGCGCGCGGGCGCTGAACGCGTCGTTCATTTATCGAGGCACGACAATCGCGGCGCTGAACCTCGTTGGCCGGCACTTCGTCCTGCTGTGCGACCGGAGCGTGCGGAGCGAGCGCGTGCCGCTGCGCCCTCCGCCCGTGGCGGCAGGACCCCGTTGTCGATCTACCGCGTCGCCGCTGAGTTGCGCGATCCGGACGGGCGCTCGTTCAGCGGTTTCGGCGTGAGTCCGCCGGGCGCAATGCTCCTGCGCCCGGACGGACCCATCGCCTAGCGGGCGCACGATGGCGAGCACGTGCGGAGCGCGGCGAATGCGTGTCGCGCGGAGCTCGAGCAGGCCCTCCCCTTCGGCTCTGACAGCTCGCTGCGCTCGACCATGGCCATAGCGCCCTCCTGGCGACGTCCCTCATGCGCGACTCCCAGTCGCGCTTCTTGGGACCTCCCTGTCCCAAGACCGCATTGTGATGAGCAGGAAATAGGACATCCGATGGCGTGTCCCTCGCCACGATGCAACACAGCCCAGGTGGATCAAAACAATCGGGGGGTGAGAGAGGCCGAGCGGAGGCGGATCAAATCACGCGAGCGTCAAGGAGGAGTGCGTCCCCTCGATGGGCACCGTTGCGCGCCCTCGTTCTGTGTGCCGCGGCAGCGAGAGAAAGCCGAAATCCGCCGCCGCCTACACGGTGAAGGCCTGCCGCGCAGGCTGATGCCTCGCGAGCGTTTGTGCCTGCAAAACCGAAGGAGACTCGTGAGCGCGAATGATGTAGCGGAATTCGTGTTGAAGTGGAAGATCCTCCCATACAGCATCTCGCGGCGGACCCTACTGTTCAGGCATTTCTGCACAAACACGCAGTCAAACGAGAGTCTCAGCAATCTTTTCCATGTTAGAATGCCATTCGCGCTCGAAGCACGAGGGCGGCGCCCGGCGGTGTTAGTAGCACCGGCCGGACGCCTGACCAAAGTCACCTAGTGGGAGATGACCATGGCTGTGTCGCATTCTATCCCCAAGTCCGTCCGCGTCAGGGACCCTGCGCCTGCAATTTCCTCCGCAAGCCCGCCCAAAGAGCTCTCTAATCACCATATTGGCAAAGTTTCTCTGAGTTATTGCCCCACAGCGGCAATTTCTCCGTTCCGGGCCCGCAATGGAACAACACCGGTAGCCCTATCCAAACTCCGCCACTGCACCATGGGATACCTCTACCCCTACGCGAAACCCAATTACGCCTCCCCCACCGCCCCCCGCCTAGGCCCCGAGCCGACGCGCGTGCCTTTCCTACGACTTCAGGGGCGCTGGCTCGAGCAAGCGGGGTTCGCGATCGGCACTCCGGTCCGCATTCTCGTGACGCCAGGACGCCTCGTGCTGGAAGTGGACGACGAATGACAGGAACACGACCGGTGCCGGCGATACAAACATGGTCTAATGGACTCGGGCGCAAGCGGCCGATGAGCGAGTGCCCCGGCCAGGGAGAATCGATTTCCTGCGAAGCTTATAAGGCGACTGGCGGGGCTGCTGAGTCATGATCCGGCTGAAGCTGGCTAGCCGCAGGCGCATCAGCCGGCATAATTGTGCGTGCAAGCTGGGGAAATCGATTACTTCGAAATGGCAAACCGCTCCCGGTTGACCCATCTTACCCTACCTTATCGGAGTTCAATAAGATAAGATAAGATCCATCAAAATGGACCCCAGGCAAAATCCCTACGCTCCCGGGGCAGGCGCGCCGCCGCCTGAACTCGCCGGTCGCGACGCCCTCATTGAAGAGGCGTCCATCGCCTTGGATCGCATCCGCAGCGGGCTCCATGCCAAGAGCCTAATGCTCTTAGGCTTGCGCGGGGTCGGAAAGACGGTCCTGCTCAACCGCCTGCACAACGACGCCCAAGCCAAGGGCCTAGCCACGGTGCTCCTGGAAGCTCCCGAGCAGCGCTCCTTGCCCGCGCTCCTGGCACCACACCTGCGCGCAGTCCTCTTGCGGCTCGACCGGCTGGCGCAGGGGGCGGAGCTCGCGAAGCGGGCGCTACGGGCGTTAGGTGGCTTCATTCAGGCAGCCAAACTCAAATACCAGGACATCGAATTCGGCTTGGATCTAGGAATCGAGCCCGGTGTTGCCGACACCGGGGATCTCGGTGCGGATCTCACCAGTCTGTTTCAAGTCGTCGGGGAGGCCGCTCGGGACAGCAAAACAGCCGTGGTGCTCTTCATCGATGAGCTGCAGTACGTAGCTGAGGCCGAGCTGCAGGCCCTGATCAGCGCGCTGCATCGTTGCGCGCAGCTGCAGCTGCCCGTGACACTCATTGGCGCCGGTCTGCCGCAGCTGCCCGGGCAGCTCGGGAATGCCAAATCCTACGCCGAGCGGCTCTTTGAGTTCAGGTCCATCGGCAAGCTCGCCGACCCTGCCGCTCAGCTTGCCCTCACCGAGCCCGCACGGCGGTTCATGGTGGAGTTCTCCCCGGCCGCTTTGCAGGCCATTCTTCAAGCCACCGAGTGCTACCCCTATTTCCTCCAAGAGTGGGGCAAACACACCTGGAATTGCGCCCGCTCCTCCCCGGTCAACCGCGAGGATGTGCTGGCCGCCAACGCGATCGCCATCGCCGACCTGGACGCCAGCTTCTTTCAGGTGCGTCTCGATCGGCTGACGCCCGCGGAGCGGCGCTACCTTCGCGCCATGGCCGAGTTAGGCCCCGGCCCACATCGCTCCGGGGACATAGCCCAGACTCTGGGAAAGGCCGTGGAAATTGTGGCGCCGGTCCGCGCCAACCTCATCCGCAAGGGGATGATCTACAGTCCAGCCCACGGAGACACCGCCTTTACGGTACCGCTCTTCGATGCCTACTTGCGTCGGGTGATGTCCACCTGGCCCTAGGGGACAATGCTCGCTGTACTCTCACCCCCGACCGCCGCCCCGACTCACCACGTGGTAAGCCCGCCACTCCCAAGGGTGTGACAGGCGATATTCACAACAACCGTTCATGCAGCCGACAGTCGCCGGCCTTGTTCTTACATCTCCGTTCACTTCGGTCTGACCCAGGGAGAGAGCGCCCGGCGGTGTTACCGGCACCGGCTGGACGCCTGACCAAAGTCACCTAGTGGGAGATGACCATGGCTGCGCCGCATGTATCCCCAAGTCCGTCCGTGTTACGCCAGGACGCCTGGTGCTCGAGGTGGGCGAAGGAGCCTGATGGCCGGCATACGGCCAGACCCCCGTGCCTCGCCAGTTCATGTATTACGATACTGCAGATAGGGGTGCGCTACTACAGTACAGTGAAAGGCCGGCTGCAGCACGTGCTCACCGGCCTGTTGGAGGCCCACTCGCTCCGCCCGCAAAATCACCATGATCGCCTGGACGCAAGCCCTCGAGCGACAGGTGAGCGAGCCAGGCGCAACCCGCTGCGATTACCCTGGGGGCCCTGTCACGCGCGGCAAGCGTTGCCCGCGGAGAGGTCATCGCCGACGCGCTCAAGCTCCACTCGACGGCAGGATCAGGAGCCAAGGAGAACGGTCCTGCCGCCGTGGCGGGCGGCTCCACGGGAGGAGGCACCGTGTGAGAGATCAGCGGTACCGTAGAGGGTCACGTACCGAGTGAACGCCCAAGAGGGCGGCGTCACCGCGAATAGCGCCGTGGCCACCTCGTTCGGCCGTAACGGGCCGCGCGGGGTACTCAGCGGCACTACGCGCCAGCCCGCAGGGGCCTCGAGTCCGAGGTGCACGCCATACAGT
>JBOHZT010000055.1:0-14400 GCA_050738535.1 Steroidobacteraceae bacterium
GACCGCCAATCTTGCGCACTATGCATGGGAACGTCATTGCCACGGACTATTCGAGACTCCCGTCGCCGCTTGATAAGTAATTCGCCTCCCACAGGCCGTGAAATCATTCGCCCATTGTTCCAACACTCGACGCATCTCGCTCACATATCCGTATCGATTGTAGATCGCGGTCACGGTGCCATCGGAGTGCCCAAGCACTCGTTTGACGAGCTTGTCCCCCTCGTCTCCAAGCGCCTCAGCAAGGCGGGTCGCCACCTCCGAGGGTCATAGGAGGTGAACTTCTTCGGAAATCTCTGGCCCGTGGGCGCATTGGGGAGAGCAGCGGCCGATGTTTAGGCCATGCCCAGACTCTCGGAAATTGAGTAGAGACCACGTATGATTCGTCACATATCAGTACCTTCAGACGGCATAGTCGTGACGACCGCAGTCTCACCTGTGACGCCGCGCCTCGCTAGTGCACGTGCCTCACGCACCGTCTTCCCCCACCACTGCATGAGCGCTCGCCGCGGCTCCAGATACTCGGCGCGGTTGTACCGGCCGCTCACACTCCTGTCGACGTGATCGAGCTGGCGATCAATCCATCGCGACTCCCACATCTTCACGGGCGCCGGCACCCCCGGTACGCTCACGTGCGCTTCATTTGCCGTGGTACTCCCGAGCGCACGGATGCCGTGGACCGTAGCCTTGTTCCGGTAGTCCATGCGATACAACGCATTCAGCCATGCGCCCTCGGAGATCGGCTCGCCCGGATGCTTGAGGCTGGGGAACATGAGCTCCCCATGACCAGTGATGACTTGAAGTCTTCGGAATACATCAAGCGCATAGTCGGACAACGGAACGACGTGATCGCCCCTGCCCTTGTCGCCGTTCTTCATTGAGTCGGAGGGTATGCGTAGCTCGCGTGCCTTCCAATCCAGCCACGCCCAGCGCGCCAGCCGCAACTCCGTGCTCCGCAGCCAGGTCGCAATGACTGCCTCAAGGCCCAGCCGAGTCGTGTCGTCGAGCTTCTCGGCATCGAGCTTCTTGAAGAAGGCGGGCAATTCGTCGTAGGCGATCGTGGCGTGATTCGTCCGCTTCGGCTTTGCGAGCAGCGCCGTCACGTCCGCCGCCGGATTCAGGGTGCACCGGCCGAGAACCTTCTCGCGCTGGAACACCATGCTGATACGGGAGCGCAGGTCTCGGGCGGTATCAAGAGAACCGCGGGCCTCGATATTCCTGCAGATCTCCAGGACATCGGGGGGCGTAAGCGCATCGAACGACCAATCCCCAACGGGCCTCTGAAGCAGGGGATGTAACGCTCTTTGGTCCGGCGGCAAGCCCCGAGTCACATTAATCCGGAAAACATCGCGCTCGAATTGCCGGAGGATCTGTACCGCATACCCTTCGTCCCAGCGCTCCGCCTGCCAGCGAGCGGCCCACCATTCCCGGGCGGCCGCCTCGAAGGAGCGGCTGGGGGCCTCAACCGTCTGGGCGTCGCCCGCCCCGTACTGGCCGCCCGTTGGAGCGGGATCGACGCCATTGGCAATAAGCCGCCGCGCCTCCTCACACCGCTCTCGCGCTCTTTTCAGGGAGACTTCGGGGTAGTCCCCCAGATCGAGGACCCTCTCCCGGCCTTCAAAGCGGTACTTGAGTCGCCAGACTCTCGCGCCGGCCGTGCTGACGAGTAAATAGAGGCCTCGCCCATCGAAGAGCTTTTGCGGCTTGTCTGCGGGCCTTGCCCCTCGAAGTGCCAGTTCTGTAAGCACGAGCCAACGGAAACTCGTCTGGGGGTAAATATTATGTCGAATTGGGGGTAAACCTTCCCCCGTACCTCAGGCTTACCCCCAAATTACCCCCAACGTGCATTGGCTGTCAAGGAACGGAGCTAGACGTCAGTGGAACGTAAGCAGTTGAATCAACGGACGTTCTAGCCGAGAAATGATCCTCTGTGGAACTCTGCGGAACGGCTTGGAAGGTCAAATGGCGGAGAGGGTGGGATTCGAACCCACGTGCCGGTTTTACCCGACCATCCGATTTCGAGTCGGCGCCGTTATGACCACTTCGGTACCTCTCCGGCGTGTGTGTCCCGCCCCGCCCGCCCGATCTCAGCGGACCGGGCCCTGACCTGACGAATTCGTAATGCTCCGGCCGGCAACCTAAGTGCCTGTCCGCAGAGAAGGAACTCGCAGCCACCCCCGCGGCTTGACATATTCGAGCCACGTTCTGTCTGGAGCGCGGGTGGTAGGGGACTTGCGCCTGGTATTCTAAACCAACCGACCGTCCGCGAGAGGTGCCGATGCATCGCCGGTTACGACATGCCTTCGGAGTGGGGCGGCCCATGGGCCTCCTTCAGCCGCCGCTTGCCATCGCCGTGCTGGCGCTGGTCGGCAGCTGCACCCCTCGGCCACCGGCGCATGAGGATTTCCGAGCTCGCGCGGTGCTGCGCGTGGTCACGCTCAACAGCCCGACCTCCTACTACCTGGGCCCCGATCGGGCCGAAGGCCTGGAGTTCGAGCTCGCAAGCGCCTTCGCCAAGCGCCTCGGCGTCGGGCTCTACATGTACCCGGTCGCGAACGTCCAGGACATGCAGGCCGAGCTTGCCTCAGGACGGGCCGACATTGCTGCGGCCCAGATCACGGCGGACGCGCGCTGGCGTCAGATCGGGCATCCATCGGCCGTCTACGAGCACATTCCGCAGATCGTCGTGTACCGCAGCGGGACTCCGCGGCCGCGGGATGCCATCCAGATCGAATCCGCCACCCTGTCCGTGCGGGCCGACAGCCCCCAGGAGCGCCTGCTCGAGCGCCTGAAACACACGGTCGCACCCGGCTTGACCTGGATCGAGACCGCACCGCGAACGGCGGACCCCGTGGCGGACGTGGAGGACGGCGAAGCCCAGTACGCCGTCGTCGATGCGCGGGAATTCTCCTTCTCGCACCACCTCTACCCCGACGTGCAGCGCGGGTTCGTTCTCTCGGAGGACCGGCCGGTGCAGTGGGTGGTGCGCCGGAACGCGCCGCAGCTCTATGACGAGGTGAACCGCTTCTTTGTGGACATGACGCAGTCCGGAGAGCTCGCGAAGTTCGAGGGATCGAGCTCCGGCAACGCACACCATTTCGGCTACGAGATGTCGCACAAGTTCGAGGAGCTCGTGGCCTCCCGCCTGCCGCGCTACCGCAGCCTCTTTCAGCAAGCGGCCGCCGCGACGGGGCTCGACTGGCGCTTGCTCGCGGCGATCGCATACCAGGAGTCGCAGTGGGACCCGACCGCCGAGTCTCCCGCGGGAGCGACGGGCCTCATGATGCTGACGGCGTCGACCGCCCAGTCGCTCGGCGTCGAGGATCGCACCAATGCCCCCCAGAGCATCCTGGCCGGTGCAAAATATTTCCTGAAAGTGCTCAAAAAGATACCGAAGCACATTCCGGAGCCGGATCGCACCTGGCTCGCCGTCGCTGCCTACAACGTCGGCTTCGGCCATGTCGAGGACGCGCGCGTCCTCACGCAGGAGCGCGGTGAGAATCCCGATTCCTGGGCGGCCGTGCGCAAGCAGCTGCCCTTGCTCGCCGAGGAGCGCTGGTACGAGCACGCCAAGCGCGGCTACTGCCGCGGCTGGGAGCCCGTGGAATACGTCGCGCACGTGCAGCAGTTCCTGAAACTTCTCGAGTGGCGGACACCCTCGACGATCGCCGACCAGGCGACGCGGGTGCCGCCCGAGGCCTGAGAGGCTCGCGCTGGGGTCGACCCTGCTCCCGGGATCGCTGAGACTTCGCGCCGCTCGGCGTCGTGCCCCCGGTCCGGCCGTCCGGCTCCGCCTCAGCGCCGCTCAGTGAAAAAATTCGCGAGTAGGTCGCGGCACTCCTCCATGAGGACCCCGCCGAATACATCGACGCGGTGATTGAGACCGGGCAAGGCCGGAACGTCGAGGAGACTGCCCGCGCCCCCCGCTCGCGAATCCCACGCGCCGAACACCAGCCGCCGTACACGGGCGTGAACGATCGCCGCGGCGCACATCACGCATGGTTCGAGCGTCACATACAGCGTCGTGCCGGCGAGCCGGTAGCTGCCGAGCGCCTGGCCTGCCGCGCGCAGCGCCTCCACCTCCGCGTGCGCCGTGGGATCGTGCGCCTCGATCGGCCGATTGAAGCCTGCCGCGATCGCGATCCCGTCGCGCACCAGGACCGCGCCGACCGGCACCTCACCGTGCTCCCGAGCCGCCGCGGCGAGCTCGAGCGCTTGGCGCATGAAATGCACGTCATCGCGGTCGTCCATCGCCGCAGCATGATGAAAAGCGCCGCGGCTTGCACGCCTCCCGCGGGAACCGCGCCGCGCCTGCGAGGACCGCGCCCCCCCGGGGTGGGTCGCGCGGTCCTCGGTCCGATCAGTTCCGCACCCAGCGACCCCTCACGAAGTGGTAGCGCCCGCGGCGGGCAACCCAGTGCCCGGCCGCCCAGTGGAAGCCGCGGCGCGCTCGCATCCAGTGCCCTCCCACCCAGACGTGACGGCGGCCACTCCAGCGCCAGTAGCCTGGCGCCCACACGAATCCTCGCCTCGGCCGAGGAACGACGAGGTGCGCGGGAGGCGGGGGTGGGGCGATCCGGATATCGATCCCTATACCGGCGGAGGCCGGTGCGGACAAGCCGAGCAGCATCGTCGCCGCAAGCGCCGGCAGGGTCAGCGAACCGAGCCTCGCCCAACCCAGCGCCGAACGAGATTTGCAACGAGTATCGGGGACCATGGATTTCAAGCGCGCCTCCGTTTCGGGTGAAGTCAGGCGCTGGAACGGGAGCGCGGGCTTGCGGTTGACGCCAAAACTGTCGCCTGCGGGCGTCACCGACACTCCCGTGCTCCGCGCAGTTGCCGGATCGGGTACCGCGCGCGCGTTTTCGCGGACCAAGCGCGGCGAAAATTTGGCGTTATGATCGAAGCTGCACATGATTGCCTCCTCGGCCCATGTCTGGCCCGCCACGCTCGCCGCGTTCCTCGCCTCCCTCGTCGAATTCGTCGAGGCACTGACGGTCGTGCTCGCGGTCGGTACGATCCGTGGATGGCGCGGAGCGCTGCTCGGCAGCGGCATGGCCCTCGCGCTGCTGCTGCTGATCGTCGCCACACTCGGCTCGGCGCTTGCGCGGATTCCTCTGCATCTGATGCAGATCGCGCTCGGCACGCTGCTCCTGCTCTTCGGTATGCGGTGGCTGCGCAAGGCCATCCTGCGCGCGGCGGGGGTGATCCCGGTGCACGACGAGGCCGCCGCCTTCGCGAGGCAAACGGCCTCGCTCTCGAGAAGCGGGGTCATCCGCGCCGGACTCGATCCGCTCGCGATCGGGGCCGCATTCAAGATCACGATGCTCGAGGGACTCGAGGTCATTTTCATCGTCATCGCGGTGGGCGCGGGCGGGAGCGGATTGCTCCTGCCCGCGAGCGCCGGCGCCCTTGCCGCGCTGATCCTCGTCGTGTTGCTCGGCTGGGCCGTGCATCGCCCGCTCGCCGCGGTTCCCGAGAACTCGCTGAAGCTCCTCGTCGGAGTGCTGCTCACGGCGTTCGGGACATTCTGGCTAGGCGAGGGCATCGGACTGAGCTGGCCCGGTCAGGACTGGTCGATGCTCGGCCTCATCGCGGGCTTCCTCGCCGCAGCACTTGGGATTGTGCCGTGGTGCAAGGCCCGTCCAGGCGTTCGCGCGTCCACCGGGGGGAGATGAGCGCATGCGCCCGCTCGCATCGCTCGCCTCTATTGCCCGCGAAATCATCGGGCTCTTCGTGGACGACGGGAGCTATGCCCTCTCGATCCTCGTCTGGCTCGCCGTGGTCGCGCTCGTCCTGAAGCCGCTCGGTATCGGCCAGGACTGGCTCGCCGTGATCCTGTTCGGCGGCCTCGCCGCTATCCTGATCGAGAGCGCTCTGCGTCGATCCCGGCGCTGAGCTCCGGCCCGGAAGACATCGCGTCGAGCCGTGGCCCCCGACTGCTGCGGAAACCGCCGACCTTCGCGGCTCGCGGCTCGCGGCCCGAGGACGATCAGCGTCCGCCGCCTGCGGCGTGTCGCCCACTGAGCGCGCGCTCGACCCGGCGGTCCGGGATCAGCCAAAAGAGCGCGACGAGGACGTAGAGCCCCAGGCAAACCCAGCGCGACCAGAATGCGCAGGCAATGCCCGCGAGATAGAGCACCGGGGAGAGCTTGCCTTTCCAGTCGCTCCCGACCGCCCGGCGCAGCAGAGAGTCGCGCCCCTGCGAGGCGATGATCCGCTGCTGCAGGATCGAGTAGGCGACCGCCGACATGAACAGCACGGCGCCGTAGAGCTGCGCCGGCGCGGCCGCGAAATGATTCTCGCCGAGCCAACCCGTGGTGAAGGGGATGAGGGAAATCCAGAAAAGCAGGTGCAGATTCGCCCAGAGAATCGACCCGGTGACATGGTCGACGACATGGAACATGTGGTGGTGATTGTTCCAGTAGATCCCCAGATAGAGGAAGCTCAAGATGTAGCAGAGAAAAACGGGCAGCACGGCCGCGAGCGCTCCCAAGGTCTCCCCGATCGGTACCCTCAGCTCGAGCACCATCACCGTGATGATGATCGCGATGACGCCGTCGCTGAATGCCTCGAGCCTACCCTTGCTCATGGAGCCGACCGTTCGTTCGCTGGCTGGCCGAGAGCGTGCATCCGGTTCCCAACGGGGGCCCACACTCGCTAAGATTTGTAAAAGACGAGCACATTGAATTGTCCCGATCATATCGACTTGGAATGCTGCTGCCGATCCTTGCGCTCGCATGGGGATCGGCAACGGTCTCGGCCCATGCCATCGCCGGCATGCGGCTCTTCCCCTCGACGCTGAGCTTCGATGACCCGGGCATCGGCGCGGAGCTACCGATCGTCTTCGAGCACGACCGCGCGGACGGCACGGAACGGAACGTGCTGTCCGCAGCCTTCACCAAGCCCATCACCTCGCGATTCTCGCTCGTGGCGGGCGGCGACTATCAGCGCATAGGGCCGGACGGCATGCCCACGATGAAGGGTTGGGACAATTTCAGCATCGGCGGCGCCTGGCAGGTCTACAAGATCGCAAGCTCCGAATCCCTCGCCATGGTCTCGCTCACCGACTCCGTCGGCGGCACCGGCAGCCGCACCATCCGCTCGAGCTACTCCACCTGGACCCCCGAATTCGCCTTCGGACAGGGGCTCGGCACCGTCGCGACCGGCTGGATACGGCCTCTCGCGGTGACCGGCGCCGTGTCGGTCGATCTGCCGACCGACTCGACCGCCCCGCGGATGCTCGATTGGGCGCTCTCGATCCAGTACAGCATCCCGTACCTGCAGGATTTCGTGAAGGATGTCGGTATCCGGGGACCGCTCGCGAATCTGATCCCGATCGTGGAGGTCCCGATGCAGACCTGTCTCGATCGGGGCTGTGGCGGCCACACGACCGGCTCCGTGAATCCGGGCGTCATCTGGATCGGCCGCGATTACCAGTGGGGCGTCGAGCTCGAGATCCCGACGAGCCGCGCTTCCGGCGAGTCGGTCGGGGTGCTGCTCGGCTTCGACTTCTATCTCGACGACCTCTTTCCGCGCGTGCTCGGGGCACCGGTGTTCGAGTGATGGCCTCGAACCGCGCGACTCGCCTGCGGCTGCGCATGGGTCACTGCCGCGCCGCGACGCCGCTCGTCGCATTGCTCGCGTTGCTCGCGCTCGGCTTAGGCGAATCCCCCGCGGCGCTCGCGCATGCGTTTCCAGTGAGATCCTCCCCGCGCGTCGGCGCGACGATCAACGCCGCTCCCAAGCGAGTGCGCGTCTGGTTCGACGGCGAGATCGAGCCCGTCTTCTCGACGCTGATCGTCACGAATGCCGCCGGCAAGCCCGTGAGCGTCGGCAAGGGCAAGGTTTCTCCCGCCAATCACACGCTGCTCGAGACTGCGCTTCCGGCACGGCTGCCGGCGGGCCGGTATCGCGTCACTTGGAGCGTGATCGCGCGCGACGGTCACCACACGAGCGGGCGCTTCTCCTTCACCCTGCGATAGAAGCAGCCGCCATCCCCCTGCACATCGCCGCGACCGCGTTCGACGTAGGCATGCTGGTGCTCGTGATCGGCACGCTCGCCTGCCGATTGGCGTTGCCGCTACGCGCCCCAGGAGCGGTGCGCGGCCCTGTCGACGCACCCGCCTCGCGGGGCGCGCTCGATGCCGGCATGCTGCGGCTCCTGGGCTTTGCGGTCCTGCTGCTGTGCGCGAGCAGCCTCGCCGATCTCGCCTCGCGCGTGCTCGAATTCAATGGGGACTCGTGGCACTCCTTCGCGGCCGATGTATCCCTGGCGATCGAGGCGACGCACTTCGGCCACATCTGGCGGTGGCGCGTGCCCGCGCTGTGCATTCTCGCCCTCGCCTGGGTCGGCGCGAAGCGTCATCCGCGGTGCGCATGGCTCGACTGGCTCATGGCGCTCGCGGCGGCCGCGATCGCCCTCACTCGCAGCGACACGGGGCATCCGGCCGATCACGGGGATTTCGTGCTCGCCGTGTGGATCGACTGGGCGCATCTGATGGCCGGCGCCGTGTGGGTGGGCAGCCTCTTTGGCATGACGCTCGTCGTCTTTCCGAAGCTCCTCGGCGCAGGAGCCCGCGCGATCGAGCTGACCGCAGGCCTGTTCGAGCGCCTATCCACCCTTGCGGGAGCCGCGCTCGCCGGCGTGCTCGCGACCGGCATCTGGACCGCGCTGCAGGAGCTCGACCGGTTCAGCGATCTTTGGACCTCAGCGTACGGCATCACCCTCGATGTGAAGGTGCTCCTCGTGCTCTCGATGATCGCCGTCGGTGCCCACAACCGCTACGTGAGGCTGCCGCGCCTCATCGAGGCCGCCGGCCGGCCCCCGAAGCGCTCGCTGGGCGGAGCACTGCTCGAGTGGACGACTCCCCACCGCCACCGCGCGGGAGCACGCCCGTCCGCGGCTGACACCGTGGCTGACACCAACGCCAAAGGCGCGGGAGAGGCCGACGCAGAGATCGTGCGCGGCTGCGCTCGCGCGGTGCTCGCCGAGAGCCTTATCGGCATCGCCGTGATCGCCGCCGCATCCGTGCTGCTGCACGGGATTCCGCCTGCGGACATTCGGACCCCGATGTCGATGACGACCGCTCGAGCTGTCCGCCCGGTATCCACTCACGGAGGTGCGACTGCGCTCGGATCGGCACAGCCCAGTAGTTATACGCTAAGGAGTATTAAGCGGCTCTACTCTGTATAGAGTATATTTACGAATATTCGCTCCTGCGTATAATGAGATATATTCGCGTAAGCGCATATCGCGCACCGCAGGACGGTGCCATGGGCCAGATCGCCAGAACACCCCAGCAGCTCGGAAGCGCTATCCGCCGGCGGCGGCGCAAGCTCGGCCTGAGCCAGGTCAGTGTTGCCGATCGGATCAAACTACGTCAGGCAACCATTTCGGCCATGGAGAGCGGCGCGCCGGGAACACAGCTCGGCACGTTGTGCAGCGTTCTTGCGGCGCTCGATTTGGAGCTGACTGTCCGCCCTCGGACCAAGGCAGAACCCGCCGAGATCGCGGCCATCTTTTGATGGCCCGCCGGCACATCCACGTTCCTCTCAGCGTCTTCTTGAACAGCCGCCTCGTCGGGCGACTGAACAAGCACTCGAACGGCGCGAACGACTTTCAGTACGATCCTTCCTGGCTTGCCTGGGAACACGCACTGCCCATCTCCCTTTCCTTACCCCTACGCGGCCGCGTGCGTCCTGCACGCCTGCGCGTCCGACTCCACGGCCGACACGACCTGCCAGCCGGCGAGCCGTACCCCCTCGCAGAATCCGCCGGCGCCGCAGAAAAGCGAAATCGCTCTAATCGTCACGAGACCGAGCTCTTTTGCTTACGGCCGGGAGCTGCGCCCTCACATGAAGCCTCGCGTACATGCCCGGTCCCTCTCCCGATTCGCGTTGTAATTGCACTGTAGCGCGAACCCACTGGGACGCTTGCCCAGCTCAGCCACCGCCCGCAGAAGACGGGAAGGGACGTTGGTGAGCGCCATCGCGGCGCCCGAACCTTGCCTTGCGTTGTCCTGTCACCGCCTGATGACAAGCCGCCTACCGACCATACCTTTGCCAAGAAGAGCTGCACGCCGATCACTGTAAAGCCGGTCATGATGCGCTCCTGTCACGCCGCCGCCTTCGCCCCGTGCGTGGCGCCAGCGACTTGTCACCCGATTTCCAGGCTTTGACGTTCTGTGCCTTCCACCGCAGCGCCGGACTGGCTTCTATCGCGGCGCGCACATTCTCCGGTACCTCCAGAGCGGAGGCGTCGATCTCCCCGCGCTCCAGCACGACATCCAGAAACGCCCTCTCGCCGGCTGTGAACTGGAACAGCGGCGCCAGCTTCTCCCGGCATTCGGCCGTGACGTTCTCGATCCAGGCCGCCGGACCGCCAAAGGCCTCGAAATACCGATCATGCAGGCACATGGTCAACTTACCGGTGATGTCGCCGAGCTCGCATCCGATCGCCTCGGGCGAGGCTGTGCGCCAGTCGAAGCTCTTTGCACTCGCACCGATCATCAAAGTGGCCGCCTTGACCTTCGCCCAGTCGAGGGATGGCATGGCGATGATGCGATGCGCGTCGAACAGATCGCGCGCGGTGCGCCGCGTCACCAGTGCGACCATCTTGCCGGCGATGATCTCGTGGATATCGAGAACCGGCACATTGGTGGCCTGGTAGGATCCGATGGCCGCCGAGGGCATGCGGTCCACGCCGTAAAGCGGGCCGCGATAGAGATAGTTGATGTCGATTTCGATCGTCCCCGCTCCGCCGAGCGCGGAGGCATAGCGGTAGATCCATTTGCCGCCGGCATGTTCGGAGGGTTCGCGCCGCGCGGCGTAGCCTTTCGATTCCATCAGGCGTTCGATCCGGTCCTCCAGTCCCGGCCGGTCGGCGTCCATCTGCTCCTTCTCGAGCGCACCGACATAGTTGATGTCGATATCGACTGAGAGGCGATCCAGATTGGAATGGAAGACGTTGAGCGCCGTCCCGCCCTTCAGGGCGATGCGCGGACCGATCAGCGTGTCGGCGCCGAATGCGTCGAGAATGTCGATCAGCCGGATCACCCGCTCCAGCGTCGCAGGCTGAAGCTGCCGCCCGGCCGCAATGTCCTGCAGGGTTTCTCGCGACGCGATCATCAGACGCCTTCAAAAGCGGTGTCGACGGTCTGCGCCGGCAGCAGCACGCGCCAAGGCTCGATGAGCACGGCGTCACCGGGCTCGGCACCCAGCGCGTAGTGCTTCGAGCGCGGAAGCCGTGCCCGCAGGCGCGCCAGGACGTCGTCGGTGACGCCGAGCGCGGCGCGGCGCGTCTCCAGCCACCAGCCGGAGACGGAAGCGAGCGACCGGTTGTCCAGTAGCTCGACATAGTCGGCGATCTTCGCCGGATCGAGATAGCGCACCAGATCCAGCGATTTCAGGACTTCCTCGACTCCGCCCGCGAGCTCCGGCCGGTGCAGGACATCGACGACCGTGCGCTCGACCGCGGTCACGCGAATCGCCACCCCTTGCCGATCCATGGACATGGTCAGGTAGTCTGCCTTGCCGGCCGCCGCCAGCGCCTTCGGCGTGGCGATAAAGCGGCAGGCACCGAATGGCAGGTCCACGAGTTCCGCGCGTCCGGCGCTGATGAGCTGGACCTCGCGGAATTCGGAATAGGCTATGCCATGTAGCTCAAGGGCGGAGTGAAATCCCAAAACGCCATCCGGCCGCAGCTTGCTCGCCGCGGCAAAGCGGTCGATCACCATCTGCTCCGCCGCCAGATGGGCGGGCACCGCCGCAAACACCTCGCGACTGACACGCTTGATATTGCCGGCCCGCAGATGATGCCTAAGCAGGCTGGTGACATTGGCCGCGCCCGCCGGATGGCCAAAGGCCGCCGCAAACTCCGCCCGTGTGAAGACGGGGTGAGCCGACAGGAAGCTGGCGGTCTTATGCGGACGGGATTGCATTGATTGATAATCTCGTATCCAGAGGGGCATTAAATACCCCCTTTTACGCATAATTATCAACATAGCTGTTGGATCGAGGATAACGATTTGTCGTCGCCCTATCGCGACAACCGCGCCGAACAGGGTAAAATATACCCTTTCCGGCGCACTTTATAAAACCAGACTGCCTTTGCCTGGTCAGTCCTTTGGGGGGAAAGCCTTCCCCCTGGCCGGCGCCGCGGTCGCCGACGCCCCCCCATCTGCGGGGACACCCCGCAACGCCCCGAGAGTGAGAGTGCGGACGGGTTTTCCGTGACGGGTTGAGGTCGCGAGAAAGGCTCGCGGCGCCCGTCGCGGAGATCCGCGATGTCCAGACAGACCGCTCGCGCCCGTTCGGGATCAAACCGGACGAGCCTCTACGATGAAATCACCACCAAAATCATCGCCGAGCTGGAAGCCGGCCGCGTGCCCTGGGTCCAGCCCTGGGGAACGGCGGCGGCGAAGGCGCCGCTCGCCATGCCGAAGAACACCAGCACCGGCCGGCTCTATTCCGGGATCAACGTACTGATCCTCTGGGGCTCGGTGATCGAGCACGGCTTCCCGGTCCAGGGCTGGCTGACGTTTCGCCAGGCGTTGAGCCTTGGCGGCAATGTCCGCAAGGGCGAGCACGGCACCACAGTCGTCTACGCCGACCGCTTCATCCCGGACGAAGAGAAGAAACGGGCGCAGGAGACCGGCGAAGACGCGCAAGCGATCCCGTTCCTGAAGCGCTTCACCGTCTTCAACCTGGCCCAATGCGAAGGCCTGCCCGAGAATCTCGTGGTGGCAGCACCGCCACCCGAGCCGGGACTGATCGAGCCCAAGGTCGAGGCGCTGATCAAAGCCACCGGCATCGATTTCCGCATCGGCGGCAGCCGTGCCTTCTACATGCCGTCGCAGGACTACGTGCAGGTGCCCCCGCCGCAAGCGTATTTCGAGCCGATCAATTGGCACAGGACCGCGCTGCACGAGCTCGGTCACGCATCGGGTCATTCGTCGCGATTGAACCGGGATCTCTCCGGCTCCTTCGGCTCGAAGAAGTACGCCTTCGAGGAGCTGGTGGCGGAAATGAACGCCGCGTTTTGCTGCGCCTCGCTCGGCATAGTCCCGACCGTCCGCCACGCCGATTACATCGGCTCCTGGCTCGAGGTGCTGCGAGAGGATCACCGCGCTATCGTGCGAGCCGCATCACAGGCGAGCAAGGCGGTCGATTATCTCTTCGCGTTTCAACCTAGCCCTGATGTGCCGGTCCATGCCGCTGCGGGGGCTGACAATCGGCCACCGGGGTCCTCCGTCTGGCGACGCGCTCAATCGTCGGCCATGGTTACGCCATGAGCACCATAAGGAAGCGGCCTTTGAATAGGCAGGAAGATGGTTCGAGTGACCGCCGCTGGGTCATCGTGTCCGAGGATGGCCGATACACGACGATTGGTCGGGCCAGCGATCCCACAGACGCCCAGCTTCGCGAGGCTGAGGACGCCCTGCGCCGACAGGGCCTCGCCGGCTGGCTGGCGGTCATGTCGGGCTCAGCCTACGGAAGAAAGGTGCCTTCGCTCATGGTGGTTCGCCCGCTGGCGTCACCCACCAAGTCCTGGCACGAGGCGTCACACGCCGCGTCACGGTCGACGCGTGCAGTCCCAGATGCACAGCCGCTTTCGTAAAGCTTCCAGCGTCCGCCACCATCAGCAAATATCTGAGACTCGCGATCTCCATCGATTGGGCTTTCGACCCTTAGCAATGTATCGAACCTTCCCTCATGCGCCTGCGCGCCAACCGCGCGCCGGTCACGCGGCTGTCCCGCAAGGTGCTCCTCGGCCTCGGCGCGGCCGCGGCGAGCGGCATTGGCGGCGCACTGCTGTTCGCGCTCAAAACGCAGCAGCAGACGACCGCCTCGAAGCTCTACAGCACGAGCAATCGCAATATGCCCGACGGCCTCGCCAATCTGCCACGAGACTACACTGGACTTCCTCACACTTGGGTTGAACCGGCCCGATCCAGCGTCCACTCTACTTCGTAGAGACAGGGTTCGGGCGGCGCGATCGCAACGATCCGATCAATGAATCCCTTCTGGAAGAGAATCACCATGACCTCGTCCCAGGCCGCCTTCGTTTCACACTGGGCGTAGTTGGCGACCTGCGTACGATCGAGCGCGACATGCAGATTGATCGACAACCATCCCGGTACGTGCCTAACCGATTGAGCGGCCTCCTTAAGCGTTTCAATCAGCAAGTCGGCCTTTGCAGGATCTGTCTTGAAGATATTAATCTGGGTGATGACACCCGTTCCAGCTTCAATGCGTGTCATTGCGAACGGCTCCCTAGCAGCCCGTCGGACTGAGGGTGCGCGGTGAAGGGAAATTCTGGCCTTGAGCGTCGTGATTCATGCTGACCTGTAGAGAAAGTGGGGAAGATTGCCGCGCCGGGGCTGCCTCAGGCGCCCTGCA
>JBOHZT010000056.1:0-14395 GCA_050738535.1 Steroidobacteraceae bacterium
TCTCGGTTCTCAATGCCGCCGGGCTGTTCGCCTGGTTCGTGACGGCCGCGCTCTACTTGCAGCACGTGCTGCATTACGACCCGTTCCAGGTCGGCCTGTGCTTCCTGCCCGCCGATGTCCTCATGGCCGCGTTCTCGGCGGGGCTCTCGGCGCGGATGGTCGTGCGCTTCGGCATCCGCGGTCCGCTCTGCGCCGGCCTGGTGCTGAGCGCGACCGGCCTCGCGGTATTCGCGCGCGCACCAATCGACGGGACGTTCTCGCTGGATGTGCTGCCCGGTATGTTGCTGCTCGGGCTCGGCTCCGGGGTCGCACTCAATCCGCTGCTCCTCGCCGCGACGAACGACGTGGGGCCGCACGAGTCCGGGCTTGCTTCCGGACTCATCAACACCTCCTTCACGCTGGGCGGAGCGCTCGGGCTCGCCGTGCTCTCGAGTCTCGCGGCGGTGCGGACCGCGGGGCTCGTGGCTGCGGGCGCGGCTGCGAGCCCCGCGCTCAACGGTGGCTATCACCTCGCGTTCTTGCTCGGCGCAATCCTCACCAGCATCGCGGCGCTCGGCTCCCTCGCATTGCGCGCGGCGCCCGGCGCGGCCGCCGATGCCTCCACCGAAACCCCGGACGAAATCTCCGCCGAGGCCTCCGCCGACGATTCGGCCCAAGCCTCCGCGCGAACTTGAGGCTCCCCTTACAGCTCTCCCCGCGCGGCGAGCGCGCAGATCCGGTCGGCCGTGCGCAGCGCGATGCTGGTGATGGTGAGCGAGGGGTTCACCCCGCCGCACGTCGGAAACACCGAGCCGTCGCAGACCCAGAGGTTGGGGATGTCCCAGGTCCGGCAGTCGCCGTTCACCACGCTCGCCGCCGGATCGCAGCCCATGCGCGCCGTGCCGGCAAGATGGTTCGTATCGTCCTCCTGCCGGAACAGGTCGGTCGCGCCCACGGCCTCGAGGCTCATCTGCATCTGGCCGAGCGCGTGCCGGATCAGCGCCTTGTCGTTGTCGCCCCAGGAATAGGTGATCCGAGCGACCGGAAGGCCGTACCGATCCCGTTCCTCGGCGAGCGTCACGCGGTTGTGCTCGCTCGGCAGCATCTCCCCGACCATCTTGAGGCCGACCGCATGGTTGTACTGCTCCATCGCCTCGCGCAGGCGCGCACCCCATAGGCCTCGCGAGGCGGTCTGGATGGTCACCCACTCGACGGGCAGCGGGCCCTGCGCCATCCAGCAGTAGCCGCCGAAGAAATCCTTGGCGTCGCAATAGTTCCAGTGCTCGGTGAGCGCGAGCGACGGCGGCCCCTTGTACCAGCGCACCTCCTGCTCCATGACGCCGAAGACCGCCTGGTTCGCCTGGGTCATGAGGTTCTTACCGACCAGCCCCGAGCTGTTGGCGAGCCCGTCGGGATAGCGGTCCGTCGCCGAAGCAAGCAGCAGGCGCGGCGTCTCGACGGCATAGCCGGCCACCACGACATTCCTCGCTCGCTGGAACTGCCAGCGCCCGTCGCGGTGGAAGTGAACGCCGCGGGCGCGCCCGTCGGCTCCCATCTCGATGCGCCCGACCATCGCGAGATCGCGAACCTCCGCGCCGGCCGCAAGCGCCCGCGGGATGAAGGTAACGAGCTGGCTCTGCTTGGCATTCGTCGAGCAGCCGAAACGGCAGAAACCCCGGTACACGCACGGCGGCGAGCGGCCGTGCGGCGCGGAGACGGTGGCGAGCGGCGTCGGCGACCATTGAATGCCGAGCGCCTCCGCCCCGCGCGCGAGGAGCTCCGCCGCGCCGTTGAGCTCGTGCGCCCGGTAGGGATAGCGCGGACGCTTCGGCCCCCAGGGATAGCTCAAAGGCCCTGAGATCGAGAGCGCCCGCTCCGCGAGCGTGTAGTAGCGCCACATCTCGCGCCAATCGAGCGGCCAGTCCGCGCCGTAGCCGAGCAACGTGCGGGACTTGAACCATTCGGGCCGGAACCGCAGCGACACCATCGCAAAATGCACCGTGCTGCCCCCGACCGCCTGGCCGCTGTTCTTGCCGCCCATGACGATCGGATTGGCGCCGTCGCAGATGCGCTCGTCGAGCCAGTAAAGCTTCGACTGCTCGTGCTCGTCCGAGGCGAAATCCTCGAGCGGGCGGAAATACGGTCCCGCATCGAGGCCCACCACGGAGAAGCCGCGCTCGGCGAGGCGCGCCATGAGCGGCGCGCCGCCGGCGCCGGTCCCCACGATCACGAAATCGACCGCCTCGTCGTTCCCGTACTCCCGCATGGGCACCCAGCCGCCCTGCTGGAATACATCGGGAGCGCGGCCGTGAGCCGCGCGAGGCGCGCCCCGGGGATCATCCGGGTCGAGCATGGGCGTCTCCCCGCCGGGATTCCCAGCCGGCTTCCCAGGGGTCGCGGCGCTCGAGCCGCATGCGAACGTAGCCCCTTGGGCTCGCCGGCCCGCCGAAGCCGATCTCGTTCCAGGCGACCGGATGCGCATAGTAGGGATGGGTGATGTCCGGGATCAGGCGGTGCTCGAAGAACAGCTTGGGCGGCATGTCGCCCCAGGCGGGATTCGAGAGCTCGCCACGCTGAATGCGTCCGAGGAGAGCATCCTGCTCGCGCGCCGTCAGCGCGTGGAAATCGGCCCCGTGGGCGTCCCGCGCCTCGGCATCGAGCGCCGCGAGCCCGCGCTTCCAAGACTCTCCCTGGGGAGGCAGGCCCGCGAAGCGATATCCGTCGAGCTGGCGCTCGTAGAGCTTCTGATCGACGTAGGCCGGAAGCGGAACCGGTGGCCGATCGGGCGGCTGGGGCAGGATTCGATCGCACACGGCGCCGAGCGTCTGCCATTCCGCTGCAGAGAAGAATCGCGGCTCTCGCGGCACGGCGAGCCGCCGGTCGACGGCCCGGCGAGTCGCCGCATTCCACGAGGGCGTCCAGCGCTTGGCCATCACGTCGTAGCCGGGATAGCGTTCAGACATCCGCGCGGCCCTCCAGGAGCCCGAGCGCCGCGAGGCCCGCGAGCGCGAGACCCGTGAAGCTCGGCGGCGCCGGCAAGGGCGGACCATTCAGCACATTCTGCCGCCAATTGCCCCATCCCCCCATGTTCCGGGCCACTCCGACCGCGTGGAACCCCACACCGGCGATGCCGAGCGCCGCGCTCGCCCGCAGGAAGAAGCGGGTCAGTGGGCGGCGGCGGCGCCGCGATCCGAGCGCGACGCCTCCCATGAGGAGGGCGGTCGCCGGAGGGATCGTCACCGGCAGGACCATGAAGGGATCGTGAAATGCCCCGCGAAAGTGCAGCAGGCCCGCCTCGCCCGAGGTTCCTGCGAGTCCGATCGCCGTGGCCGCGGCCACGATGCGCCCTGCGGCAATTCCGAGGATGGTGGGAGCACGGCGCGGCGGATTGTTGCGCACGCGCTCGGCGAGGAACCCCATGCCCCCGGAGAGGATGAGGGCGGCCGGCGCGAGGAGCGGGGCTCCATAGAACAGGTTCTGCCAGGAGAGCCGGCCCGGACGCTTCACGACGTTGTAGAGATGAAAGCCCGTTCCGGCGCACCCCGTGAGAAATGCCGCCGTGTACACAACGTCGCGCACCCGGTGTGCCGCGAGCCGCCTGTCGGCATTCCCATGAGCGCTTACCGCCAAGGACAGCGCGGCGCTCACGAGCGGGGCGAACATCGCTCTCCTGTGATAGGAGCCCCGGTAGTGCTCGATCGCGCTGTCAGCGAGGACCGAAGCAGCGAGCAGTCCCGCCGCTCGGTTCATGCGCCGTGCGGCCTCCACGGCAGGAGTGGAGCCGAGCCGCTCGCCGCTGCGGACCGGGAGCCTGTCCTGGTCCCGGATGCGCTTCAGCAGACGGCTCGGGTTGCGGCTGCCGCTCACGATTCCCCGGCGACCTCGAATCGCGCCGCATCGCCGCGCTTCAGTGCGAGACCGAGGCCCGGGCGCGAGCGGTCCGGCGCGATTCGCCCGTCCCGCGGGCGCGGCGCCCCGTCGAGCAGCAATTGCTCGATGCGCTCATGATCGTGGAACCACTCGATGTGGCGAAAGCGCGGGGCCGCGCAGCCGAGCGCGCAGTGCAGCGCTGGCGCGCAGTGCGCCGAGAGGTCGACATGGAACGCCTCGCACAGTGCCGCGGCGCCGAGAAATCCCGTGACGCCCCCGCACCGCGTGGCATCGGCCTGCAATACGTCGACCGCGCCGGCCTCGAGCATCCGCCTGAAGTACTCGAGCGTGTATCCGTACTCGCCGGCAGCGATCTCCATGCCCTCCGGGGCCCCCGCGCGGATCTCGGCGAGCCCCTCGAGATCGTCGGAAGAGACGGGCTCCTCGAACCAGGTCACCCCCTCGCCGGCGGCGAACGTCGCGGCGAGCCACTGCGCCTCGCGGCGCCCGTAGGCGCCGTTCGCATCCACGAAGAGCCCCGCCGCTCCGATCGCCGCCTTCGCGGCGGCGACGCGTGCCGGGTCCCGCGCGGGCTCCGCTCCGACTTTCATCTTCACCCACCGGCAGCCGTCCTTCTCCACCCAGCCCGAGAGCTGCCGCGCGAGCTGGGACTCGTCGTAGCTCGTGAAGCCCCCGCTCCCGTAGATCGGCACGGAGTCCCGGTAGCGGCCGAGCAGCTCGGCGAGCGAGCGGTCGAGAAGCCGGCCCTTCAAATCCCAGAGCGCGAAGTCGACGGCGCTCAGCGCGGTACCCGCGATGCCCTCGCGGCCGAAATTGCGCACCGAGCGCTGCATGGCGCGAAATGCCCCGGAGGGATCCATCGCGTCGCGCCCGTGCACCACCGCCGCGAGGCGCTCATTGATGAGGCTCGCCGCGCACGCATGAGTGTAGGTGTAGCCGACCCCCTCCTTCCCGCCGCCCTCGGCGCTCACCCACACGAGCGTCGTCGAGGTCCAGGATGCCGTTCCGTCGGCCTCCGGAGAGTCCGTCGGGATCGTGTAGGCGCGGGCCGAGACGCGCGCGATTGCAGGATCCGCCGCCATGGGATCAGTGCTTCCCCTCGGGAACGAGGTGGGAGAAGACCTGCTTCGCGCTCTGCTTGAGCACACTGCCGAGCTCGGGCTCGCTCGGGATCATCTCCAGGAAATGCCGTGCGTCCTTCAACGTGATGTGCGGCGGCAACGGGGGAACGTTCGGATCGGTGTAGCACTCGAGGATCACCGGGCGATCCGCCGAGAGCGCCTCGTCCCACGCATCCGCGAGCCGCGCCGGGTCGTCCACGAAGATGCCCTTCAGCCCCAAGAGCTCGGCATAGCGGTGATAGGGGAAGTCCGGAATGCTCTGCGTCGATTCGGTCTTGCCCTCCCCGAGCAGGATCCGCTCTTCCCAGGTCACCTGATTGAGGTCGCGGTTGTTGAGCACCATCACGATGAGCCGCGGATCGGCCCAGTTGCGCCAGTACTTCGATACCGTGATCATCACGTTGAGGCCGTTCATCTGCATCGCACCGTCGCCGATGAACGCGATCACGACGCGCTCCGGGAACGCCATCTTCGCCGCGACGGCATACGGCGTCGCCGCGCCGAGCGAAGCAAGCCCGCCGGAGAGCGAGCCCATCATGCCCCGGCGCATCCGGATGTCCCGCGCGTACCAGTTCGCGACGGAGCCCGAGTCGCCGGTGAGGATGCAGTTCTCCGGCAAGCGCTTCGAGAGCTCCCAGAACACGCGCTGCGGATTAATGGGCTGCGCCTCGACGAGCGCGCGCTGCTCGAGCGTCTTCCACCATTCCGCCACGCCGGTCTCGATCGTCTCGCGCCATCCGTCCGCCGGCTTCGCGGTGAGGAGCGGCAGCAGCTCGCGCAAGCTGGCAGCGCTGTCGCCGACGACGTTGACCTCCATGGGGTAACGCAAGCTCAGCATCGCGCCGTCGATGTCGATCTGCACGCCGCGCGCCGACCCCGGCTTCGGCAGGAACTCGCTGTAGGGAAACGCGGAGCCGATCATGAAGAACGTGTCGCAGTCCTGCATCAGATCCCACGACGGCTTGGTGCCGACCAGTCCGATCGCGCCGGTTACCCATGGCAGATCATCCGGCAAGACCGCCTTGCCGAGCAGCGCCTTCGCGACGCCCGCCTGGAGCTTCTCGGCGGTGGCCATGACCTCCTCCGTCGCCCCGAGCGCGCCGGCGCCGACGAGCATCGCGACCTTGCGGCCGGCGTTGAGCACCTCCGCGGCCCTGCGCAACGCCTCCTCGTCCGGAAGCCTGGCCGGTCCGGCATAGCCGAGACCCGTGTGGGTCGCGCCGTGCGCCATCGGCGGATCGGAGTACTCGAGCTCCTGCAGATCGTTCGGGATCACGACGCAGGTGACCGTGCGCTTGGCCGCCGCAATTCGAAATGCGCGATCGACGAGGTGCCGTATCTGGACGGGCACGGACGCCGTAGCCACGAACGCCGACGCAACGTCCTTGTAGAGGCTCTGCAGGTCGACCTCCTGCTGGTAATGCGCGCCGATCGCGCTGCGTGCCTGCTGGCCGACGAGCGCGACGACGGGCACGTGGTCGAGCTTCGCGTCGTAGAGCCCATTGAGAAGGTGGATCGCGCCGGGTCCGGAGGTGGCGTAGCACAGACCCACCTCGCCGGTGAACTTCGCGTGGGCGCACGCCATGAAGGCGGCCATTTCCTCGTGTCGCACCTGCACGTACTGCAAGCGGTCCTTCGCCCGCTCGAGCGCCACGTCGAGGCCTCCGACGCCATCGCCGGGGTAGCCGAAGACGCGCTTGACGCCCCACTCCGTCACCCGCTGCCAGACGAACTCGCTCACATTCATTGCCATGGGTACGCTCCGTTGCGCCAGCCGGCGGCCAAGCCTTCGAACGCCTCGAACGTTCCGTATCACGCAGCGTACCCGCCCTCGCCCGGACCGCTCGCAGCCGCCATGGCGCTGCGCAATGCGAAGCGCTAACGTGGCCGGCGGCCGGCACGCCATCCAGGCCGAGCCCCCGTTTCCCATCCGGCTGGCGGAGCGATTGGCATGCGTGAACTCGAGGAAAAGACCTGCATCATCACCGGTGCTGCCGGCAGCATCGGCCTCGCGACGGCCAAGCTCTTCCTGGAGGTGGGCGCGCGCGTCATGCTCGTCGATCTCGAGCCGCGCGCCCTCGAGCATGCGCGGGCGAGCCTGACGGAAAGCGGATTGCCCGCCGAAAGAATCGGCATCGAGACCGCGGATGTCCGCTCCGCCGAGGACGTGCAGCGCTACATCGCCGCAACCGTGGCGCGCTGGGGCAAGCTCGATGTGATCTTCAGCAACGCTGGCAATGCAGGCGCCATCGGGTCGATCACGTCATACCCGGAGGACGTCTTCGACGATGTCTATCGGGTGCACGTCAAGGGCGCATTCCTCGCCTGCAAGTACGGCATTCCCCAGATGAGCGACGGGGGCAGCATCGTCATCACCTCGAGCGTCGTTGGCCTCATGGGCAATCCGGGGCCTTATGCCTACATCACCGCCAAGCATGCGCAGGTCGGCCTGATGCGCTCCGTCGCGAAGGAGGTGGCCGCGCGCCGCATCCGCGTCAATACCATTCATCCGGGCCCGACGCGGAACGACTTTCAGGCCGCCATCGAGCGCGACCTCTCGGCGACGCTCGGGCGCGATGCGACGGCATTCCTCGACGATCTGATCCCGCTGCATCGCCACGCCGAGCCGCGGGAGATCGCGCGCTCCGTGCTGTTCTTGGCGAGCGCGCAGTCGAGCTTCATCACAGGCACGACGCTTTCGGTCGATGGCGGCATGACCGCCTGAGGTCCGGCTGCGGCACCGAGGCCCGGCTGCGGCACCGAGGCCCGTGCTGCCGGACACTGAGGGCCGCTCGCGCACCAGGCCGCGACCGGGCCGGTGGCGCAGCGGAGCCGGGATGGGGCTTCAGTGCGCCGGGAACCCTTCGGGCGACGTGACCGCTCGCTGCGTGTCGTAGATCGGGTTGTAGAGGAGCGTCCCGAACGCCTTCAGCGCCTCCGCTCTGCGAGTGTTGAGCGGCTCCTCCGGAATCGATCTCACGAGCGCGTCGTTGCGGGCGGCAAGGCCCCTGCGAAACTCCGGGTGCGTCATGATGAAAAGGTCCCCGCGGCGGATCCCCTGGAGCACCCGTGCGCCGACTTCGAGAGGATCCATGAAAATCTCCGCGAAGTTGAGGGGCGGACCCGATCCCGGCCGGGGCGGCGGCCGGCGCGGCGCCTCGTGCTCATTCTTGAGGTGGGCGGGGCGCACCTCCTGGGTCGTCTCGCCGAGATGGGTCGTCACGGGGCCCGGAAAGAACGCCGAAACCCCGACGGCCGTGCCCTGGAGGTCCGTCGCGAGCGATTCCATCATGCCCGCGACCGCGAACTTGGTGGCGCAGTAAAGACCGGCACCTCCCACGGCCGAGAAGCCGCCCGTCGAAGAGGTCGACACCACGTGGCCGCCCTCCCCGTGCGCCAGGATACGCGGCAGGACGGTCACGAGGCCGTTCACCACCCCGCCGACATTGACGGACAGGATGAAATCCCAGTCCTTGAACGTCGCCGCCTGCATCGGCCCGCCGAGCCCGACTCCTGCATTGTTGACGAGGACGTGGATCTTGCCGAACAGGCGCTCCGCCTCGTCCGCGGCGCGCGCGTACGCCTCCCGGTCGGTTACGTCGAGCTGCAACGGTCGGACATCCACGGACCCGCTGAAATGCGACGCCATCGCCTCATCGAGCGCCTTGCGCCTCAAGTCCGCGATGACCACCTTCATGCCGTGGCGCGCGAACACTCTCGCCATGCCGAGGCCCATCCCGCTCGCGCCGCCGGTGATGAAGGCCACCTTGCCGTTCACGTCTCGCATTGCAGGCTAGCGCTCGCCGGCACCCACCGGTGCGGGACGTGCGCCGAACGCGCCCGCGCCGGATGCGGTGAACAAGTCCGTGAAGGGATCGTCCGGCTGCCGGGGCGCGGCGCCCTCCCGGATGGTCGTTCGGCGCATGTCTCGCCGGTACTGGACGTCATCGAAGTCGCCGCCCCGGTGCATCGAGCAGAGATTGTCCCAGATGACCATGTCCGCGGGGCGGTAAGTGACGTTGAAGACGTACTTGGGCTGCGTCGCGAACTCGATGAGCTCCCGAAGCAACGCCCTGCCCGCCTCGCGCGGCATTCCCACGATGTCCCGCGCATGCGCAGCGACGTACAGCGCCTTGCGCCCCGAGCCGGCATGCACGTGAACCAGCAGGTGGCGGGCGTGAGGCCGCGCGTCGATCTCCTCTTCGGTGAGCGGGAATCCGGCGCGGCTGCGCGACCACCAGTAGGAGTGGCGCACCTCCAGGCCCTCGATGCGGGACTTCATGGCCTGCGGGAGATCCTCGTAGGCGGTTCGCGTGTCCGCGAACCAAGTCTCTCCGCCGACCGGCGGCGCCTCGTGACACAGCAGCAGCGATTGAGCGGAGCGGATGTCCATGAAGGACGAATCGGTGTGCCAGAGGCGGTCGCCACGCTTTTGGCGGCGAATCAAGTCGTCCGCGACGATCCGGCCCTCGGCGTCGAGGTTGCTGGCGTCGAAGATCTCCCGGTGCTTGTGCCGATAGGGTCGGCCGGCGATCCGCGGGGCGAGCTCGATGTGCCCGAAGATCCGGCTGAACGCGATGTGGCTCTCGTCGTCGAGGCCGGTGTGGCGCCAGACGGTCACGCCGTAGCGGTTCTGGGCCTCGAGAATGGCCCTGCTCGTCTCGGCGTCGAGTGGCCGAGTGATATCGACGCCCGAGACCTCGGCGCCAAAATTTGGCAGGATGGGCTCGATCGTGAGGCTCATGGCACCCTCGCTCGTGGGAAGACGATCCCAGTGTATTCCAAGCCGGCCCCGGGGGGCACGATGCTCGATTCACACCGCGCCGCGCGGGCCGCCAGCGCGCCCGCACCCGGCATTGGCGCCACCACCGCGCCCGCGGGGTCGCCGTCTTGATCGTACGACGGCGCATCACGATCGCGTTCCCGATGTGGGCGCAGATGATGTGGGCCCGCACGTATCGGCTGCTGCACATGCGAGCATGGTTCCCGCAGGTGCCGATCGCGATCATCGTCGCGCTCGCCGGGATCGTGCAGCTCATGCTCACCTCCGGCTCGGTGCGGCGCCTCATCACCTCCGCAAGCGGCGTGGCCATCGCGAGCAATCTCGCGGGCGGACTCACCATCCCGGGCATCCGCGGCGTTCCCCAGGAGGCGATCGGCGCGCTGCTGCTCATCGGCGGGATCGCGTTGCTGTGGCGCTTGCGGCTCGCTTGGGTGCTCGCGCTGCTCCTCACGCTCGCGACTCTCATGCTCGAGCTCTCGCCGCTCTCCACCGCCTCGCGGTCGCTCATCGCCTTCAGCGTCCTGCTGCTCGTGCTGCTGCTCGTGTTCCGGCGCAGCTTCGACCGCACGAGCCTCGCGTCCGGAACTTTCTTCGCCCTGACCGGCATCGTGTTCGCGCTCGGGTACGGGGTGCTGGGATCGTACGTCCTCGGGGCAGGGTTCAGCCCGCAGATCCGCGATGCGGTCCAGGCGGTCTATTTCGCGGTGGTGACCATGGCGACCGTCGGCTACGGCGACATCACCCCGAAGACGCCCGCGACCCAACTCTTCACGATATCGCTCATCATCCTGGGACTCGCGGTGTTCGCGACCTCGCTCACGGCGATCGTGGGCCCGGTGATCGACAGCCGCATGATGAAGCTCCTGCAGCCGAAGAGGAAGAGAATGAAACGCGCCTCGCACATCATCGTGATCGGCAACGGACATCTCGGACGCAGTGCTCTCAAGGCCCTCGTCGCACGGGGACTGCATGCGACGGCCATCTGGCTCACGCAGCCCCCGGATGTCACCGAGCCGCCCGAGGACCTCGTTCTGGGGGATGCGAGTGATACCGATGTGTTGCACAAGGCGGACATCGAGCAGGCGCGCGCCGTGCTCGCCTTGAGCGAGGACGACTCGTTCAATGCGTTCGTGATCCTCGCCGCCAAGGAGATGAATCCGGCGATTCGCACCGTGGTGGCGGTGAGCAATGTCGGCAATACCCAGCGCATGGCACGGGTCCACCCGGATGTGGTGCTCGCACTGCCCGTCATCGGCGGAGAGCTGCTCGCGATGGCCCTGAGCGGCGAGGAGGTGAAGGCCGACGCACTCATCAATCAGCTCTTGAAGCTCGGTTGAGCCCGCGGGCGCGAGCCTCCTGCGCCCGCCTGCAGCAGCGCGGCTTTCCGGCGCGCACCGCTCCCGCTAACCTACGCTGATGAGGACCGCGGCTCGCGTCATCTGCCTGCTCACGGCTGCAGCGCTCGCGCTACCGCTCGGGGCCTCTGCACGTCCCGCAGGCGCTGCAGCGGCCAACGAAACCGTTCGGCAGGCGTTCGAAGCGGCCTATGCCCAGGCTCCCGAGGCGCTCCCCGATGCCGCCGCACACGACAGCGCGAGTCTCAAGCACTATCCCCTGTATCCGTACCTCGTGGCAGCGCGCCTGGAAAGCGCGCTCGGCGCAGCGCCACAGGCGCTCGCGCCCATCGACCGCCGCGCCGCAGGATTCATCGCCGCACATCGCAATGAGCCAGTCTCCCGCGAGGTCCGCAAGGCCTGGCTCCAAAGCCTGGCGCAGCGCTCGCTCTGGGCGCCCTTCCTCACCACCTATCGCTCGTCGCCCTCCGCCAAAGGGCCTGCACTGCAGTGCGACAGCTTCGCGGCGCGTATCTCACTCGATGAGACCGCAGGACTCGCCCGCGAGGTCGAGACGGCTTGGCTCACCCCGCATAGCCGCCCGCAATGCGCGCAAGCGTTCGCGTGGCTCGCATCGACGGGGGCACTCACCACCGCGCTCATCGATGAGCGGGCGCGCCTCGCACTCGCAGACTCCGATCCGGCCTTCGCCCGGCAGATCATCGCGAAGCTGCCGCGGAGCCGCGCTGCCCCACTCCTGCAATGGGCCGCGCTGCTCGAGCGGCCGAAGCGCGGCATCGACGCCCTCATCGCCTCCCCAGGCAAATCCGTCGAGCCCGCCGCGCTGCTCGCGGGCTGGACCCGCCTCGCGCGCGCAGACTCCGCGGCGGCGAAGGCGCGCTACGCGCGGCTCATCACGGCGCGCTCGCTCCGCCCGGCGCAGGCGAGCCCTTACGCGCTCTCGCTCGCGCTGTCCCTCGCCTGGGATCATGACCCGGATGCGCTCGGATACTTCCGGCGCGTGCAGCGGCATGACCTGGACGATGCCGCGCTTGCGTGGCGCGCGCGCGCCGCGCTGTGGTCGAAGCACTGGTCGCAGGTGCTGCATTCGATCTCCGCCATGTCGCCGGGGAAGCGCCAGAGCGCGCGCTGGCGCTACTGGCAGGCGCGCGCCGACAAGGCTCTGCAGCATCCTGGGAAGGCTCGACAGCTCTACGAGTCGCTTCTCACGGACGACGACTACTACGCGGGGCTGGCAGCCGCGCGCCTCGGTCGGCGCGTCACGCCTCACCCGCAACCGCTGCCGGCCGATCCGAGCGCGCTCGCCGCGCTCGGCGAAATTCCTGCGCTCGTGCGGGCCCGGGAGCTTTTCTACTGCGGCATGGAAGCGCGGGCGGATACCGAATGGCGTTTTGGCTACGGCTCGCTCTCGAAGCACGAGCGCCTGCAGGCGATTCGGCTCGCCGCCGGCTGGGGCTGGTACGTCGAAGCCGTCGCCACGGCCACCGCCCAGCACGTGTTCAATGACTACGCCCTGCTCTATCCGCGGCCGTTCGATGCCGAGGTGAGCGCGGCGGTCGAGCGGGCCGGACTGCGGCCCGCAATCGTCTACGGCGTCATCCGGCAGGAAAGCCTCTATCGGGTCGACGCGCTCTCCGGCGCCGGCGCCCGAGGTCTCATGCAATTGCTGCCGGGCACGGCACGCCGCACGGCGCGCCGCTGGAAACTTCCCTTGCCCTCGGCGGCCGACCTCTACGAGCCGGCGGTCAACATCTCGCTCGGAGCCGCGCGGCTGCGCATGCTGCTCGACCGGTTCGGCGGCCAAGTCCCCGTTGCCCTGGCCGGATACAACGCCGGGGTCAACGCAGCCACCCGCTGGTTGCCGTCCGGGGCGCTCGACTCGGATGTCTGGATCGAGAACATCCCCTACCACGAGACGCGCGAATACGTGCAGCGGGTGCTCTGGCAGAGACTCCTCTATGCCTGGCTCGCGAGCGATCGTCTGCCGCAGTCGTCAGCCTCGTGGCTCGCGCCCGTGAACGGAGCGCTCGGGAGGGATGCGGCTGACTTCCCGCGTGCGCACGACCGCAGAGCAGCCGGCGCGCCACGGACCTAGCGAACGCGCGAGCTCACGGTGCCGCGGTAAGGCTTCTTGCATCGACCCGCATACCGGCGAGCGCTTCGGTGTATCGTGCGCGCATGCTGCGCAATGAGGAGCTCGCTCAGCGCCTGGGACGCATGCTACAGCGCGATGCACGCGTGCTCGCCGTGTTCCTGGTAGGCAGTCTCGCGGCCGGAAACGCGGACGCCTGGAGCGACATCGACCTCCTCTTGGCCACGGAGCATCGTGACTCCGTCGCAGCACTGTGCCAGGGCTATCTCCAACAATGCGCGGAGCTTCTGTATTTCCGCCGCGTGCCGGGTCCGGTCTGCCTGTATCACGGGATCACCGCCGAGGGGGACCGCTGCGACCTTTACCTGCTCCTCCCGTCGCAGATCAAGACCCTGAGCCGAGCGTCGCTGCGCGTGATCTGGGATCGCGCGCGCATCACCGAATCGCTTGCTGGCCGCGCCGCGGGCGGCGACCCCGTCGACTTGAGCGCGCTCGCCGGTGAGTTCCTGAGAGTCCTCGGACTGCTGCCGGCCCTCGTCGGTCGGCGCGAGTACCTGCTCGGCGTGTCGGGCGCGCAGCAGCTGCGCGGCTACCTCACCACGCTGCTCCTGGAGCGTGATGGGATCGCCGGGCGCGGCAGCACGCTGCGCCTCAACCCGTACTTGTCGGCAGACAGCCGACGCGTGCTCGATGACATCCCGATTCCGGAGCCCACCGAGCAGTCGATCGCCGAGGCGTACGCCGCCTGTGCGCGCGAATTCCTGCCCTCGGCACGAGCGCTCGCCGCGGATCGCGGCGTCCCGTGGCCCGACCGCTTCGCCGCAGTGACGCTGGAGCGCCTCGCGGAGCTCGGCCTGGAACTGGCGTAGCCGCTGGTTGCGCCGGCCTCGGGTCGCGCTACGGCCAGCGCTCAGGATCGCGTGCCGACGTAGATCGATGTGTGGCCGTCGCGTGTGACCTTGGCATCGATCTGCGCGCCATCGACGTGCCCGGTCAGATGGGCGACGCCGGACCCGTCCTGAAAATCGAATGCGAGCTGCGCGCCGCGCAGGCGCACATTCTCCAGAGCGCCATTATTGGCCCCTTCCGTTCCGAGCAGGTCCTGGTAGGCCTGGATCAACGTCACATCGAACCGATCCCTCCCGTGCGCGCGCCGGAACGTCCAGTGCCCATC
>JBOHZT010000057.1:0-14133 GCA_050738535.1 Steroidobacteraceae bacterium
CTGTCTCGTCGGCTTCACGCGCCGCTACATGGACGCGCTCGCGCACCACGACCCCTCCCGCGTGCCCTTCGCGCGGCACGTGAAGTTCACCGAGAACGACGTGGTGATGCCGATCGGCGCCGGCCTGTGGGGCTCCATCGGCCGGTATTCCCCGGATGCGCTGACCGCGGCGGATACGCGGACCGGCAATGCCGCCTGGTTCGGCCTGGTGTGGGAGCACGGCACGCCGGCGTACTACGCGATGCGGCTGACGATTCGGGACGGCGAGATCACGCAGGTCGAGACGGTGATCGAGCGCAAGCCCGGGCTGCCGGCACCGTTCGGCGATCCGGCCAAGTACACTCACGATCCTGCCTTCCAGCGCATCGAGCCGCCTGCGGAGCGCCGCGGCCGTCAGCGGCTGCGCGACGTGGTGAACGGCTACTTCAGCACCGTGTCGCGCAACGACGGGGAGCTGCTCACGCACTTTGCCGCGGCTTGCGGGCGGACCGAGAACGGCATCAGCACGACGAGCGGGTCCTTCGGGTCGGCGGGCATCGCACAGGGCTGCGCGGAGCAGTTCAAGCTCGGTATCTTCAAAGTCAACAAGCGTGTCCGGGAGCGGCGGTACCCGTTGATCGATACCAAGCGCGGCGTGGTCGTCGCGACGGGATTCTTCGATCACGACAATAGCTTCGATACGTACAAGACCACGGACGGCAAGACCCATCGGACCGTCCTCAAGTGGCCGAACTCCATCTCGCTGATGGAAGCTTTCAAGATCGTCAACGGCAAGATCTACCGCGTCGAGGCGATCTTCACTTACGTCCCGTACTTCATGCACTCGCCGTGGGCCGGGGACGAGGGCGCTGGCGCGCCGCACGGACCGGGCTGGGATATCGCGCATGCCGCGGATCGAGCCGCGCCGCCCGCGCAGCCCGCGCAGCGTGCTCGGTCGAGCTGCGATCGAGCCTGCCTCATCGGGTTCGCGAACCGCTACATGAGCGCGCTCGCGAAGCACGACGACCGGCATCTGCCCTGGGCTAGAGTCGTCGACTACAGCGAGAACGAGGTGCCGATGATGATCGGCGATGGGCAATGGGGCACGGTGGTCGGTTTTTCTCCCCATCCGCTCTATGCGGCCGATCCGGCCACCGGCAATGTGGCGTGGCTCGGAGTGGTCTCCGAGCACGGTCAGCCGGCCTATTACGGCATGCGCTTGAAGGTCGAGCACGGGCGGATCGCCGAGGTCGAGGCGGTGATCGATCCGAAGGCGAAGGCCGGCCCGTTCGGCGACCCGGACGAGGCCGTCCACGATGCTTCCTTCGGCGAGATCGAGCCTGCCGGCGAACGCAGCTCGCGCGAGCAGCTGATCGAGCTCGTCAACGGCTATTTCAGCACCCTGCAGCGCAACGACGGCACCCTGCGGACACGGCTCGATCCGCACTGCGAGCGCGTCGCGAACGGCCTTTCCACGACCCAGGGCTCGTACGGTCCGGCGGCGATCGCGAAGGGCTGCAAGGCGCAGCTCGCGCTCGGCCTGTTCCGGCTCGACGACCGGCTGCGAGCGCGGCGCTTCCCGATCGTGGACGTGGCGCGCGGGGTGGTCGTTGCCACGGCCTGCATCGATTATGACGCGCGGCACGACCGCTACGTTGCAACCGACGGCAAGACGCATTCGGCCGCCATCGATCATCCCCACTCGAGGAGCGTCATCGAAGTGTTCAAAATCCGGCATGGGGCCATTTATCGGATCGAGGCGGTCTCGACCCTGGTGCCTTACCGCATGCCCTCGCCCTGGGTACGATGATGCGCTGTGCCGCACCCACACTCGCACGTACACCCGCACGCGCGCTCGCGCTCGCACTCGGCTTGGCGCCGCTGCTCGTGCCGCTCGGGCGCGCGGCGGCCCGCGCCGCGGAGCCCGCGGGCTCTCATGCCGCTGAATCCGCCGGCTCGCATGCCGCGGGACTCGATGATTCCCGTACGGAGCCCGGCAGCTCGCGTGCGACCGATCGGGCGGTGAGCCGGCTCGACCGGCAAGTCGATCGGCTGGAGAGCGTCGCGGCCGTGAAGCGCTTGCAAAGGGCGTTCGGCTATTACGTCGACCGGGCGCTGTGGAATCAGGCCGCCGACCTGTTCGCGCCGGATGGCACGGTCGAGCTCGGAGCCGATGGCGTCTACGTCGGCCGCGAGCGCGTGCGCGAGTATCTCGAGCGGCTCGGCGGCGGCCGCATCGGACTGCCCTACGGACGGCTCGACGAGCACTATCAGCTCCAGCCCGTCGTGCACGTCGCGGCGGACGGCCGCTTCGCCAAAGGCCGCTGGTTCGATTTCGGCCTGCTCGGACAGTTCCTGAAAGCCGCGGACTGGGCCGACGGGATCTACGAGAACACCTACGTCAAGCGCGACGGCGTGTGGATGATCCAATCGATGCATCTGTACGTGAGCTTCGTCGCCCCTTACGCGAAGGGGTGGGCGCGGCTCGCGGCGCCGTCGGCGGCAGGCGCCGCGGCGCACGCGCAGCACACGCTCGACTTCGCCGGAGTGCTCGAGCAAGTCTCCGGCTCGGACCTGCGCTCGCAGGCCTCGAAGGCGTTTCCGCCCGACCGGCCCTCGAGCGGGACGTATCGCCGCTTTCCGCAACCCTATGTGCCGCCGTTCGACTACCGCAATCCGGGCGGTGCACAGGTGTGCCCCGAGGCAAAGCTTCGCGGCCGCGACGCGCAGCTCGAGCGGTACGAGCACGAGGCGGTGCTGCTGTGCGATCACGATGCCATCGAGAATCTGCAGGACGCCTACGGGTACTACCTCGACGCGAATCTGTGGGACGAGGCGGCGAAGCTGTTCGCGCGTGATGCGACGTACGAGTACGGTCAGCGCGGCGTCTATGTCGGCCGCAAGCACATCCGGCGCGCGCTCGAGCTGCTCGGGCCCGAGGGTCCCCATTTCGGCTGGCTCGACACGCGGCTGCAGCTGCAGCCGATCATCGATGTCGCTCCCGATGGGCGCACGGCGAAGGGCCGCTGGGAGAGCGTGATGCAGCTCGGCCGACCGAACGAGGACGGCGAGTTGGGCCTCGGGGTGTACGAGAACGACTACGTGAAGGATCACGGCGTGTGGAAGCTGAGCAAGCTCCACTTCTACGTGACGGCGCTCGCGGACTATGACCGGAAGTGGGTGAACGGGGCGATCCCGCTGCATGGCCCGAGCACCGTGCTGCCGCCGGACCGGCCCCCCACGGAGATCTATCGCTCGTTCCCCGGCGTGTACATTCCGCCGTTCCACTATCGCCATCCGGTCACCGGCCGGCCGATCGTGACGGATCCTCAGCCGGCGGATTCGATCGTCCGGCCGCGGCGTGCCGCGCAAGCCGCGGCGCGGACGGGGGATGTGGCGCGCGCCGGGGAAGTGGCGTCGGAGGCGGATGCGACGGCGCCCAGCGCCGTCTCGCAAGCGGGCTGGAGCGCCGATGCGGCCTCGTCGGCCGTCGCGCCGGGCGAGCCACGGTCGGGCGAGCAGCGGCGCGTCGAGGCGCTCGGCAAGCGGCTCGAGCGGCTCGCCGACGTGAACGAGGTCGAGAAGCTGCAGCGGGCCTATGGATATTTCGTCGACAAGGGCATGTGGACCGAGATCTCGCAGCTCTTCGCCGTCAACGGCACCTATGAGATCGGCGGGCGCGGCGTCTTCGTCGGCCGCAAGGATGTCCTGAGATATCTGCAAGTCGGGCTCGCTCCCGAGCGGCCGGTCGAGGGCAGGCTCATCAACCACATGCAGTACGAGCCGATCACCACCATCGCCCCCGATGGGCGCACCGCGAAGATGCGCATGAAGGCCTTCGTGGTGAGCGGCTACGGCTGGGGCGACGTGATCTACGAGAACACCTACGTGAAGCACGACGGCGTCTGGGAGATCGAGTCGGTTCATGCCCCCTTCGTGATGTACTCGTCCGCCGCGAAAGGGTGGGGGAAGGATGCGCTCGTGAACACCTGGCCGGCGAAGTTTCCGCCGCCGCCCGATCGTCCGCCGACGGTGGTATACCTCACCTATCCTTCGGTTTACATCGTGCCTTTCGACTACCCGAACCCGGTGACGGGCCAGCCGGTCGCCGTCGCGCCCAACAACAAGGGGCTGCCCGAGCTGCCGGTCGCGGGCCTGCCGGGAGGGAACAACCCCTAGGAGTGCAGGACATGTCTCTCGCCGTCAAGCCGCTCCATCCGCTCTTTGCCGCCGAGATCCTCGGCGCGGACCTCACCCGTGCGCCCGACGAGACGCTCATCCGCACGGTCGAGGACGCCATGGATCAGTATGGGGTCAGCGTGGTGCGCGACGCGCAGATCTCGGACGAGGACCACATCCGGTTCAGCCGTGCCTTCGGGCCGCTCGAGCTGCCTCCGGGGCTCGGCCGCGCGGGCAAGCGCCGGCTGCGCGCGGAGCTCTACGACGCCTCGAACCTCGATGTGAACGACGCGATCGTTCCCTACGATTCCGAGGCGCGCCGGCTCGCGAAGGGCGCCGAGCGATTCCACTCCGACAGCTCCTTCAACAGCCTGCCGACCAAGTGGTCGCTGCTGCTCGGCCGCATCGTGCCGCCCGCGGGAGGCGAGACTTGTTTCGTCGACACCCGGGCGGCGTACGACACGCTTCCGGCCGAGACGCGCGCCCGCATCGCGGGTCTCACGGCGATCCATGATTTCTGGCGCGGGCGCGAGCGCACGGGTCTCACGGGCGTCACGGATGCCATGCGCGCAACGATGCCGCCCGTCACCCATCCCCTGGTGCGCACGATGCCGAACGGGCGGCGGTCGCTCTACATCGGCGGGCATGCGATGGGCATCGTCGGCTGGCCGCAGGCGCAGGCGCTCGCGCTGCTCGACGAGCTCTACGCGCACGCGACGCAGGAGCGTTTCGTCTATGTGCAGCACTGGCGGCCATGGGACCTCGTCATCTGGGACAACCGGTGTACGATGCACCGCGCCACGCCGCTCGAAACCGATCGATACAAGCGCGACGTGCGGCGAACCACCATCAGCGAATACGGCCCCGAGACCTCGGCGGACGCGCTCGCGGCCTGAAGCGGACATCGAGATGCATTCATCGACGACGGGACCCGAGACGGCCCTGCTGCACTTCCCCCGGCTTCGGAACCGGCTCGCGGCGCTCGCGCTCGCGGCGACCGGCGCATGGCTGCTGTCGGGCATGCCCGCGAATGCCGCGGAGCGCCCTCCCGCGGGACATTCCCTCGCGGGCCGCTCGACGGCCGCACGCCATGCCGCCCGACGCGGCCCCGCGGCCGTCGATCAGCAGCGCATGGAACATGCCGATCGAAATCCTGGCCAGTGGATGTCCTACGGCCGCACCTGGAGCGAGCAGCGCTTCAGTGCCTTGAAGCAGATCAATGCCGGCAATGTGAGCCGTCTGGGGCTCGCGTGGTACGCGAACCTCAACACTTATCGGGGCGTCGAGGCGACGCCGCTCGAGATCGATGGGGTTCTCTACAACGTCTCGGCCTGGGACATCACGACGGCCTACGATGCGACGACCGGCAAGGTGCTGTGGACCTATGACCCGAAGGTTCCGCTCAAATGGGCGAGATTGGCCTGCTGCGGGCCCGTGAGCCGCGGCCTTGCCGCGTGGCAGGGCAAGATCTATCTCGCGGCGCTCGACGGGCGGCTGATCGCGCTCGATGCGCGCACCGGCAAGCCGGTGTGGATCACGCGGACGTTCGATAAGAACCAGCCGCTATCCATCACGGGCGCCCCGCGCGTGGCCGACGGCCTGGTCGTCATCGGCAATAGCGGAGGGGACTTCGGGGCGCGGGGATACGTCTCCGCGTACGACGCCGAGACGGGCCGGCAGGTTTGGAAGTTCTATATCGTGCCCGGTGATCCGGCCAAGGGGCCGGACGGCGCCGCTTCCGATTCCGTCATGCCCATGGCCGCAAAGACGTGGACCGGCGAGTGGTGGAAGCGGGGCGGCGGAGGCAACGACTGGGACACGATCGTCTACGATCCGAAGCTCGACCTCTTCTACTTCGGCACCGGTAACGGCTCGCCGCATCCGCAGGCCTTCCGCAGTCCGGGCGGCGGAGACAACCTGTTCCTGTGCTCGATCCTCGCGCTCCACGCCAAGACGGGCCAGTACGCGTGGCACTACCAGGAGATCCCCGCCGAGGAATGGGACTACGACTGTACCTCGCCCCTCATGCTGGCGGATCTGAAGATCGGCGGCCGCACACGGCACGTCATCATGCAAGCGCCGAAGGACGGGTTCTTCTACGTCCTCGACCGCGCGACCGGGCATCTCATCTCCGCGCAGCCCTACGTTCCGAGCACCTGGGCGTCGAGGATCGATCTGGAGACCGGACGGCCGGTGATCTATCCGAGTGCCTACGTCACGCTGAAGCCGCACCTGCAGACGCCGAGCTCGGGCGGCGGCCACAACTGGAACCCGATGTCGTACAGCCCGCTCACGGGGCTCGTGTACATCCCGGTGATGGAGCAGCGGATGATCGTCTCCAGGCTCCCGACCCAGAAGTACAAGTTCGTGCTCGGTCAGTCGACGCTCGGCGCGGGAGTCAACGATTTCCCGAAGCTGCGCAAGAAGCTCGACCGGGAGGTCCAGGAAGGCGAGAAGGGCTACATGCTCGCCTGGGACCCGGTGCATCAGCGGGAGGCCTTTCGGATCCCGTACGCGCACCCCGGCAACGGCGGCACACTCGTGACGGCCGGTAATCTCCTCGTCGAGGGGACCGTCGGCAAGACGCTCGCGATCTATCGTGCCGACAACGGCAAGAAGCTCTGGGAAATGCCCGTGCAGACCGTTCCCGTCGCCGGTCCGATCACCTACCGGGTTCACGGCCGACAGTACATCGCGGTCAACGCCGGCTGGAACAATGCCATCGTGTACGGCCTCTCGCGCGGCCCGAAGCCGTTCTCCGTCGGACCGGCCCGCTTGCTCGTCTTCACGCTCGGCGCCAAGGGTGTGAAGCTGCCGCCGGCGCCGACGGCCGCCGACATCCCGCCGCCGCCCGCAACGCACGAGCCTGCCCGGGAGGTGCACGAGGGCGCAGCGCTCTTCACCGCGCACTGCGCCGTCTGCCATGGCCAGGATGCGATCGGCAGCGGGGTCAAGGATCTGCGCCATCTCACCCCGCAGGTCCACGCGCAGTTCGGTGAGATCGTGCTCGGCGGAAGATTCGCCAAGAAGGGCATGGCCTCCTTCAAAGGCGTGCTGAGCCGGCCGCAGGTGGACGCGATCCATGCTTACGTGATCGAGCGGGCCCAGGAGGACTGGCAGCCGAATTTCCTGCGCCCGCGCAAGCGCAAGCGCAAGGCAGCCGCGGTCCACTGAGGGAGCTGCCGCTCCCTCAAGGGAGTCGCGGCGCACTGATAAGGGGACCGCAGTAGGGGGCGGCGAGCGGCTCCGCCCCCCCGCGAGTCCACCTAGACGGGCGGGGCGGCTCGCGGCAAGCTGTCGGTCCGAGAATCGATTCCCGAGAAGGAAGCCCAGTGCAACGCAGCCAAGATCGTATCCTCACCACGCATGTCGGCAGCTTCCCGCGGCCGCAATCGCTGCTCGAGCTGTCGAGCTGGCACATGGGCCCGCCGAAGGACCCCGTGGAGTACGAGCGTCGTGCGCGGCTCGCGGTGGCGGAGGTCGTGCGCAAGCAAGCCGAGGTCGGCCTCGATATCGTGAACGATGGCGAGTACGGCAAGCATAGCTGGTCCAATTACATCCTCGACCGGATCACCGGATTCGAGGTGCGCCCCGACGACATTCGTCCGGTTGCTTGGCTCGGCCGCGATCTGCAGCGGTTCCCCGAGGCGATCGCGCAGGATTTCCCGCAGATCCTCGACGGCCTGCCGACGGAGGCCTGCGTCGGCCCGATCCGCTACAAGGACACGCAGGCGATCGATATCGCGATCGAGCACCTCGCCGATGCGCTGCGGTCGGTGAAGGTCACCGAGGCTTTCATGACGGCCGTGGCGCCGGCGAGCGCCGCTTTCGATGGCATCAACGAGTTCTACCCGTCCGATCGCGACTACGCGTTCGCGCTCGCCGAGGCGCTGCGGACGGAGTATCTCGAGATCCACGCGGCGGGGTGGGTCGTCCAAGTGGACGATGCGGTGCTCGCGAACATGTACGACGCGCTGGTGCAGGAGAGCCCGCAGCGTTACCGGGAGTGGGCGCAGATCCGCGTCGATGCGCTCAATCACGCGCTGCGCGGCATTCCCGAGGACCGCGTCCGCTATCACGTGTGCTTCGGGAGCTGGCACGTGCCGCACGTCGCCGACGCCCCGCTCGAGGAGCTCGTGGATCTGATCCTGCAGGTGAAGGCGGGCGCCTATTCGATCGAGGCCGCCAATCCGCGCCACGAGCACGAGTGGCGCGTGTGGGAGAAGGTGAAGCTGCCGGCGGGCAAGATCCTGATCCCGGGCGTCATCACGCATCACCTGGTGACGGTCGAGCATCCGCGCGTGGTGGCGGACCGGATCATTCGCTTCGCGCGCATCGTGGGCCGCGAGAACGTCATTGCCGGCGCCGATTGCGGCTTCGCGCAGGCCGATGCCATCAAGCGGGTGGATCCGAAGGTCATGTGGGCGAAATTCGAGGCGCTCGCCGAGGGCGCCCGCATCGCGAGCCGGGAGCTGTGGGGCAAATGAGAACGAGCATCGACCGGATCCTTACCACGCACGTCGGGAGCTTGCCGCGCTCCCGTGCGGTGACCGAGGTGGTATTCGCGCGCGAGCGCGGGGAGCCGGCCGATGCCGCGGCCGGGGCTGCGGTGATCGCGGCGGCCGTCAAGGAGATCGTGCGCCGCCAGGCCGCGGCCGGCGTCGATGTCGCGAGCGACGGCGAGATGAGCAAGATCAGCTACGCGACCTACATCCGGGACCGGATCACCGGGTTCGACGGGGATACGCCGCGCGAGCCGGGCCAGGATCTGGTCGAGTTCCCGGGGCTGCTCAAGAAGCTTGCGGACACGGGGGCCACCGCGAAGTACCGCCGGCCGCGGTGCGTCGGTCCGATCGCCGTCAAGAGCCTCGAGCCGCTCGCCGCGGACATTGCGAATCTGAAGGCGGCGCTCGCGGCTGCGAGCGCGGGCCAGGCGCCCGAGACTCGGCCGCTCGAGGGCTTCATGAACGCGGCGTCCCCCGGCGTGATCGCGCTCTTCCAGCCGAACGACTGGTATCCGACCCAGGACGCCTACCTCGAGGCCGTGGCCGAGGCGATGCGGGCCGAGTACGAGGGAATCGCGGGAAGCGGCATCCTGCTGCAGATCGATGCGCCGGATCTCGGCATGGGGCGTCACACGATGTACCGCAACCGCACCATCGAGGACTATCTCTCGCTTGCGGCGCGGCACGTCGAAGTGCTCAATCACGCGCTGCGGAACATCCCGGCGGACCGCGCGCGGATGCACATGTGCTGGGGCAACTACGAGGGGCCCCATCACCACGACGTGCCGCTCGCGCAACTGCTGCCGGTCGTCATCAAGGCCAAACCCCAGGCCCTGCTCTTCGAGGCGGCCAATCCGCGCCATGCGCATGAATGGACCGTGTTCCAGGAGGTCGAGATTCCCGCGGAGAAGATCTTGATCCCAGGCGTCGTGAGCACCACCACGAACTACATCGAGCACCCGCAACTCGTCGCCGAGCGGATCTGCCGCCTCGCGGACAGCGTCGGGCGCGAGCGGGTGATGGCGGGGACGGACTGCGGGTTCGGCACCTTCGCGGGCTTCGGCCCGATCGATCCGGAGGTCGCGTTCATGAAGCTCGCGTCGCTCGCCGAGGGCGCGGCGATCGCGACCGAGCGGCTGTGGCGCAGACGGGCCTAGCGCGAGCCGCGGCGCTTCGAGCTGCGGGCGTGCGAGCGCTATGATGGCCGCGGGAACCTGATCGAGGGGGCGCGATCCCACCGGAGGCTTTCATGGCGACCGCAACGCATCTGCCGAGTCGGCTGCACCACACCGCTTACGTCTCGGGTGACCTCGAGGCCACGCGGCGGTTCTATGAGGAGATCATCGGCTTGCCGCTCATCGCGACCTGGTGCGAGAGCGACGAGCTCTTCGGATCCGAGCGGACGTATTGCCACTGCTTCTTCGGGCTCGGCGACGGCGGCGCGCTCGCCTTCTTCCAATTCGCCAAGCCCGAGGACCAGGCCCTCTTCGGGCCGAAGATGCCGCCGTCACCCTTTCATCACATTGCCCTGAAGGTGGACCGCGAGACCCAGCAGGGGATCGAGCGCCGGCTCGCGGAGGCGGGCATCGGTGCGCCGCGCAGCTACGTCCTCGAGCACGGCTACTGCCGTTCGGTGTATGTGACGGACCCCGACGGCATGATCTGCGAATTCACGCTCGATCATCCCGAGGTGGACAAGATCGGGCGGGCTCAGCTCGCGAAGGCCCATGGCGAGCTGCGGCGCTGGCTCGCGGGCGACCACACGTCCAACAACACTTACCGCTGAGCGTCCGGCACGTGCCCCCGGGCGGCGTGTTGCGCTGTGGGAGGCACGCTGCTGCACTGTGATCCGCGCGCCGTGCGGTTGCGCTGCGCTAGGCTTCGAGCGCTCCGGACGCGGTCGTGGCGTGGCGCCAACAAGACAGATCGCGAACTGTGCGCTCGCCGAGGGAGCAAGTTGCGATATTCTGACGTGGCATGGGTTGTGGGTCTTCAGGGGGACACCATGACGATGATGAGAGCTTCGAAGACAGACGCCATTCGCAATGGCTTCGCCTGGGCCGTACGCGCGGCATGCGCGAGCGGCGTACTCGCACTCGGCACGAGTGTGGCGTTTGCGCAGGCGACCACCACACCGCCGCCGGCGGCCGCAGCAAGCGCATCGAGCGGCGGCTTGCAGGAGGTCGTGGTCACGGCTACCAAGCGCGTCGAGAACGTGCAGAACGTTCCGATCGCGGTGAGCGCATTCACCACGACGCAGCTCCAGTCGATGAACATCACCGACGTCCACGAGCTCACGGCTCTCACGCCCGGCGTCAATCTCGATGCCGGCGCGCCGTTCTCGGGCGACCGGTCGGTGCTCTCCGCGTCGATCCGCGGCATCGGCCAGGACGACTTCGCCATGAACCTGAACCCCGGTGTCGGGGTGTATCTCGATGGTGTGTATCTCGCGCGCACGGTCGGGGCGAACCTCAACCTGCTCGACGTGGACCGCATCGAGATCGAGAAGGGCCCGCAGGGGACGTTGTTCGGCGCCAACACCATCGGTGGCGCGATCAGCATCATCACGCACACCCCGGGCAATCAGTTCCGCTTCATCGGGTCGGCGACCGGCGGCAGCTTCAACCGCCGCGACCTCGGCTTCACGGTCGACATCCCGATCATCTCCGACAAGCTGCTCACGACGTTCACCGTCGGGACGCAGAACCAGGACGGCTGGCAGAAGGTCATTCCTTATCCGACCGACAGTCCGTTCGGGGATGCGCCGTTCGTGGTGGATCCGCAGAATGTGTACCCGAAAGCGGGCTATCAGACTGCCGACAACTATGGCGGAACGGGCGTGACCTCCGCCCGCACGAAGTGGCTGTGGTTCGCCTCCGACAAGCTCACCTTCACGTTCACGGGCGACTGGTCGCACGAGAACCAGACTGCGTTGCCGTACACCGTCCTCGGGACCTATTTCGGCAATCTCGGTACGTCCACGTTCTCAACCTTGTACGACACCTGCATCAGCAATTCCGCCAGTGCGCTTGGGGCGTATGGACCGCTCGGCGCGGCTTGCTTGCAGCCGCGCGCCCGCGTTCCGGGCCTGTCGATCGGCGGTGCGCCGCTCGCGAGCGCGCAGACGGGCGGCGTGGGCTACGTCGGAGTGCCGGCAGGGGATACGGCGTTCTACGCGAAGAATCCTTGGATCAATCCGGCGTACAACTACAACAATATCGCGGCAGGCCTGCCCTACGACGGTTCAACTCAGCCGCGCATCCTCGACATCCCGTCGGCCAACCAGACCGGGAACATCGACACCACCTACGGGAGTGGTCCCGATTTTGCGATCAATACGGTGTTCGGCTTCTCGATCACAGGCGAGTACACCTTCACCCCGAACCTGCAGCTGAAGTCGATCACCGGTTACCGCCAGATCAAGTGGAACATCGGCACGGATCTCGATGGCACGCCCGAGACGCTGCAAGAGGTGACCGACGCGCAACATCAGTGGCAGATCTCCCAGGAGTTCCAGCTGCTCGGCAAGGCGCTCAATAACCGGCTCAACTACGTGGGCGGCCTCTACTATTTCCAGGAGGCCGGGTACGTGCACGACTACGTGCCGTTCGAGAGCTTGCTGTACGTCTATGACGCCGCCAACGATGTGAACAACGTGGATTATGCGGCGTACTTCCACCTCGACTACAACATGACCGACCACTGGGGATTCACGTTGGGCGGACGCTACACGACGGCCCAGGCCTACTTCGTCGGTGGGCAGAGCGACCTCAACGACTTCCCGTTCGGCTCGCAGTGTTGGCAGACCGCGTGCCCGCCGCCCAGCGGGCCCGGGGTGCCCTACAACCTGATCATCCCGAACGCGGCGGCCCCCGGCAGTCCCTACTTCCGCTACTTCCCGGCCACCCCCGACAGTCAGGCTTGGCACATTTTCGATCCCTCGCTCGGCATCCAGTACCACTTCAACGACAACGTGATGACGTACTTGAGCTGGAACAAGGGCTTCAAGGCGGGCGGCTGGACGACACGCCTCTCGGAGAATTACATTCCCACGCCCAAGGATGCCGAGTTCCATCCCGAGTACTCGAAGGCCTGGGAGCTCGGCGTGAAGTCCGAGTGGCTCAATCACCACCTGCTCGTCAACGCGGATGTGTATTACACCGACTACGATTCGATCCAGCTCAACATCCAGCAGGGCATCTCGCCCGTTTACCAGAACGCCGGCGATGCCAAGATCAAGGGCGCGGAGCTGCAGTTCAAGTCGTTGATCGGCAACACGGGACTGCAACTCAACGGGTCCGCTTCGTACATCGATGCGTACTACACGTCGGTGCTTCCGAGCGTCAATATTCCGCAGTTCGCGCTCGCTGACGGCAGCACGGTCTGTCCTGCGACCGTGAGGACAACGGTCGGAAGCGATAACCCGGGCTGCACCATCTATGATGGTCCGAGCATCCCCGGGCTGGCCCATGCCGCAGGGTATCCCCTCGTCCTTCAGACCGATGCCCATCTGCCGAAGACCCCGAAGTGGAAGCTCACGTTCAATCCGGAGTACGACTTCGCGTTGCCCAACTCGGCGACAATCGAGTTCCTCCCCGTGTTCACGTACACCTCGGAGATGTGGAACGACGCGCTCAATACCCCGGAACTGCGGCGGCCGGCCTCGCGCGAGTTCGATGCCTCGCTCCACTACGTCTCGCCGTCGGGCGATTACGACCTCGCAGTGGGCGGCACCAACCTCACTGACGACCGGTATGTCACCGCGGGATCGCCGAACTACGGCGCCGGCGAGGTGGGCGGCTACTACAACGCGCCGCGCGAGTGGTACGCCACGATCCGGGTGAAGATGGGGCCCTGAAGGCTCCGCGACATCCGATCGATCAGCTTAGGGCCCGGGCGGAGCAGATCCGCCCGGGCCCTTTCTCGTTGCGCTCTTGACCTTCCAGCCGCTGGAACCCCCATATATACGTTCCAGCGCACTAGAAGGAGTGACTCTCGATGCAAGCAGGGATCTCGGCGACCCGAGCGGCGGCTCCCGCCACCCTCGAGCTCATGGTTTCCGGCATGACGTGCGGCGGCTGCGTGAATGCGGTCACGCGGGTCCTGCTCGGCGTACCGGGCGTGGCGAGCGCCGCGGTGGATCTTGCGAGCGGCACCGCCACGGTGACCGGGACGGCCGGCGTGCAGGATCTGATCCACGCCGTCGAGTCCGCCGGATTCGAGGGTCGACCTTCCGGCGGCTAGCCGGGCGGAGGTGTCGTGGGGCGCGAAAGGCGGGATCTCGCGATCTCGGGCATGACCTGCGCGACGTGTGCGCTGAGGGTCGAGAAGGTGCTCTCGGCGATGCCGGGTGTCGAGCGTGCGGTGGTGAATCTCGCGACCGAGCGCGCTTGCGTGGAAGGCGCTTCGGGCGCCCTGCGGCCGGCGGACTTGATCGCGGCGGTCCAGCGAGGCGGCTATGGCGCCGAGC
>JBOHZT010000058.1:0-13982 GCA_050738535.1 Steroidobacteraceae bacterium
CTGGCCATGGTTCACGTGGCCGACCGGGCTCCAGCCGACGACATCGCGGAGGAGATAGGCGACGCCTAGCGGAACCGCGAACAGGGCCACGATGATCGCCAGGGCCCGCAAGGCGTGGCCCGAGGAGACGGCGCGGCCCACGCCGCGACGCTGCGCTTCGCCGTCCTGCGGCGGCCGAGCGCCGCTCGGTCCATGCTTCACCTGCGTCTCATCGATCACGGCAATTCTCTATGCATTCCGGCCGCACCTCACTGTGCCTCGGTCAGCGCGCGCTGGCGCTGCTTCGGAGTGCTCAGCACCGCCCAGATGATAAAAATCGTCGCGGCGAAGCTCCACCACTGGATCCCGTAGAAGAGATTCTTGATGGGTTTCATGCCCGGCGGCGACCAGTCCCTCACGTAGCCGTACGGCGCCTTCGGGTCGAGCAGCACCACGCCTGTCTCGACCTTCTCTCCGAGCACGGCCGCCAGCTCGGCAATCGTGGGGAAGCTCGTCACCTTGGGCCAGCGGCTTCCCGCGTGCGGCGGCGCCTCGCCGAACGCGAGGCCGTGAGCCGGCAGGCGGCCCACCCGTCCCGTGAGCGTCACCTGGGACGTGACCGAAAGGCTCACGTTCGGCAGCCGGCTGCGGGATCCCGTGAAGGGCACCCAGCCCCGGTTGACGAGCAGGACGCGGCCGCCGTCCGCGATCTTGAGGGGTGTCAGCACGTCGTACCCGTCGTATCCCTCGTGGATCGTGTTGTCGAGCAGGAACTGGTGCGCGCCCTCGAAGTGCCCGGCGAACTCGATGTGCGCGAAGCGCGCGAGATCGGAGAGCCGCCGCGAGCCGAGCGCCACGGGCGCATCGGCGCTCCGCGCGAACGCGGCCCATTCCGCTTCCCGGCGGGCGCCCTTGTTCCACTGCCACAGGCCGAGATAGACGAACAGCGCACAGACTGCCGCGGCGAGGAACGTCATTCCCCACGAGGGCGCGAACGCGCGCCGGCCGAGCGGGATCCTCACGATAGGCACAGCGATTGCTCCGGCCTCCTATAATGCGATTTCCAAGTCCATGTCCGAGAGTCTCATCGCCGCCATGCAAAGCCTCGTGCATCTCGTCATCGTCCTGCTGCTCATCGCGGTGCTCGTGAGCCTCGGTTCCGCGCTCTTTCATCTCGCCCGCGGCGGGGGCCGAGAGGACTCGCGCAAGATGGTCCGCTCGCTCTCGTTCCGCGTCGGGCTGTCGCTCGTCCTGTTCTTCCTGATCATGCTCGCGTGGTGGGCAGGTCTCATCGCCCCGCACGGACTGCAGCCGCGCTAGCGGCGGACCGTTCGTCCGCCGCGCGCGTCGGCCGCTAGAGCCAGTACACGAACACGAACAGGCACAGCCACACCACGTCCACGAAGTGCCAGTACCAGGCGACCGCCTCGAACGCGAAGTGGCGGTCCGGCGTGAAATGGCCGCGCAGCACTCTGAGCCAGATGACGAACAGCATGGTCGCGCCGATCGTGACATGCAGCCCGTGGAAGCCGGTCAGCATGAAGAACGTCGATCCGTAGATTCCCGTCGTGAGCCTCAGGCCGAGATCGCGGTACGCGTCCATGTACTCGTGCGTCTGCAGGCCGAGGAACGTGAAGCCGAGGAGGAAGGTCAGCGCGAGGAACAGGATGAGCGTGCCGCGCTTCTGCTGCCGTAGCGCGTGATGGGCGATCGTCACCGTGACGCTGCTCGTGAGCAGGCACAGCGTGTTGACCGCGGGCAGCCCGAACGCCGGCACGACGCTGAACATTCCCGAGTTGCCGCCGACGTGGCCGGGGCCGTTGCTCGGCCAAGTGCCGTCGAAGGCGGGCCAGAGCAAGTGCGTGAAGAGCTTGCTGCCCGCGCCGGAGAGCCAGGGCACCGACAGGATCCGTGCGTAGAACAGCGCGCCGAAGAAGGCCGCGAAGAACATCACCTCGGAGAAGATGAACCACATCATCCCCATGCGGAACGAGTGGTCCACCTCGAGATTGTAGATGCCCTCCTGGTTCTCGCCGATGACGGTGTGGAACCAGCACGCGAACATCGTGAAGAGCAGCGCGAACCCCGGGATGAGCGACCACAGGCCCGTCCAGTCGTTGAGGTAGACGACCGCGCCGGCCATGCAGGTGAACACGGAGACCGATGCGAAGATCGGCCACGGGCTCCCGTGCGGGACATAGTACTTGTCGTTATCGTGGAAGTGGGCCTGTGCCTCTGCCATGGGTCTTTCCTACATTCGCTACTGTCGAAGTATCCGGGTTGCGCCGTGGCGCCTCGATCCTCATCGCGGCGCGGCCGCGGGAGCGCGCGCTCCCGGGGGGTGGTACCCGGGACGCGTGCCGCGGTAGACGGAGAGCGCGATGAAGCCGAGATAGAAAAAGAGCGCGACCATTCCAAAGATGATCGCCGAGCGGCGCACGCGCTTGCGCCGCCCAGCATCCTTCTCGGCATCCCTGTCCGAAGCGGTCATCGGGGACGATTCACCGTCGCTCAATGCGAGGCACCGCGCGCGATGGCGGCCTCGGTGGGCGGATCACCCCACGAGTGGTAGGGCGCCGGCGACGGCAGCTCCCACTCGAGCCCGCGCGCGCCTTCCCAGACGCGCCCCGTGGTGCGCTTGCCGCTGCGGATGCACTTGATGACGATGATCGGGAACAGGATCTGGGAGGCCCCGAAGCACCAGGCGCCGATCGAAGACACCATGTTCCAGTCGGTGAACTGCACGGCATAGTCCGGGATGCGGCGCGGCATGCCGGCGAGGCCGAGGAAGTGCTGCGGGAAGAACAGCACATTGACGAAGATGGTCGAGAGCCAGAAGTGCCACTTCGCGAGCTTCATGTCGTACATGTTGCCGCACCACTTCGGCAGCCAGTAGTACACGGCGCCGAGAATGGCGAACGCCGACCCGGGCACCAGCACGTAGTGGAAGTGGGCCACCACGAAGTAGGTGCCGTGGTACTGGTAGTCCGCCGGCACCAGGGCGAGCATCAGGCCCGAGAGCCCGCCGATCGTGAACATGATGACGAACCCGATCGCGAACAGCATCGGGGGCTCGAAGGAAAGCGACCCCTTGTACATGGTCGCCGTCCAGTTGAAGATCTTCACGCCCGTCGGGACGGCGATCAGCATCGTCGTCAGCATGAAGAACAGCTGCGCCGCGACCGGAATGCCGGTCAAGAACATGTGATGGGCCCAGACGATGAACGACAGGAACCCGATGCACGCGATCGCGTACACCATCGTCTCGTAGCCGAACAGCGGCTTGCGCGAGAACGTCGGGATGATCTCCGAGATCACCCCGAAGCCCGGCATCACCATGATGTAGACCTCCGGGTGCCCGAAGAACCAGAAGATGTGCTGGTACATGATCGGGTCGCCGCCGCCGACGGCGTTGAAGAACGACGTGCCGAAGAAGTGATCGGTGAGCAGCATCGTCATGGCGCCCGCGAGCACCGGCATCGCGGCGATGAGCAGGAACGCCGTGACGAGCCAGGCCCACACGAACATCGGCATCCGCAGCAGCCCCATGCCCTTGGCGCGCATGTTCATGATCGTCACGATCACGTTGACGGCGCCGAGGATCGAGGACGCTCCCATCATGTGGATGGCGAAGATCGTCATCGGGAACGAGTCGCCCTGCTGCACGAACAGCGGCGCGTACATCGTCCAGCCGCTCGCCGGCGGGCCGCCGGGCACGAACCAGGTCGCGATGAGCAGCAGGAACGCGAACGGCAGCAGCCAGAAGGAGAGATTGTTGAGCCGCGGGAGGGCCATGTCGGGCGCCCCGATCTGCATCGGGATCATCCAGTTCGCGAGCCCTACCCACGCCGGCATGATGGCCCCGAAGATCATGAACAGGCCGTGCATGGTGACGAGGGCGTTGAACGTCTCCGGATCGACGAGCTGCAGTCCGGGGTGGAACAGCTCGGCGCGGAACACCATGGCGTAGGAGCCGCCGATGAGGAACAGCACGGCGCTCAGCACGAGATACATCGTGCCGATGTCCTTGTGATTGGTGGCGAAGACCCAGCGGCGCCAGCCGTGCGGCTTGTGCGCGTGATCCTCCTGCTCCTCCTGGAGGGTGGGCTCGGCCTCGACTACGTCGTTGTATGTGCGCTCAGCCATGGTGGGTCTCGCTCGATATCGATCTCAATGTGACAGGCGTCATGATGGTGTTCCCCGGCGGGCGCTCGGGCCCCGCCGACGGGCTCAGCTCGTCGCCGCCCCCGACCGGGCAGTCGCCGCCGCCTGTTGCGGCTTCAGCGCGGCCGTCTGCTGTTTCATCCATGCGGCGAAGTCGGCCTTGCTCACGGCGTCGACGACGATCGGCATGTAGGCATGGCCGCGGCCGCAAAGCTCCGTGCACTGGCCCCGGTACACGCCGACCTTGCCGGGATCGACTTCGAACCAGGACTCATTGATGAACCCGGGAATCGCATCCCGCTTGACCCCGAGGTCCTCCACCCAGAAGGAGTGGATTACGTCGTCGGAGGTGATGAGCAGCAGGACCTTGGTGCCGACGGGCACGACGAGCGGATGATCGACGTTGTGCAGGTAGTGCGGCACCGTATCGGGATTGATCCCCGAATCGAGCTCGCGGACGCGGTTGTCCAGCGCGGCGAGCTTCGAGTAGATGCTGACCCCCGTCTTCAGGTACTGGTAATGCCAGCCCCACTGGAAGCCGGTTACCTTGACGGTGAGTTGGGCGCCGCGCACGTCGGAGAGCTGCAGCAGCACCCGGGCCGAGGGGATCGCGAGGCCGATCAGGATGCAGACCGGGATGATCGTCCACAGCACCTCGATCTTGGTGTTGTGGGTGAGCGTCGTGTCCGGGACCGCGCCCTTCGAGTGCCGATACCGCACCATCGAGAAGATCATGATGCTGAACACCACGACCGCGATCGCGACGCAGACCCAGAACACGGTCATGCTGAGGCCGTACATCTCGCGGGAGATGACGGTCACGCCTTTCGGCAGGTTGAGCTCGCTCCATCCGGAAGCGGCGTGCGCGGCGGGAATGGAGCACAGGAGCAATGCCGGCAGCGCGGCGAGCCTCGGGGCAATTTTATGGAACATCACCTAACTCTTCCGGGCTCGCGCCCCGCAGTCCTCGAGGGCGCCGTACATCGGCGCCCATCCACGGCGGCGCGCGCGTGCGCGCGCCGGCAAAACACCACTCGCGGCGATTCGCTCACGCCAGGGTGGGCGACTCGTTGATGCGACCGATCAGACGGCTCAGCCTCGCGGCGAGCCCCCGGCGGTCCTCCTCGTTCAGGAAATCCCCCACCTCGCACTGGCGGCCGTGCGACTCGATGACGAGACGGCTCGGGGACACGCGCGATGGCGGGCGCCGCAGTTTAACCTGTGCCCAGTGCCGCGGGAACACAACCCGGACACACTGTGCCCCCATCCGGGATTCGACGAGCACGTCGCGCTCGGAAATCGTGATGGTCTGGCTCTGCTGCCGCCGGGCGAGGCTGCGCTTCAGCGCCCAGGCGAGGACGACCATCTCCAGCCCCGTGAACGGCAGCACCGGCCAGAAGCCGATCGCGGCCATCAGGCCCGCCACGGAAAAGGAGCTAAAGCAAGCGCCACCGAAAACCAACAACGCACCCTTCACGCTCAAGGAGCAGTTCGGAGCGATCTCGATGCGCTGGGGTGGCGTGGCGTCCACGAGATCTGCGCCCTCGAGCTCAACACGCGGAGAAAACGAACACCGCAAATACATGTTACCGCAGACGAGTCACGATTCAAGACAAAAGCTTATACCCGCAAAGCCTGGCGGGTCATGGGTGCCATATTAGGCGCGCCGAAAGCCCATCCTGTCCGTCACGCGGCGTGCAGCAGGGCCGCGAGCGCCTCGCGGGTCCTCTGCGGAAGCTCGACAGCAGTGTCCAGGGGCACTCCGTCGGGAGCTCGGGCCGGGTCCGGGGCAACCCGCCGAGCCTCATGACCTAGCACGAAGAGTGGGGGGCGGCCGAGCAGCCGCTCCAGCGTCGCGAGATTCTCCGGGAGACGCTCGAAGCGAGGATCGATGCCGTTGCCGATCCAGCCCGCGAGAGCGAGGCCGCTCGCCCCGATTGCGCGGGCGGTGAGGAGCGCGTGGTTGAGGCAACCGAGCTTGAGCCCCACCACGAGGACGACCGGCAGTCCGAGCGCCAGCGCCACGTCGGCCATGGTGTGGCGCTCGCTCACCGGCGCGAGCCAGCCGCCCGCGCCCTCGGCGATCACGCAATCGGCCGGCCGCGCGAGCTCGCGAAACGCGGCCGCGATGACACCGAGGTCGATCGAGACGCGCTCCTCGGCGGCGGCGAGATGCGGTGAGATCGGCGCGGCCAGGCAGTACGGGTTCACGAGCGCGTACCGCGCGGGAAGACTCGCGGCCGCGACGAGCGCGAGAGCGTCCCCGTTGCGGCGGCCGTCCGGCGTGTCGAGGGCGCCCGCCGCCACGGGCTTCATTGCGGCGACCGCGAGGCCTGATCTGGCGAGCGCGCGGGTGACTGCCACGGCGGCTCGGGTCTTGCCGATCTCCGTATCCGTGCCGGCGATGAAGAGCCCGCGGGGCTCCTGCGGAGCCTTGCGAGTCCCGCTCGCGCCGCGCGTGCCGGCGCCACGGCCGCCAGGGTCGCCACGGGCGCTGGGTACATCGGGATCGGGGCGCGGGGCGGTCATTCGCGCTTCGATCGCGGATCGGGCGCCCGCGGATGGCGGTGCCGCCGAATCGAATCCGTGGGCACGCTGATTTCCCCCTCACTGTCCGCGGCCGCTCGGAAGGCGCGCCGCGGCTGCCCGCCCCAGGCCGCGCCGTAGACCACCTCGTAGCTCGCCGGCAGGCGTCCGTCGCGGCGGAAGGCCTCGTAGGCCGCGGTCATCGCGCGCCATTTGCGTCGGCCGGTGAGACCCCTGGAGCGCGCGGAGGCGACGTTGTGCGCGCCGATCGCCTTCAGATCGCGCAGCAGCTCGAGCACTTCGGGATAGGTGATCTCGACCCGCTCGACATCGAGCACCGGCTCCGCCAGCCTCGCGCCCCCGAGCATGTCTCCCACGTCGTGCATGTCCAGAAAGGCATTGACGTGGCTCGCCTCGTCGGCGGCGGACCAGGCCGCGCGCAGCTCCCTCAGGGTGTCCGGCCCGAGCGTGCTGAACGAGAGGAATCCTTCCGGCGCGAGCACGCGCGCGATCTCGGCGGCGACGGCGGCGAGCGGATCGCACCATTGCAGCAGCAGATTGCTGAAGATGAGCCCCACGCTCGCATCGGCGAGCGGCAGTCGGAAAGCATCCGCGCAAACCCGCGCGACCCGCCGGAACGGCCGGCTGCGCCGCCGCGCCTCGCGCAGCATCCCGAAGCTGATATCGAGAGCGACCACCGTGGCCCGCGGATAGAGCCGCTTGAGCTCGCGCGCGCCATGGCCCGTACCGGCGCCGAGATCGACCACTACGCGAGGTTCGAGCCGCATCGGACGCAGCCGATCGAGCAGCTCCCGCCGCGTGCGAGCCTGGAGCACTGCCGCGCCGTCGTAGCTGCGGCTCGCCCGCTCGAAGGATCGCCGCACGCCCGCTCGGTCGAGCCCGAAGGGCCGCTCGCCTCGAGCGCCGGCTGCCCCGGCGGGCGCCGAGGAGCCCGCTCGGTTGACCTCAGTTCCGGCCCCGCTCATCGGACGGTCTGCCGAGGCGGCGTGTTGGCCTGCAGAGCGCTCGCGAGCGCATCCGCGAGCGCATCCACCTGAGCTTCGGTGTGGGCGGCGGAGAGCGTGATACGCAGCCGCGCCGTGCCGCGCGGCACGGTGGGCGGCCGGATCGCCGCCACCCAGAATCCCGCCTCGAGCAGCTTGCGGCTCGCATCCACCGCCGCCTCGGGCTCCCCGATGAGGACCGGCTGGATCGGCGTCTGCGAGGCGGCGAGCGGCAGCGCCCGCTCGCGCGCCGCGGCGCGAAAGCGCTGCGTCAGTGCGAGGACGCGCTCCCGGCGCCAGGCTTCCCGCTGCGCGACTGTGAGCGCCGCCCGAGTCGCCGCGGCGAGGGCCTGGGGCAACGCCGTGGTGTAGATGTAGCTGCGTGCACGCTGGATGAGGAGCTCGATGAGTGCCCGGGAGCCGGCGATGAAAGCGCCGAACGTGCCGAACGCCTTGCCGAGCGTGCCGACAAGCACCGGGACCGCCTCGGCATCGAGGCCGCCGAGATGCTCGAGCGTGCCGCGGCCAGTCGCGCCGATCACGCCGAGTCCATGGGCATCGTCGACCACCAGCCAGGCCTCATGCTCCGCGGCGCTGCGGGCGAGGTCCGCGACCGGGGCGATGTCCCCGTCCATGCTGAAGACCCCATCCGTCGCGACGAGGCAGCCGCGCGGATCGGAGGCGCCAGCCGCCTGCGCTGCACCGAGCGCGCGGTCGGCCGCACGGGCGTCGCCATGCGGATACCGATGCCATCGAGCGCCGCAGAGCAGGGCAGCATCGATGAGCGAGGCGTGGCTCGCGCGGTCGAGGAGCGCGAGATCGCCCCATCCTGCGAGCGTCGTGATCGCGGCAAGGTTTGCCATGTAGCCGGTGGAGAAGAGCAGCGCGCGCTCCCGGCCGACGTAGGCGGCCAGCTCTTCCTCGAGACGCGCATGTTCGGCGCCGTGGCCCGTCACCAAGTGCGAGGCGCCGCTGCCGACGCCCCAGTCCGCGCCCCCTCTCCGGAGCGCTTCGGCCACCTGCGGATGGCGTGCGAGGCCGAGGTAGTCGTTGCCGCAGAAATTGACGAGCCGGCGGCCGTCCGCAACCACCTCCGCGCCCCCCGGAGCGTCGAACGCGCCCTTGAGCGCACCGCCGAGCGCCTCGACGGTCCGGCGCTCGCGCGTCAAATGCTGTCGCTCGATCTCGGCGAGGGCGGCGTCAAGCTCGCGCGGTCGCGGTCGCATGATCCTCGGGTCTCAAGCCGAGCCGCGCGAGGAGCTGGCGGTCGTGCTCCGTATCGGGGTTGCCGGTCGTGAGCAGCTGCTCGCCGAAAAAGATGGAGTTGGCGCCCGCGAGGAAGCACAGCGCGTGCATTTCGTCGCTCATCGACGTGCGGCCCGCGGACAGCCGGACGTGCGACCGCGGCATCGTGATCCGCGCCACCGCGAGCGTGCGGACGAAATCGAGCGGATCGACCGGAGCCGCCTTCCCGTACAGCGGTGTTCCCGGCACCTGGACGAGCTCGTTGATGGGCACGCTCTCCGGATGCTGGGGCAGATTCGCGAGCGTGAGGAGCAGCTTCGCCCGGTCGCGCACGGATTCCCCGAGGCCGACGATGCCGCCGCAGCACACCTTGAGGCCCGCCGTCCGCACCGCATCGAGCGTATCGAGGCGGTCCTGGTAGGTGCGCGTCGAGATGATCTCGCCGTAGTACTCCTCGGAGGTATCGAGGTTATGGTTGTAGTAATCGAGGCCGGACTCCTTGAGCTCGAGCGCCTGCGCGGGCGTCAGCATGCCGAGCGTCGCGCAAGTCTCGAGACCGAGGGCGCTCACTTCGCGCACCATCGCGCAGATGGCCGCGAGATCCTTTGGCTTCGGCGAGCGGTACGCGGCGCCCATGCAGAATCGTGTCGCGCCGGCCGCCTTGGCCGCCTTGGCTCGCTCGCGCACCGCTTCGACCTCCATCAGGGCCTCGCGCGACAGACCCGTGTCGTACCGCACGCTCTGCGGACAATACGCACAGTCCTCGGGACACGCGCCGGTCTTGATGGACAGGAGCGTGCTCATCTGCACCGTGTTCGGCTCGTGATGGGTGCGATGGATGCTCTGGGCCGCGAGAACGAGATCGATGAACGGGAGCGCGAACAGCGCCTCGACCTCCTCGAGCGTCCAATCATGACGAATGGCGGCCGGGGCGGTCGCGAGCGAGGCGGGGCGAGTCATGCGGGTTCGTGACCTTGCGGGAATGGCGGGCGCCAGGGTCGGGGAAGCGCCGCCGGATGTCAACTTGGCGAGGCCGCGCTAGGCGACAATCAGCGGCTCCCGTAGACGTACTGCAGCGCGATCCCGACGAAAATGACCATCCCCACGTAGTTGTTGTTGATGAAAGCGCGGAAGCAAGCCGCCGGCTCCCGGCGGCGGATGATCCACTGCTGATACGCAAACAGGAGCGCGGCCGCGGCGAGTCCGGCGAAGTACCAGGGGCCGAAACGCATGTCCCGGCCGGCGAGCGCGAGCGCGAGCAGCATCAGCCCCTGCAGTAGGCCGATCATCGTCTTGTCCATGTCCGCGAACAGGATCGCGGTCGACTTCACGCCGAGCTTCAGGTCGTCCTCGCGATCGACCATGGCGTAGATCGTGTCGTAGATCACCGCCCAGATCACCGCCGCGAGGAACAGCACCCACGCCACGCGCGGGAGCGTGCGCGTCTCGGCCGCGAACGCCATCGGCACGCTCCAGCCGCCGAACGAGATCCCGAGGTACAGCTGCGGGAGCGCGAAGAAGCGCTTCACGAAGGGGTACGACACGGTGAGCACGGCCCCGACCGCGGCGAGCTCCACCGTGAGCGCATCGAGCCGTGTCACGAGCCACACGGCGGCGAGCCCGAGCGCTGCGAAGAGCGCGAGCGCCTCGTGGGGCGAGACGCGGCGCGCCGCGAGCGGCCGCTCCCGCGTGCGCCTGACGTGCGGATCGATGTTGCGGTCGGCGAAGTCGTTGATGACGCACCCGGCCGCGCGCATCACGAGGACGCCGGCCGCGAAGATGACCAGGACCTTCTGCGCGGGCCGTCCGCGGCCGGCGATCCACAGCGCCCACAGGACCGGCCACAGCAGCAGCCAGAATCCGATGGGCTTGTCGAGGCGCGCCAGCAGGCCGTACTCCCGCAGGCGGCGCGCCAGCCGGTGCCACCAGGGCGCCTCCCCGCGCGGCGCAGTCTCGATCCGGATCTCGGGGGTCGCTGCGGCCATGCGGCTAGCCTACCCGACCGTAGCGCTCGCCGGCGCCGACCCAGCGGGCGGCGAGCGGCGCGGCCCGGTCGGCGTAGCGCTCGAGGATCAGATCCGCTGCCGCCTGCACCCGGGGCAGCAGATCCGCGTCGCGGATGAGATCGGCGATCCTCAGCTGCGCGAGGCCGGCCTGCCGCGTCCCCAGCAGCTCGCCCGGCCCCCGCAGCTGCAGATCGCGGCGTGCGATCTCGAACCCGTCATGTGTCTCCCGAATCGCCGCGAGCCGTTCGCGGGCGAGCGGCGAGAGCGGTGAGCGGTAGAGCAACACACAGGCGCTCTGGTCGCAGCCGCGGCCCACGCGGCCGCGTAGCTGGTGGAGCTGTGCGAGGCCCAGGGCCTCCGCATTCTCGATCACCATGAGGGTCGCGGCCGGCACGTCGACGCCGACCTCGATCACGGTCGTCGCCACCAGGAGCTGGATCGTGCCGCTCTTGAAGCCCGCCATGGCGCGCTCCTTCGCGGCCGGCGGCTGCCGCCCGTGAACCAAGCCGATCCTGATGCCCGGCAGCGCGGTGGCCAGGGCCGCGGCCGTTTCCTCGGCGGCTTGGTAACGCAGCTCCTCCGATTCGTCGATGAGAGGGCAGACCCAGTAGGCCTGGGCTCCAGAGCGGCAGGCTTCGAGGATCCGCCGGACGACATCCGGGCGGCGGTCCTCGGGAAGCACGACCGTGCGGACGGGCGTACGCCCGGGCGGCAGCTCGTCGATGACCGAGAGATCGAGGTCGGCGTAGGCCGTCATCGCGAGCGTCCGCGGGATCGGCGTCGCCGTCATGACCAGCTGATGCGGAGAGCGTCCGGCGACGGCGCCTTTCTCCTTCAGCTCCAGTCGCTGCTGCACGCCGAAGCGATGCTGCTCGTCGACCACGATGAGTCCGAGCTGGCGAAAATTGATCCCTCTTTGAAACAATGCGTGCGTGCCAACGGCAATCCGTACCTCTCCTGAGGCAATGGCGGCCATAGCGCTCCGTCTGGTGCGCGCCGGCACCCGTCCCGCCACCAGCGCCACGGGGATGCCGAGCGGCTGGAACCAGCCCGTCAGGCTCCTCCAGTGCTGCTCGGCGAGCAGCTCCGTGGGCGCCATGAGCGCGGCCTGCAAGCCGCTGCCTACCGCGAGCGCCGCCGCGGCGGCGGCAACCACGGTCTTGCCGCAGCCCACATCGCCCTGGAGCAACCGGACCATCGGCCGACTCGCCGCGAGGTCGGCGCGGACCTCGCGCAGGGCGCGCTGCTGCGCCACCGTGAGCGTGTACGGCAGTGACTCGAGCAGCCGGGCGGCAAGACCCTCCGGATCGGCAAGCGGCCAGGCGGCGTCCGCCTGCACCGTGCGCTTGAGGAGCTTGAGGCACAGGTGCTGTCCGAGCAGCTCCTCGAACGCCAGGCGGCGCTGCGCCGGGTGGCGCCCCGCGGCCAGCTCATCGAGCCGCGTCGAGCGCGGGGGCCGGTGGACGTAGCGCAGCGCCTCCCCGAGCGGCGGGAGCCGCAAGCTGGCGAGCACCTCCTCGGGGATCCAGTCCGAGATCTCCGCCAGCTCGGCGCCGGCGCGCGGCTCGAGCCGGTCGAGCGCCTGCGCGATGAGCGTGCGCAGGCGCGCTTGCGTCAGTCCTTCGGTCGCCGGGTAGATCGGCGTCAGCTGCTCTTCGAGCGGCTCGTCGCCCGACACCCGGCGGTACTCCGGATGTACCATCTCGAGGCCGAGCGGCCCGCGCCGGACCTCGCCGAAGCAGCGCAACCGCGTGCCGCGGGCGAGCCCGCTCGCCTGGGCCGCGGAGAAATGAAAGAACCGCAGTGTCAGGAACCCCGAGCCGTCGGCAATCCGGGAGATGAGCTGCCGCCGCCGGCGGTAGGTGATGTCCGTGAGGTGCACCTCGGCCTCGACGACGGCGCGGCCTCCCGGCACGAGCGTGCCGATCGGGGCGATGTGCGTGCGGTCCTCGTAGCGCAGCGGGAGCACGAAGAGCAGATCCTCGACGCGCTCGACGCCGAGCCGCCGCAAACGCCCGGCGAGCGCGTCACCGATGCCGCGAAGGGACGTGATCGGGCGAGAGGCAGCCTCGGCCATGTCGGGCACGATCGGCAGCGGACCCTCAGCCGAGGGCGAGGATGCACTCCACCTCCACGTGGGCACCGCGCGGCAGCTGCGCCACGCCGAGCACCGCGCGGGCCGGGAACGGGGCCGAGAAGTAAGTCGGCATGATCTCGTTCACCTTGCCGAAGTGCGCGAGGTCGGTCAGAAAAACCGTGAGCTTTGCGACATCCGCGAGCGAGCCGCCGGCTGCTTCCGCGATCGCAGCGAGATTGTCGAAGACGCGGCGGATCTCCGCCTCGATGTCGCTCGTGATGAGCTGTCCCGTCGCGGGGTCGAGCGCGATCTGTCCCGAGACATAGACCGTATTGCCGGCACGGACGGCCTGCGAGTACGTGCCGATGGCCTGGGGAGCGCGTGCGGTATGGATGATCTCACGAGTCATGCTTGTGGGCCTTTGTCGAGGAATGCGCGGCGATCGTGCGCGCGACGCGCAGTACGTCGGGCATGCGCCGGATCGTGCGGATGATACGCGCGAGGTGCTTGCGGTCGCGGACTTTCAGCTCGAACACCAGCGCTGAGGTATCGACGTCCCGCTCCTCTACCGAGACGTGATCGATGTTGGTCTCGGTGTTCGCGATCGCCGCGGCGACGGCAGCGAGCACGCCCATCCGGTTGGGGACGTCGATGCGGATCTCGGAGCTGAAGAACCGGTCCGTCACCGCCTGCCAGGAAACGGGGATCCACTTCTCCGGGTGCTTGCGGTAGTCCTCGACGTTCACGCAAGTCTCGCGATGGATGACGATGCCGCGGCCCGCGGAGAGGAAAGCGAAGATCGGATCGTAGGGAATCGGGTAGCAGCAATGCGCGTAGGTGACGAGGAGGCCCTCCGTGCCGGCGATGGCGAGGGGCGCGGGCGCCGTGCTCGCCGGCCGCGGCTCCGACGGCAGGAGGCGGCGCGCCACGAGCGGCGCGAGCCGCTCGCCGAGCCCGATCTTCTCGAACAGCTCGTCCACG
>JBOHZT010000059.1:0-13782 GCA_050738535.1 Steroidobacteraceae bacterium
AGCTCGGGCTCGCGCGCCCGCGCTATCGCGTCATCACCGTCGCCGGAACGAACGGCAAGGGCTCGACGGTCGCCTACCTCGACGCGGTCCTGCGCGCGTGCGGGCATCGCACCGGGAGCCTCACCTCGCCGCACCTGCTGCGCTACAACGAGCGGGTGCGGGTCGAAGGTCGGCAGGCCGCCGATGCCGAGCTGGTCGAGGTCTTCGAGCGGATCGAGCGGGCTCGAGGCCGCACGACGCTCACGTTCTTCGAGTACAACGCGCTCGCCGCGCTGCAGCTGTTCGCGGATCGGCAGGTGGAGGTGGCAGTGCTGGAAGTCGGGCTCGGCGGCCGCCTCGATGCCACCAACATCGTCGATGCCGACGTAGGCGTGGTGTGCTCCGTGGGGCTCGACCATCGCGACTGGCTCGGCGACACGCTCGATGCGATCGGCGCGGAGAAGGCCGGGATCTTTCGCGCCGGGCGCCCCGCCGTGCTCGGATCGGCGGACATGCCTGCGACCGTCTTCGGCACGATCGAGCGCTTGCACGCCCGTCCGGTCGTCGCGGGCCGCGAGTTCGACTTCCGCATGACAGGCGAGACGTGGACCTACCGGGGGCTCGCGGCCACGCTGCCTGACTTGCCCGCGCCGGCGCTCGCCGGCGGGATCCAGTTCCGCAATGCGGCGACGGCACTCGCCGCCTACGAGTGCCTGCCAGGGCTCAACCCGCTGCGTCGGGAGGCTGTCGCGGAGGCGCTGCGCGCGACGCGGCTGCCAGGCCGTTTCCAAATTCTAGAGGTGCCGAGCGCCTCGGTCGGGGCCGTGCCCGGCGGGACCGTCGAATGGATCCTCGACGTCGCACACAACGAGCCGGCCGCGCAGGTGCTGGCGTCGCATCTGCGCGCTCGCCCGGTCGCCGGAAAGACGTACGCCGTGGCGAGCATTCTTCGTGACAAGGACGCACCGGCGATCGGCCGCGCGCTCGCGTCATCGATCGACGAATGGATCGTGTGCGGCTTGCCCGGCCCGCGCGGATCGTCCGCCTCGGAGGTGGCTGAGCGGCTCGCGGAAGTGATGCACGCGCCGCTGCTTGCCGATGACGTCTCGGACGCGTGCCAGCTCGCGAGCGCTCGCGCACGCCCAGGCGACCGCATCGTCGTGCTCGGCTCCTTCGGCACGGTCGGCTCGGCGCTGCGCTGGCTCGGCTATACTGAGGTCGGCTGATCCGGCCACGCCCGCGGGAACGCTTGAGCTTTCGATCGGCCGCCCCCAAGTGCAGACTCGAGCCAAAGAGCGATTGACCGGCGCGGTGATCCTCGTCGCCGCCGTCGTGCTGCTGGTGCCGGAGCTGCTCTCCGGCCCCTCGGATCGCGCCCCGCCGCCGCCTCAGACTGCGACGGCCGGCGGCCCCGAAGTGCGCACGCTGACCATTCCGCTCGCCGGCGGTGGAAGCGGCAGGGCTCCGGCGGCGGCTCCCGCGGTCGCGCCAGTTCCCGGGCCTGCGGCGACTGCCGCACCGGTGGCGGCCCCTGGGTCTGGGGCGGTTGCTGGGCCTGCGACGGCCCCGACCCCTGGGTCTGCGGCGACCTCCGCCTCCGAAGGGACCGGGGTGCCGCCCGGGGCTGCTGCTGGCGGCGCTGCGGCGCGCGTTGCGCCGGCGCAGGCGCCGCGGCGACCGGCCCAATCGCAGCCGCGAGCGAAGGCCGCAGGCCGCCCGGCGCCTCATGAGGAAACTGCAGGATGGACCGTGCAAGTCGCCAGCTTCACGACCCGCAGCCATGCGGAGCGGCTGGTGCGTGCGCTCGCCCGCAAGGGATTTGGGGCCTTCGTCACGCGGGGCGTGAGCCGCGGCCGTATTTGGTACCGGGTGCGCGTCGGGCCCGAGCGCGACCGCGCGGCCGCTGCGAGCGTCGCGCGCCGGCTGCGCTCGCAGGGCCACGCTGGGGCGCTTCTCGAGCGCCCGCGGTAGCCGCGGAGGTTCGCCTCTCGAGCTTGGGACCAGCTCACAGGCGGCGTCCGCGGCGCTCTAGTACAATCCGCGCCGCGCGCCGCACGGGCGCGCACCGCACAGGGGCTCCGCGCCTCCATGACCGTCGTCGACTATCTGATCATCGCCCTCGTCGTCATCTCGGCCATCGTCGGCGTTGCGCGCGGCTTCCTGCGCGAGATCATCGCGCTCATCACCTGGATCGTGGCGCTGCTCGTCGCCTGGAAGCTCGCCGGGCGGCTCGAGCCCTACCTCGGGGGGGTGCTCTCCCATCCCGCCGTACGGCTGTGGACGGCGCGAGCCATCCTGCTCTTCGCGGTGCTGCTCGTGGGCGCGGGCGTTGCCGCGATCGTGGTGCGTCTCGTGCGGCTCTCGATGTTCAGCGCCACGGACCGGTTCATGGGATTCGTGTTCGGCATCGCGCGCAGCCTCGTGATCTTCGGGGTGCTGGTGCTCTTCTGCCAGACGCTGCGACTCGACGGGGAGCGCTGGTGGCGCAAGTCGGTGCTGATCCCTTATGGCGTCGATATCGCGAGCGGCGTGCGCTTGCTCGTGGGCGACGCGCTCGAGCGCCGGGACGAGCACCGCACCGTGCTCGGGCCCGGGGCTGAACGCGCCGCCGGGTGACAGGAGACTGGCATGTGTGGCATCGCTGGCATCGTCGGTAAGAGTCCCGCCAACCAGCGGCTCTATGATGCACTCACGGTGCTGCAGCACCGCGGCCAGGACGCGGCCGGGATCGTGACCTCGAGCGAGGGCGAGCTGTGCGTGCGCAAGGGCAGTGGCCTCGTGCGCGACGTGTTCCAGCACCATCACATGCTCGAGCTCAAGGGGAACATCGGGATCGGACACGTGCGCTACCCGACGGCGGGCTGCGACAGCGCCTCGGAGGCGCAGCCCTTCTACGTCAATGCGCCGTACGGCATCTGTCTCGCGCACAACGGCAATCTTACCAACGCCGCCGAGCTCGCCGAGGTGCTGCGCCGCGAGGACCGGCGCCATCTCAACACGTCCTCTGACTCCGAAGTGCTGCTCAACGTGTTCGCCTCGGAGCTGCAGCGCCTCGGCACTCCGCGCGTCATGGCGGGCGATGTGTTCGCGGCGCTCGGCGCGGTCTACCGGCGCTGCCGCGGCGGCTATGCCGCCGTTGCGATGATCATCGGGCACGGCGTGCTCGGCTTCCGCGACCCGAACGGCATCCGGCCGCTCGTGCTCGGCATGCGCGAGACGCCGCGGGGCCCGGAGTGGATGCTGGCTTCAGAGAGCGTCGCGCTCGACATGCTGTCGTTCCGGCTGGTCCGGGACGTGGGTCCGGGCGAGGCGGTCTTCATCGACACGCAGGGGCGCCTCACGGCCCAGCAGTGCGTTCCGGCGGTGCGGCACACGCCGTGCATCTTCGAGTACGTCTACTTCGCGCGTCCCGACTCGATCATCGACAACATCTCGGTGTACCGCGCACGCATGCGCATGGGCGACAGGCTCGCGGAGAAGCTCCTGCGCGAGCACCCCGAACACGACATCGACGTCGTCATCCCCATTCCCGACACGAGCCGCACGAGCGCGCTGCAGGTCGCGCAGCGGCTCGGCCTCAAATATCGCGAGGGCTTCACGAAGAGCCGCTATATCGGCCGCACTTTCATCATGCCGGGCCAGGATATGCGCGAGCGCTCGGTGCGCCGCAAGCTCAACGCGATCGATCTCGAGTTCCGCGGCAAGAACGTGCTGCTCGTCGACGATTCGATCGTGCGGGGCACGACCTCCGCGCAGATCGTCGAGCTCGCGCGCGAGGCCGGCGCGCGCAAAGTGTACTTCGCCTCCGCGGCCCCTCCCGTGCGCTTCCCGAACGTCTACGGCATCGACATGCCTGCGGCGAGCGAGCTCGTCGCGAGCAGCCGCAGCCTCGAGGAGGTGCGGCGGTTCATCGGCGCGGACTGGCTCCTCTACCAGGACCTCGATGACCTCGTCGCCGCGTGCCGCCACGACGATGCCAGCATCACGGAGTTCGATACCTCGTGCTTCTCGGGCGAGTACGTCACCGGGGATGTGACCCGGGAGTACCTCGAGCGGCTGCAGCTCGAGCGCTCCGACGAAGCCAGGACGCGCCGCAATGCCGCGGAGCGCGCGCCCCTCAAGGTAGTGCATGCGTCCTGATGTGCAGGACTGCGGCGGGACCGGAGCCGCGCCGGGAGCTCCCTGAGGTGCTGGATCGAGAGGATCCGCGCCGGCGAATCTTGCTCGAGTTGTTCGGCGCGGCCCTCGGTGCAGTCGAGGGGCGGCGGTGTACGCGCGAGGCGCTCAGCGCGCGAGCGGCGCGGGACGACCCCCGTGAGGAGCGCCGGCGGTGCTGGGCCATCGCGATCGGCAAGGCAGCCTCCCGCATGATGCTCGGGGCCCGAGATGCGCTCGGGCCGGCGCTCGAGCGGGGGCTCGTCATCACGAAGGACGGACACCTCGACCCTGAGATCCTCGCGCTCGAGGGGCTCGAGACGCGCGAGTGCGGGCATCCCCTGCCGGACGAGCGCTCGCTCGCGGCTGGGGAGCGGGTGCTCGCCTTCCTCGAGGAGATGCCGGCCGACGTGCAGCCGTTGTGCCTCATCTCCGGCGGCGCATCGAGTCTCGTCGAGGTGCTCGCGCCGGGCGCGGGCTACGCCGACCTCGAGCGCCTCAACACGGAAGGTCTCGCACGCGGCCTCCCGATCGGGGAGCTCAACAGGCGCCGGGGACGGATCTCCTGCCTCAAGGCAGGGCGCCTCGCGGCGCGGCTTCGCGGGCAGCGGGCGCTTGCGCTTTTCATCTCCGACGTGCCGGGAGACGATCCGGCGGTCATCGGCTCGGGGCTCCTCGGCCCGGCGCCTCGGCCTGCGGGCGGCGCGGGCGAGCGCGGCGGTGCAACAGGACGCGCGGGCGGCACGGACGATGTGGAGCGGATCGTGATCGCCTCGGTCACCGAGGCGCTCCAGGCGGTGCGCGCGAGGTCGGCCGGCCTCGCGGCACAGGCTGCGCCGGAGCGCTTCGACGGCGACGCGTCCGAGCTCGCGGTACGCTTCTCGCACGAGCTCGCCCTCGGGACGGCGCAGCTGCGCGCCTGGGGCGGCGAATCGGTGCTCGAGCTGCCCGCGCATCCGGGGCACGGCGGGCGCAACCAGCACCTCGCCCTCGCCTGCGCGAGGCTGATCGCGGGCCGTGAGGATCTTTGCCTGCTCGCCGCCGGCACGGACGGCACCGATGGCCCGACACCGGATGCGGGCGGGCTCGTCGACGGCGAGACTTGCGCGCGCATCGCTTGCGCAGGGCTCGATGTGGACGACTGTCTGCGCCGCGCGAGCTCCGGCGAGGCGCTCGCGGCGGCGGGCGACCTGGTGCACACCGGGCCGACCGGAACGAACGTCGGGGACCTGGTGCTCGGCCTGAAGCTCCCGCCGCGCGCCGCGCGTGAGTGGCTCGCGGCCGGCGGCTCGAGGCAGCCGTGAGACTGCTGCTCATCGACGACGATGCCGAGTACCGTGCGCTGCTGCGACACCACGTGAGCTGCCGCTGGCCGCACGCGCTGTGCTGCGAATACGAGCCGTCGGCTCGCGGACCGCTCGCGCCCGAGATTCTCGCGAGTGGCTTCGATGCGGTGCTGCTCGCCTGCGCGGGGGACTTGGGGCCGCTCGAGAGCCTCGCTTCCCGCCCGGGGTTCGCTCCCATAGTGCTGTTCACCGCCGCGGGGGACGAGGCACTCGTCCGCCGCGCCCGCGAGCTCGGCGCGAGCGCTGTCTTCGACAAGGCAAGGAGCCGGCACGAAGCGCTCATCGCGGCGCTCAAGGCCGCGGCCGAGCGGCATGCTCATGAGCGCATCGAGCACGAGGCAGCCGGGCTCGTCAGCGCGCGCTTCGGCGGCGTGCGTATTCCGGGCTACCGCTGCGTGCGCCGCCTCGCGAGGGGGCACATCTCGGAGCTCTACCTGGCCGAGCGCGAGCGCGAGCCCGAGCTCGCGGCCATCAAAGTCGCGCGCGATCGGCTCTCGGAGGGCGCGCCGGACGACACGTTCAAGCGCTTCCTCGCCGAGCACGAGATCATGCAGCGCTTGGTGGTGCCCTGTGTGGTGCGCTCGTTAGATTTGGGCGTGAGCGACGAGCATGCGTTCCTGGTGATGGAATACTTTCCCAGAGGGGATCTCGGCAAGCGGGTGCGCGCGGGGGTGAGCCCCACGGAGGCGCTGCGCATCGCGCTGCAGCTCGCCTGCGCACTCGCGGCCATCCACGCCGTCGGCGTGCTGCACAGGGATTTGAAGCCGGGAAACGTCATGATGCGCGAGGACGGCTCGCTCGCGCTCATCGATTTCGGGCTCGCCAAGCAAGCGCTGGAGCTCGATGCAACGGACCCGAATCTCATCTGCGGCACGCCGCACTACATGAGCCCGGAGCAGGGTCACGCGGAGCCGATCGATGCGCGCAGCGATCTTTACAGCCTGGGCGTGGTGCTCTACGAAATGCTCTGCGGCCGCAAGCCCTATACGGCAGACAACCCCATGGCCATCATCTACCTGCACCGCAAGGCGCCGGTGCCGGTGCTTGCGGAGCCGCTCGCGAATCTGCAGCCGCTGCTCGGGAAGCTGCTCGCGAAGGCCCCCGCGGACCGGTTCGAGTCCGCCGCGGCGGCGGCGGCGGCACTGCAGCAGGCGCTCGAGGAGCTTTGCTCGGTCGAGCGGGTCGCATGAGGGACTCCTCGGGGGTCGATCTCGGGGCGGTGCTACGCTCGCGGACGCCGCCCGCGTGGGTGGATGCGGCGGCCGAACGCTGGCAGGAGCTGCTGCTCGACCATGCAAACTGCGAGAAGAAAGCGGCCTCCACGGCGCTGTCGCTGATGTTCGCCTATCCGCTCGACCGGCCGCTCTGCGCCGCGCTCTCGCGGCTCGCGCGCGAGGAGCTGCGGCACTTCGAGCAAGTGCAGCGCGTGATCGAGGCGCTCGCAGTGCCGGCGCTCCGCCTCACGCCGGGGCGCTACGGCGCGGGTCTGCGCTCGTTCCTGCGCTCGGCGGAGCCCGGGCGCAAGCTCGATCTGCTGCTCGCCGCCGCGCTCGTCGAGGCGCGCTCGTGCGAGCGCTTCGAGCTGCTCGCGCCGCGGCTCACGGCCCCGCTCGCGGAGCTCTACGCGGGACTCGCGCGCTCCGAGGCGCGGCACTTCGAGCGCTATCTCGAGCTCGCGCGCCGGCAGTCCGAGGACACCTGGCGTGCGCGGCTCGGCGAGCTCGCCGCGCGCGAGGCACGACTCGCGACGCAGCCGGACGATGAGCTGCGGTTCCATTCCGGCGCGCCGGCCTGGCGGGTCGATAGGCCCGGACGGCCGCAATCGAACAATTGATTACACGACGGTCCCGGTTCCGGAGATAGGCTCCGGCCCCATGATCGCCTCCGCGAGCGACCGGCCGCATCTGCTCATCGTCGATGACGATCGGGAGATCCGGACCCTGCTCGGGCAGTTCTTCGAGACTCAGGGCTTTCGCACGACCACGGTCGCCGAGGGCGCGGGGATGCGCAAGGTCCTCGAGCAGTCGCACGTCGATCTACTGGTACTCGATGTCATGCTTCCGGGCGAGGACGGCATCGCGATCTGCCGTGAGCTGCGCACGCGCTCGCAGCTGCCGGTCATCATGCTCACCGCACGCGGCGATGACGTGGACCGGATCGACGGCCTCGAAGCGGGCGCGGACGACTATGTGCCCAAGCCGTTCAATCCGCGGGAGCTCCTCGGGCGCGTGAAGGCGGTGCTGCGACGCGCGGCGCATGCGCCGCGCGACCCCGATCCGGCCGCGGTCCGCGGTTTCAGGTTCGCCGGCTGGCAGCTCGACACCACGACCCGGGCGCTCGTGGACCCTGCGGGCGCTCCCGTTGCCCTGTCGGGCTCCGAATACCGGCTGCTCGCCGTGCTCCTCACCGCGCCGAACCGGGTGCTCTCCCGCACGCAGCTCACCGAGCTGATGCGGGGCCGGGAGGCCGATCCGCTCGACCGCAGCATCGACGTGCGCGTGAGCCGGCTGCGGCAGATCCTCGGCGACGACGCCCGGGCGCCGCAGATCATCAAGACGGTGTACGGTGAGGGCTATGTCGTCGGAGTTGCCGTCGAGGCCTATTGAGAGGTGCGAGGCGGGCCTCGCCCGGGCCTGGTGGACGCTCTGGCCGCGCTCGGTGTTCGGGCGGCTGTTCATCGCGGTGCTCGCCGCGGTGTTCGTCGCGCAGGCGCTCGCGTTCACGCTCATCGCCCGCGAGCGCAGCCGCTTCATGGACGAGTCGAACGTGCGCGAATGGTCGCGGCGCATCGTCGATCTCACCGATGCGCTGCAGGTACTCGATCCGCGGCAGCGCGCGCTTGCGCGGGAGCGGCTCGAGCGGTCGGACTCGCCGAGCGCGTTTTCCGGCGCGGCGTCCGTCCGGCCGGTCGCATCCACTCCCACCACTCGCGCGGCCTCGGCAACGGCGCGCGATCCGCGCAGCCGCCCTCCGGGGACCATCGCCGACTTCCGCGTTGCGCTCGAGCGCCAGTTGCAATTCCTGCTGGGACCGGCTTATCGAGTGAGCGTCGGTGCGCCGCGCAGCCACGGCGAGCGTTTCATCCGGGTCACCCGGCAGCCCCCGCAGGGCTACCTGCGGGGGGGGCGGCTCTACGACGTGGGCGTCACCCTGCCGGATGGCGACGGGCTGCTCTTCCGGGTGGCCCAGGGGCACCGCGGGCCGATCCTGCCGCACAATCTCGTGCTCGACCTGGTGCTGCTCACCCTGGTGGCCGCGGCCGTGCTCTATGTCGTCGCGCGGAGCATCACGCGGCCGCTCTCCGAGCTTGCGCGCGCCGCGGAGGCGGTCGGGCGAGACGTGAGCCAGCCGCCGCTCGCGGAGTCCGGCGCCCAGGAGCTGCGCGAGGCGGCGCGCGCGTTCAATACCATGCAGGAGCGGATGCGCCGCTACGTCGACAGCCGCACGCGCGTGCTCGCGGCGATGTCGCACGACCTCAAGACGCCGCTCACGCGGATGCGACTGCGTATCGAGACGCTCGCCGATGGGGATCAGGCCCGCGAGCGCTTCGGCCGCGATCTCGATGAAATGGAGAGCATGGTCCGCGGCACGCTCGCCTTGCTGAAAGGGCTGAGCGACGATGAGAGCGCGAGCCCGGTCGATGTCGATGCGCTGCTCGCGACCCTCAAGGCGGAGTTCGCCGAGCTCGGCGCGAGCGTCACCGTCGAGGGGCGCACGCGCGGCGCGTGCCTCGGCAAGCCGCAGGCGCTCAAGCGCTGCCTCACCAACCTCATCTCCAATGCCGTGCATTTCGGGGCGCGTGCGACCGTGCTCGTCGAGGACGGCGCCGCGCTCACGATCCTCGTGCGGGACGAGGGCCCCGGCATCCCGGAAGGGGAGCTCGAGCGGGTCTTCGAGCCCTTCTACCGCGTCGAGTCGTCGCGGAACCGCGATACGGGCGGGACCGGTCTCGGCCTGAGCATCGCGCGCGACATCGCGCAGGCGCACGGCGGCTCGCTCAGCGTGCGCAATCTCCCGGTTCGAGGCCTCGAGGCGGCGTTGTCGCTGCCGCGGGTGCGTCGGGGTGCGTGACGCCGCGCCGGGGGATTTCCCCGAGCGTGTACCGGCCGTCCTGCACGGCGAGATAGCTGCCCTGCTCGTACCAGGCGCCGAGCACGATCCGGTGCACGGCCGCATCGTCGAGGAGCCCCTCGTGGATCCCCGGCCGGTGCGTGTGGCCGTGGATGATCCGGCGGGTGCCGGTCGCGCGGAAAGCCGCCGCGACCGCCTGCTCGTTCACGTCCATGATCGCTTGCACCGTGCGGCGGGTGTGCGACTGGCTGCCCGCGCGGGCCTGCGCGGCGAGCCCCGCGCGCACCTCGACGGGCAGCGCCAGGAAGCGCCGCTGCCAGGCGGGACTGCGGACCGCGCTGCGCAACTCCTGGTAGGCGGGATCGTCCGTGCAGAGCGCATCACCATGGGTGAGCAGCACGCGCTCGCCCGCGAGCTCCACGACGACCGGGTCGGGAAGGAGCACGCTGCCGGTGCGCTCGCAAAACTCATCGCCGAGCAGGAAATCCCGGTTCCCGTGGAGCACGAAGCAGGGCACCCCGCGCTCGCCGAGGCTGCGCAGCGCACGGCACACGCGCGCCTTCTCGGGATCCGGATCGTCATCGCCGATCCAGCTCTCGAACAGATCCCCGAGGATGTAGAGCGTCTCCGCGCGGGCGGCCGCGCCCGCGAGAAATTCCAGGAATTGCTCGATGGCCGCAGGCGCGCCGGCGTCGAGGTGCAGGTCGGAGACGAAGAGCGCGGCCACGCGAGCGCTCGCGCGCGCTACCTCGGCGAGAGCACCGGGGGTGTGAGCGATGCCGGTGTGGTCACCAGCGGCGCTTGCGTCGGCGCCGCGGCCGCGTCGGAGGGCGCCGGAATGACGACGATCTTCTCGATCACCACCGGCTTGAGCGGCGCGTTGCTGTTGAAGGGACCGAAGGAGCCCGTCGGCGTGACCCCGATGCGATCGACGACGTCCATGCCCTCGACGATCTCGCCGAAAATCGCATAGCCCCAGCGCGTCGGCAGCGGATCGAGCTCCGGGTTGTCGACCAGGTTGATATAGAACTGGCAGTTGCCGGTGTGCGGCGCGTTGGCGCGCGCGAGACCGACCATGCCGCGCTTGTTGGAGAGCCCATTCCCCGACTCGTTGGGCACGTAGCCGTGGATCGGCTTCAGCGCGTAGGGTGCACTCGCCGAGTGCCCGCCGCCCTGGATCACGAAGTTGGCGATGACGCGGTGGAACAGCGTGTTCGTGTACTGCCCGTCGTGCACGTATTGCAGGAAGCTCTTCACCGTGAGCGGGGCTCGCTTGGGGAACAGCTCGATCACGAAGTCGCCCATGCTGGTGTAGACCTCCACCCGCGGGTTCGTGGAGGACTCGGGCGTCTGCGGCGCAGCGGCCGGCGCCGCAGCCGGCGCGGTCGCCGCCTGCGCCGTTGCGAGGAGCAGCAGCAGTCCGGCCGCTGCCGCGGCCGCTATCCCGAATCGCTGTGGCTTCGACATGGTATTGCGCAACCCCCGTCCCGCTTGGCGGCGATGGCGGGATGGTAACATTGTCGCGGTGGCAATCCCCCCGGCACCCGAGCGCATTCGCATCCACAATTCCCTGACGGGGCGCAAGGAGACCCTCGTCCCGCTCGTACCCGGCCGCATCGGCATGTACGTCTGCGGCGACACGGTGTACGACCTGTGCCACATGGGCCACGCGCGCTCGAAGATCGTGTTCGATGTGGTGCGCCGCTATCTCGCGTGGAGCGGCTTCGCGGTCAGCTACGTCCGCAACATCACGGACGTCGATGACAAGATCATCCGGCGTGCCGCGGAGCGGGGCGAGGACATCGCGGCGTTCACCGAGCGCTACATCGGTGAGATGCACCGCGACTACGACGCGCTCGGGATCTTGAGGCCGGATCACGAGCCGCGCGCGACGCAGTATGTCCCGGGCATGATCGAGATGACCCGGACGCTCATCGAGAAAGGCTACGCATACGTCGCCTCGAACGGCGACGTGCTGTACTCCGTCGCGCGGTTCCCGGACTATGGCAGGCTCTCCGGCGAGCGCTTGAGCGAGCTGCGCGCCGGCGAGCGCGTGGAGATCGACGCCGCCAAGCGCGATCCGCTCGACTTCGTCCTGTGGAAGCGCTCGAAGCCCGGCGAGCCCTCCTGGCCCTCGCCGTGGGGCCCGGGGCGGCCCGGATGGCACCTCGAGTGCTCGGTGATGGCGCAGGCGCTGCTCGGCGCGCGGTTCGACATCCACGGCGGAGGGCTCGATCTCAAATTTCCGCATCACGAGAACGAGATCGCGCAGTCCTGCGCGGCAAGCGGTGAGGAGTTCGCGCGGGTATGGATGCACAACGGCTTCCTGACGCTCGGGGACGAGAAGATGTCGAAGTCGCTCGGCAACATCTTCACGATCCGCAACGCCCTTGCGCGGGTGCGCCACCCGGAGGTGATCCGATACTTCGTGCTCTCGAGCCACTATCGCGGGCCGATCAGCTACTCGGCCGAGCAGCTCGATCAGGCGGAGGCCGCGCTCACGCGCATCTACACGGCGCTGCATGGCGTGCAGGAGAATCAGACGCGAGAGGGCGTTGCAGCGAGCGGCGAGCCGGGACCCAACCCAGGCGCGGCGCAGGGCGCCGAGCCGGCGCCAGGGGCGCATCGCCTGCGGTTTCGCGAGGCGATGAACGACGACTTCGGCACGCCCGAGGCCCTCGCCGTGCTGCAGGATCTCACCCGGGAGCTCAATACTGCCAAGCAGGCGGGGCGGACGGCCGAGGCGAGCGGGCTCGCCGCGGAGCTGCGCTCGCTCGGCGGTGTGCTCGGATTGTGCGCACTCTCCGCGCAGGCCTGGCGCAGGCTCGCTCGGCCGAGCGGGGTGGCCGAGGCCGAGATCGATGCGCTCGTCGCCCGTCGCGAGGCGGCGCGCCAGCGCAAGGACTTCGCGGAGGCCGATCGGATCCGCGCCGAGCTCTCGCGGTCCGGGGTGCTGCTCGAGGATCGCCCGGGCGGCCGCACGGAGTGGCGTAGGGCGTGATCGAACCCCCGATTCGAGGCCGATCCGGCCCTGGGCGGCGGCCGCAGGGGCTTCGCCGGCTCCGGCCGGATCGTGGGCGTTGCGGAACTGAAACGGGCACTTCTGGGTCAACTCGGCTCTGAGGGCTGCAAGGGGTCCATTGATGACGACGGGTACCGGCAATCTTGCCGCATCGGAACTCGGGCGCGACGCAAGCGCCGCGCGTCAGGCGTTCGCGGAGCTGCGCGAGTACCTCTCGAGCCAGATCATCGGCCAGGCCGGGCTCGTCGAGCGACTGCTCGTCGTGCTGCTCGCCGATGGGCACTTGCTCGTCGAGGGCCCGCCGGGGCTCGCCAAGACGCGCGCCATCAAGGCGCTCGCGCAGGCGCTCGAGTGCGATTTCCAGCGCATGCAGTTCACGCCCGACCTGCTTCCGGCGGATCTCACGGGCTCGGACATTTTTCGTCCGGAGGAGGGGACCTTTCGCTTCCAGCGCGGTCCGCTTTTCCATAATCTGATCCTCGCCGACGAGATCAACCGCGCGCCGGCCAAGGTGCAATCGGCGCTCCTCGAGGCGATGGCCGAGCGGCAGGTGAGCGTCGGCGCGGCGAGCTACGCGCTGCCGCGGATGTTCCTCGTGATGGCGACCCAGAACCCGATCGAGCAGGAGGGCACCTACCCCCTGCCGGAGGCGCAGCTCGACCGCTTCATGCTGCATACCCGGGTCGATTATCCCGACCGCGCCGAGACCCTCGCGATCATGGCGCTCGCCCGGCGCGAGGCGATCGCCGCGCGCGAGCTCGCCCCGCCCCCGCGCCGCGTGAGCGAGGAGCAGGTCTTCGCGGCGCGTACGGAGGCACTGAGCCTCATCCTCTCCGACCCCGTGGCCGAGTACATCGCGGCGCTCGTCGATGCGACGCGCCGTCCCGAGCACTACAGCGCGGCGCTGCGCGACTGGGTGCGCTGGGGCGCGAGCCCGCGGGCCGCCATTGCCATGGAGCGGGGCGCGCGCGCGCTCGCCTGGCTCGACGGCCGCGGCTTCGTGAGCCCGGAGGACGTCCAGGCGATCGCGGCCGATGCGCTGCGGCACCGGTTGCTGCTCGACTACACCGCGCAGGCCCGCGGTGTCACGGCCCAGGCGTGCGTGGAGGAACTCCTCGCCAAGGTGCCGGCCCCATGACCACGCCGCCCTGGCAAGGAGGGCGCGCGAGTTGATCCACCTCGCGTGGCCCTGGATGGCGCTGCTCCTGC
>JBOHZT010000060.1:0-13732 GCA_050738535.1 Steroidobacteraceae bacterium
CCAGCATCCCTACTGGACTGTCAAGTCCAATGTGGTATTGATCTGCGATCCGCGAGGACCCTGAAAGGCGCGCGATGCTCCTCAAATCCATACGTGAGGTACTTGCGGTAGGCCGGCGAGGGGAGTGCCCTCGCGCCGCGATTTCGCTGGCGAGCGCTCGCGTTCTGCGACACATTGCCGGCCGCGATGACATCGTCGATGGAGGCGGACCTCGAGCAGGTGACCACGAACATAGATGCTCCTGAGTCCGTCGCGCCTCACCATGCAGGCGGCCGCCACGCCACTGTCGGATAATGTGGAGCGAGCTCGGCTCGCTCGGCGTTCACGGGCTGCTCGGGTCCATGCTGCACGAAGGCATGCCGGAGGGCTTCCGCGCCCTCCTCGGCACCGCAGACTTTGGAATGCGGATGCTGGCAGCCTGAGAGTTTCAGGGCTCGCCGCCCGAGGGCGCAGAGGGCTGATCGGTCGCCCGACGCGTCCTCAGGTATCTGTCCAATGAGAACCGGCCGGCGCCGCCGAAACAAAGCGCGAGTAGTCCGCCGATGTACAGCAGATCGGTCTCGTAGCCGGGCTGACCGAAATGCGCTCCGGACGCTCCGTATGATAGGAGCTTGATGGAACTGAATCCGTTGGGAAGGTGGACAGTGACGATCGCAACTAGGAGCACGGTGATCATCGGTACGGTGGCGAGAGGCACGAAGGCCCCCAGGAAGATGGAAAGCCCTCCTATGACTTCCACGACGATCGTCGCCCAACCGAGCAAGTGCGGAAGCGGCATACCGATCGCGTGCAAGATCGCAATGAACACGTGCGGGCCGCGCGCTAGCTTCGCATAGCCGTGCTCGATGAACCCGAGCCCGACGATGAGCCGCAATGGTATCGCGTACCATTGGGTTGGAACCGGAAGCGGGGAGACGCAGAGATTACTGAGAGACAGACCCAATTTCATACCGCCCCACGATCACAGCGAATGGGATGATTACGCATGAGACGCAGCCGGTTCTGGGCCAACGGAGTCGAGTAGCGCGATCGCCGGCCTGATGGCGCCCTCGAGCACTGCCTTTCCCGGTCTTACGCGCGCCAAAACTCGCACTCCCATGAGCACGGCGAGGAGATGATGAGCGAGACTGCGCGCAGGCACAGAGCACGTGATCGTGCCATCCGTCTGGCCTGCCTTGATGCATTTGAGGAAGAACCCCTCGATACGAACGAGCACGTCCGAGATGATGTCGCGAAACTCCGCATCGTGCGGCGCCAGCTCGAGCGCGGAGTTCACCACCATACAGCCCTTGCGCTCGGCATCGCTCAGCGAGCGATGTAATACGTCCTCGAAAAAAGCCCCAATCGCCTCCCGGGGCGGCATCGACTCGAACCGTCGTATACGCTCACCGATGCCGCGCTCCACGTAACGGTCGAGTGCCATGCGGAAGAGAGCGCGTTTGTCGCCAAAGGCATTGTAGAGGCTGGCAGCGTTGATCCCGGTCTCCTCGATCAGGTCCTTGATCGAGGTCGCCTCGTACCCCCGGTTCCAGAAGCACCGAACCGTCGTGTCGCGCACGACTTCCTCGTCAAACTGCCTCGGTCTTCCCATTTGGTGGTCCGCTCGGGACTCGTCCCAGCCCTTGCCGGCATCGACTGCCTACGTGATTTTAGAGTGCTTATTCTACAATGCAAGTCGGCGTACTCGCTTGGGATCGATGCTGCGTGACCTGCACGCGAATGCGGCCCTGCCCATCGGGCATCGAGTACCATCCGTTTCCGACGCGAACCCTCGCCGTCAACTTGAAGACGCGGTTCTGATGCCCGCTTCCCTACTACCCGGCGACGCTTGGTGCCGCTCGCCGCGGATCAGTGGCTCGCGCGCGCGTAGCGCGTGGGCGACTGGCCAGCACAACGCGTGAACGCCACGCTGAAGGAACTGACTGAGCGATAGCCGACGCGTTCGGCAATCTCGGCAATGCGACCTCCATTTTGCCGCAGCATCTGTCTTGCCAACGTCATGCGCCAAGCGAGTAGGTACGCCATGGGTGCAACGCCGACTTTCCGCTTGAATCGCTCGAAGAACGCCGAACGGGAGAGCGCAGCTTCCTTGGCAAGACCAGCCATTGTCCACGCGTGGGACGGCCGTTCGTGGATCGCGCGGATCGCATGCGCAATGCGCAGATCGGCAAGCCCGCGCGCGAGACCTTGCGCCGTCGCCGCTTCGGCCGTCGAGCGCAACGCCTCGATCAACAGGACTTCCAACAACCGCGAAAGCACGACCTCCCGCGCCGGTCGTTGCGCGCGCGATTCTTCTCCCACCAGCTTGACCAGCTGCGCCAAGCGTCGCTCGCCACGAACATGAACGAGCCGCGGCAGCAACGGCACCAGGAAGTCCGCGTCGGATGAGGCAAAACTGCAATACCCAATCAACATGCGCAAGTCGATGGGGCCGCTTTGTGCGCCAACCCTGAACTCGCCGTTGCCGAGCGCGACCGGCGACGACTCGTCATCCTCGGCCGGCGGTTCGCGACTGGCCACCTCGAAATGTCGCGCGGCCGGAACCAGGACGAAGTCGCCCGCCTCAACATCGATCGTTTCACGCCCATCAACGGTGAGGCAGCAGCCGCCTTCGAGGATCACGCCGTAGAAGGGTTGCCTGGTGTCCGGTGGCGTGATCCGCCAGGGGCCGGCACCAACGACCGTCTTGGAGAACAGCGCACTCGGCTGCAGCAGCAGGACTATCTCGGCAAGCGGGTCCATCGGTTCCGGACTCTCGCGAACAAAAGGCGGACTTTCTATGGTAGGCCGTACGGATCATACCGTCTATCGTGGTTCACCCATTCCTGAGACGGGAAGCGCGATGAAGACGATTCTGATCACCGGTTGCTCCTCCGGCTTCGGCCGAGAAATCGCCCGTTTTTTCCTAGACCGTGACTGGCGGGTCATTGCCACCATGCGCACTTCGCGCGCGGACACCCTGCCCTCGTCCGAGCGTTTGCGTGTCCTGCCGCTCGACGTGACCGATCCTGACAGCATCCGCCGCGCCGTGAACGCCGCCGGGCCAATCGACGTGCTCGTCAACAACGCCGGCATTGGCGCCGCGGCGCCCTTCGAGTTGACGCCGGCGACACTGGCGCGTGAGCTGTTCGAGACGAACACGATCGGCACGATGGCAGTGACGCAGGCCGTGCTGCCCCAGTTTCGGCAACGCCGCGCCGGCGTCATCGTGAATATCACCTCGAGCGTGACGCTAAAGGCCCTGCCGCTGGTCTCGCTATACACAGCCAGCAAGGCGGCGGTCAACGCGTTCACCGAGTCGATGGCAGTGGAACTTGCACCTTTCAATATTCGCGTGCACCTGGTGCTGCCGGGCCGCTCGCCCGAGACGCGCTTTGGCGACAATGCACGCGACAACGCACGCGGGGTAGGACTCGACCATGAGGCCTATGCCGGACTCGGGCAGCGCTTCATGACGCAACTGACCAACGCCTCCGGGCCGATGACGTACGCCAAGGACGTCGCAGAAGCCACGTGGCGCGTAGTGAACGACGCTGCGGCTCCGATGCGTATGCCGGCTGGCGAGGATGCCGTGGCTTTGGCTGACGCTGCCTGAAACGCGCTTGTGTATTGCGAGTGCCGCGCATTCGCAGTTCATCGACGGCCTCGAGCTCATCCAGGCGCGCGGAACGAAAGCACGCCTTGCGTCTGCGAATCATTCGCATTATTGTTCCCGAGGCGGTTCACCGGCCGGGAAACCCCGCGGCCGTGTGACCGCGACGCAAGATCCCTCACCGAATAAGGACACGGCCTCACCCACACGGGCGCTGCCCCCCCCTCGCCTGCCATGCGCGCCGAATCGACCCGCAGATCCTTCGACCCGGCGGATTGCAAGGAGATCGAGAGACTCCTCAAGAGCCATCCGTTCGCCGCGATCGCGCGGCGGCGCGCGCGCGGGTGCCGATGGCGATGAACATGGTCGGCCGCTGCTACGAATATGGGCTCGGAACGCCGCTCCATTATGCGCGAGCCGCTCACTGGTATCACCGGGCCGCGACGTTCGACTGCGACTGGGCGATCTACAATTACGCCCATCTGCTCGCGAGCGGCCGCGGCGTGAAGCAGGATCGTGCCGCCGCCTTTGTCTGGTTCAAGCTCGCCGCCTCGCGCGGCCATGCGCGGGCCATGGCCTTCCTCGGGCAGTACTACGAGAATGGATGGGAGACGCCGGCCGATCGTGCCGCAGCCGTCCGCTGGTATCAGCGCTCCGCCGAGGCCGGCGATTACCGGGGCCGGTGCAACTACGCCTTCGCGCTCGCCCGGGACGGCCGGACCGACGAGGCGCTCGCCTGGCTGCGGCTGACCGCGACGACCGCACCGCCGCATTCGCTGCAGCAACTCGCGGAGGCTTTGCGGCGATCTCCGCACGAGGCGCTGCGCGCGTTCGCCGATACGCTGCCGGTGTCCGCTGCGCCGCCGCCGACGCCCGAAGTGCCCTGAGGCGCGCCGCTCAAGCGTGCAGGCCGAACTCGATCGGCACGAGCACCCAGGCGGCGACTGGCTCGCTACCGCGCCGAGCCGGCTCGAAGCGCCAGCGTTTCACGGCATCGAGCGCCGAGGCGTCCAGAGCCGACCAGCCGCTGCTATGCTCGATCTTGATCTCGACCGCACGGCCTTGCGCCGAGACCTCCACTCGCAGCAGCACCGTGCCGTGCTCGCGGAGCCGGCGGGCTTCGAGCGGATAGTCCGGCGGCGGGTTGTGTAGGTACGCCGCGTCGAAGCGCGGGGGCGCAAGGCGCGCCGGCGGCGCGGGGGACGCGCGCGAGACCACGGCCACCGGCATCGCGGCCTGCGTCGCCCGAGGAGGCGCCGCGGCGATGGAGGCAGGTTCAGGGATCGAGACGAGCGGTGCGGGGACCACGATCGGTGCGGTCGGCGGCACGAACCCGAGGGGCTTGGGCGGCGGGGGTGCCGCCACGACTCGCGGCTTGTTGATGATTTGAATCTCGATCGGCGTCCCCGATATGTTCGGTACAGGCACCCGCGCGGGCATGAGAAACAGGGCGATGAGCGTTGCGTGTGGGACGACCGCGGCCGCGAGCCACGGCAGCCGGCGCCGGTAGCACCTCATGGCCGTTCGGTCCCCGAGCCACGCACCGGTTGGTGCGCATCGATTCCGTGCATGAACCTTACATCCGCGGATTTACCTGCAAATGATACGCACTCGCATCGAAAATGCAAAGCAGTCCGTTGACCCTGCGGTGAGGAGCAACTTCCACAAACGATTATCAGTCGCAAATAGGCCTCCACGCCGGAGCCTCTTCGGAAAGCCTGGACCGGTTCGAACGACGCGCGCTTTGATAAGCCGGCCGCCTGCGCTACGATCGTCAGGCGACTCGCGCGCCCTCATGTCTCAAACGGGTTTGCGACCATTCATGAGCTCACGTCTCGAAGAGCAGTGCATTGCCAAGGGTGTGAAGATGACCGAGCAGCGCCGGGTGATCCTGCGCGTGCTGTCCGAGTCGACCGACCACCCGGATGCGGACCGGGTCTTCCGGCGCGCCGCGAAGATCGATCCGAACATCAGCATCGCGACGGTGTATCGCACGGTTCACGTGCTCGAGGAGCACGACATCCTCGACAGTCACGATTTCGGGGGCGATCGACTGCGCTACGAGCAACATCCCGACCAGCACCACGATCATCTCATCGATGTGCGCACGGGCAAGATCATCGAGTTCACCAATGCGCAGATCGAGGAGATCCAGCAACGCATCGCTCAGGAGCTCGGATATCGGCTGACGGGGCACCGGCTGGAGCTGTACGGCGTGCCCGTGAAGGAGACCGACAAGCACCAGCCCGCACGGGACAAAGCCGCCGCGGGTGCGGCGCCCCACCGCAAGCGGTCAGGGCGTCGCCCACATGCGTAACAGATTGTGATAGCAGCCCGTCAGCGCAACGATGCTCTGGTCGTTGTCGTCCAGCCGCTGGCGCAGCTGAACGATTGCCATATCCATATCAAATAGCACGGCGCGCTGAGCGTCCTCGCGAACCAGGCTGTGGATCCAGAAAAACGACGCAAGGCGCGTTCCGCGGGTGACGGGCGTGACGCGATGGATGCTGCCGGCGGGATAGAGGATCATGTGTCCCGCCGCGAGTTTTACCGAACGAGCACCATGGGTGCCGTTGACGATCAGCTCCCCTCCCTCATATTCGTCGGGATTCGAAAGGAACAGCGTCGCGGAAACATCCGTACGAACGCGCTGTTGCGTGCCACGCACCTGGAGAACGGCGTTGTCTATGTGGTTCCCGAATGTCTGCCCGCCTTCATAGCGATTGAACGACGGCGGATAAATCCTTGCGGGCAATGCCGCCGACATGAAGAGCAAATTCCCCTCGAGCGCGGCCAGTATGATCTCCCGCAGTTGCCGTGCCGTGGATGAATCCTGCGGCAGCTGCATGTTGTTTTTTGCCTTGCTCGACTGATAGCCGCTGCCGATACGGCCGTCCATCCATTGCGCCGCCTCGAGCAGCTCGCGGCACCGTGCCACCTGTGCGGCGGACAATACGTTGGGAATGGGAATCATCATCAAGTCACGCGTCCCGCCTCGCCGAAGAGCTCCGCCTCGATCTGGCGGAGCTACTCCGGCAGCCTCAGAAGCTGGCGCTGGCCGTCAGCACGGCTCGTCTGCCGTCTGCGGGTACGGCCCAGCGCAAATTCTGCGGGCCGAAGTGAGTCAGGTACTCCTTGCCGAACAGGTTGGTGACATTGAGCTGCAGGCTGAGATGCTTGTTGACGGCGTAACGAACCATGGCCTGACTGATCGTGTAGCCCGCCGCGGCGGCCAGCGGCCCCGACGGATAGGCTGCCGAATGCTGCACTACGTACACGCTGCCCATGTCGGTGAGGCCGTATCCAACTTCCCAGTCGGATGACACATCGTAGGTCGTCCACAGGCTCCCGGAATGCTCGGGAACATTGGTCAGAGGGTCCCCTCTGGTGTAGTCGAGGCCTTGCGCTTCCTGGTAGTCCGAAACGCTTCGAAGCACCTTGCTCTCGAGGACGGTGTAATTCGCGAAAATGGCCCATCTGTCGGTGATCTCGCCGGCAGCGCCGACGGTGATGCCCTCCACGCGCGAGGAACCATTCACCTGGGACAGCCCCGCCGGATTATTGGGGTCGTCCGGATCCGCCACGAGATAGTTGCTGCGGTCGTCGCGGAACAGCGATCCCGAGAGAAGCAGCCGGCCCTGCAGCAATTCCCACTTGGTTCCCAACTCGAAAGTGCCCGCCGTTTCCGGCGCGACGGAGCACGTCGCCGCGGTGCAGGAGCCGTCGACGGAGCTCATGGACGGCGTCTTGGAATTGCCGTACGCGAAATAGATCGTACCGTTGGCTACTGGCTTGAACATCAAGCCGGCTCGGTATGAGAACAGCGTATTGTCGCTGGAGCGCGACGGGTTATAGACGACACCGTTGAACAAACCGGTGGACGTGAGACTTGCCGTGGTGTCCTGAAAGGATCCATCCACGCTTTCGTAGCGCACTCCGAAGTTGAACAGCCATTGATCGGTGAATTTCATCGTGTCAAAGGCATATACCGCCTCGTCGTCGAGCCGGGATTGGGTGTACCCCGCCTGGTTGCTGATGATGAAATTCACCGGACCGGTATAGGTCGTATCGGGATCGGCGATCGGGGTGGGCGGATTGTGGTAATACGTCCCGTCGGCGGAGCGCTGCACGGAGCCATCGGTCAGCCGGAAGGTCTCATGGGAGAAGGACGCCCCGGTCACCAAATCGTGCCGCACGAAGCCGGTCGAGAAATTCCAGGTGACGTCGGTTTCATTGGCGATCATCTGGTTCGTGGCGTCACGGAGGTGACCGGGCACATTGCCGGTGCTCCTCCGATAGTCGCCGACGGGAACCGCGGACGGGCACGAGCCGTACGTGCCTATGCCAGCGCCTTTGTTGATCGGACTCGAGTCGTCGGCCAGACAGTAAGTACCCGCCGGCGGATCGACGATACTGAGCTGGGACACGTTCTCATAACGTGTTTGGTTGCGCGCCGACAGGTGCGGACTGAAATCGTGGTCGACGGCCGCCTGCGCAAAATCGGTGTCGATTTTCTGCGTATCCAGGTTGCTGAAGCCGTAATAGGCGTGCCAGCTGGCGCCCGGAAGGATGTGGCCGTTGAACGTGGGAACGCCGTACTGGGGCACGTTATCGTCGTGCTGGTGAGAGTAGCTCAGGGTGACCCGCGTGGGTGTCCCGAGGCCGAAGGTAACGGAAGGCGCCACCCCCCAGCGCTTGAAATTCTCCGCGTCGCGACCGGGCACGTCGTTCTCGTGTGCCATCAAGTTGAGACGAACCGCGGTGTCGGAGTCGAGCTGCTGGTTGATGTCCGCGGTGAACCGTTCATAGTTGTCCGTGCCGATGCCCAGGGTTTCGAGGTTGTAGGCGCCCGCCGTCGCGATCTTGGTGACGAGATTGATAGCGCCGCCGACGCCGCCCACGCCGCCAATCGCGGAATCCGCCCCACTGACGAGCTCGACGGACTCGAGATCGAATGCGTCCGTGCGCGAGTACTGGGCGCTGTCGCGCATGCCGTCCACGAAGATATTGTTGTTGGCGGTGAATCCGTCGATATTGATGTTGTCTCCGAACCCGCCCGCGGCTTCGCCGGCGCCGAAGGTGATGCCCGGTAGAGTGTTCAATATTTGAGTAAGACCCAGTAGGTTCTGGTCTTCGATGACCTGCTGCGGCACCACGGTGATCGTCTGCGGCGTGTTGAGCAGAGGTGCCGTGTATTTCGGCGACGCGGGTTCGTCTTGATAGGCTTCGGCGGTGACCTGAACCTCCGACAGCCTGTGGATCTTGCCGGCTTGTGACGGTGGATCCGGAGGCTGTTGGGGCTGCGGGAGATGTGCTTCTTGCGCCAGCGCCCCCGCGGGAGTGGTCAGTGCGATGAGAACGGCCATGGTCAATGGCTCGTACTTGAAGCGTCGAATGTCGGTCATGCTTTCGGCCCCGGGGCATTTGCGAGTGCGAATGAGTCGCAACGCAGCGGGAGTATGCCACGAGACGCCAATGAGATTCAATCGCATGTGGAGACGCGCGCGAGTCCGCGATCGCACAGCGATTCCAGACGGAGGGGGCCACGGTGATCGCCACGGGCGCCAACCCGGAAACACTGGAAAAAGCCAAGAAGGAACTGCCCGATGTCGAATTCGTCGCCAGTGATGCTTCGAATATCGAGGCTATCCGGGCCTTGGTGGCGAAAGTCGTTCGGGACCATGGGCGTATCGACATCCTGGCGGTCAATGCTGGAACGGCCGGTTATGTGCCCGTCGGCAAGGTCGAACCGGACTTTTTTGATCGCATCTGCGATCTCAACACCAAAGGCGCGTACTTCCTCATGCAGGAGGTGGTTTCCGTCATGCCCGATGGCGGAACCATCATCCTCACGTCGTCAATCGCACACGCGATGGGGATGGCCAACAACTCGGTATACGCAGCGAGCAAGGCGGCCCTCCGGTCCATGGGGCGGACGTTCGCGGCTGAACTTGCCAGTCGTGGTATCCGGGTGAACGTGATCAGCCCCGGCGCCGATCTGGACCAAGCTCACGGGCGCCACGGGTGAACAGTTGCAGGCCATGGAAAACCAGATTGCGGCCAAAGTCCCCATGCAGCGCGTGGGACGCCCCGCGGACATCGCGGGTGCCGCGCTCTTCCTTGCTTCGGATGACTCGGCATACGTGACAGGCGTCGATCTGCCCGTTGATGGCGGGGTTCTTGCCATCGGCTTCGTTTGATAGTCAACCAGATCATCAAGACATTCGCCAACCCAAGAGTCGCCATGAGTACCCTTCCCAATTCGCTTCCCCAATCAACTCCAAGCACCCTCGCCGGCAAAGTCGCTATTGTCACTGGCGCCGGCAGCGGCATCGGCCGCGCAGCGGCATTGGCCTTCGCACGACAAGGCGCTACCGTGGTCCTCGCCGGACGCCGTGCGCAGCCTCTGCAGATGGTGGCGCAACAGATCGAGCAAGCTGGCGGCCGCCACTTGGTTTGCGCCACCGATGTCCGGATGGATCAGGACATTGCCGCGCTAGTCACCACCACGGTGCAGCGTTTCGGCAAGCTGGATATCGCTTTCAACAACGCGGCTATCCCCTCGTTCGGCTTAATCGGAGAGCTGGCCGTAGCAGAGTTCGACGATGTGATGGCCACCAACGTGCGCGGTGTCTGACTGCTGCAAAAGTACGAAATATCCGCAATGCGCACCGTCGGCAACGGTGGCGTCATCATCAACACTTCATCCATCGCGGCCACTGGGGGCACCGCCGGGCTTTCGGCCTATGCACCAAGCAAGGCTGCGCTCGACGCCATGGTGCGCGTGCTGGCGCTGGAAGTGGGCGCCGACGGCATTCGTGTCAATAACATCAGCCCCGGGGTAATCCGCACAGCAATGAATACGGCGATAGCGCCAGAGTTTCTCACCGCCATCCAGGCGCACACCGCGCTGAAGCGCATGGGGAGCCTGAGGACGTGGCAGATGTAGCGGTGCTCGCAACCGATGCCGCGCGCTACATTACCGGGCAGAGCATCCTGATGGATGGCGGCTTCAATATTGCCGGTGTGCGCTGAGGACCTCTGTGCCCGGTCATCCACCAACTGAACCAACTACGAAGTGCGGCGCTCGAAGGACGCGAGGAAAACTGATCCTACCCGACGGTCGCTGCCTGACCCAAAAGCGCAGGTCGCGACCGTCAGCTTTGCGGCAGTTCGGTTCAACGAACGAATGTCTGGAGTTGGCCGGCACCTGTCACCGGGTCGGGGCACGTCATGACGTATGGAGTCTGGGATCGGACGCAACCTGCAGATACTTCGCACGCGCCCGGCACGGACGAGATACCGCCCACGTCGCGTTTATGCTGCCAGCTTCAGCTGCGGATGCAATCCGGCGCGCGCGGCCAGCCGCACCAGCAAGTCCAGACTGAACTTGTCGATCTTGCCGCGCTTGATGTCGGATACGCGTGCTTGCGTCACGCCCAGCACCTTGGCTGCTGCGGCTTGGGTGCCGGCGGTCTTCAGCCACGCTTCCAGGCCGCGCAGCAACTGCGCGCGCATCTTGAGTTCCGCGCCGCGGTCGGGCGGGAACAGCGCCGGATTGTCGAACACGCTGCCTTTGGTGACGTGGGTGATGAGGTTGGTCTTCTTCATGATGTCTCACCTCGTAATGGCTTTGAATCTGTCCTGCGCAATGCGCAGATCGCGCTGACTCGTTTTCCCCGGCGGCCACCTCAAATTCCCCCACCCGTGGCCGGGTCAAAATCCCCCACTTGCGACGGGACGGGAGATGATTACGCGCGCTGTGCGCTCTTGGCAAGGCGGGCCGCGGATTCGCGCAGCCGCCAGCTCTTTGCCTCGAACTTCAGCAGATGGCCGTGGTGCAGGAGCCGATCGAGGAGCGGGGTGACCACGATGACGTCGCCCAAGAGCTTCGGCCAGTCCTCGATCGAGCGATTCGAGGTGACGAGCGTGGATTGGTTTTCGTAGCGGCTCATGAGGACGTCGGCGAGCTCGTCGCCGGCTTGGGCGGGGAGCCTGCGCAGGAAGAGGTCATCGATGACGAGGAGGTCGGCGGCCTTGAGGAGCGCGCGGTATTTGCGGATCTGGCCGAGCTCACGGGCTTCGTGGATGTCGTCGATCAGAACATGTGCCTCGCGATAGAACACCTTGTAGCCGCGCTGCACGGCGAGCTGTGCGAGAGCCTTGGCGAATGTGGCTTTTGCCGAGCCCGGGTGGTCCGATGAAGAGCGCATCCTCGCGAGCGTGGATGAACTTGAGGGTGGCGAGTTCGAGGATGGCGCGCTTCGGGAGCTTCGGGTTGTAGGTCCAGTCGAACTCCTTCAAGTCTTTGCGTTCGGGGAGCCCGGAGAAGGTGAAGCGCCGGTCGATCAGCCGCGAACGTCGCCGGTCGAGTTCATCCTGCACGAGCGCAGAGAAAGCCTCGACGAAGTCCATTTGCTGCTGCGCGACCTGCAGAGCGCGGGACTCGAGGGTGGCGATCATTCCGGACAGTCGCAGCGAGCGCAGGGAGCGCTCAAGTTCGGGCATCGACATGGTCATTGTGGGATCTCCTGGCAGTGTGTGGCATGACGGTCATCTCGGGATCACGGATCGTTCGCCGGCGCCGCGGCGTGCTGCTCGAAGAAGTCGCGGTACTCCTCGATGGCGCGGACATGGGAGCCGCTCTGCAGCAGCTCGGGCGCGCCGGCGGCAGCGCGCGCCGCCTCCTCCTCGGCAGCCTGATGTTCGAGCGCGCGCTTCAAGGCCTGGTAGGACGGCCGGCTCAGGGTGAGCACTCGCTCGCACGCCCGTTCGATGTCTTCTCGTCGGTAGCGGCGCGGCAGGTTCGCCATGCCGTAGATCGCCTTCTGCCCGGGGCGGCCGAGGCGCGCGAAGATCTCGCGCGCGAGCTTCGCGCTGTGCGGGCCGATCTTCGTGACCTTGGCGAGGATCTGCGCCGTCTCCCGGGAGGGGTTGAAGATCCGATCGGCGGGCTGGAGTTCGAAGTGGCCGGGCACGCTCGAGCGGGGATGGCGACGCAGCACCGCCCCGGCGGCGTCGAGGATCTCGAGGTCGTGATCGTAGAGCCGCACCGTCACTTCGCTGTGGGGCGGCGCCGGGGTCGCCGCGTAATACGAGCGATCCACCTGCACGAGCGCGCTGTCATCGACCGTGCGGGTCTCCTGGCGGAAGTAGCGGAAGCGCTCGGCCGGCAGCGGCTTCAAGGCCGGCCGCTCCTCGGCGAAGAGCTGCAGCACCTGGCGTTTCTTGCGCCCGTGGATCCGCGGCGCCGCCCAGTGTTCCTCCCAGTGCGCGAGCCACGCGTTTTGCTCCTCGATCGATGGGAACCTGCGGCCCTTGAGCGCCGTCGATTGGGTGTGCTGGATCGCCGATTCGACCGTCCCTTCTCGATTGGGGTCGGCGACCCGCGCCGCATCCGCCACCGCCCCGTAATGCGCGAGCATCGCCGCGTACACCGGGTTGATCGCCGGCTCATAGAGATTCGCGGCGATGACGCCCTGCTTGAGGTTGTCGAGCACGACGTATTGCACCGAACCGCCGAACCTCCGAAAGGCCTCCTCGTGCAGCCGGGCCCAGCTCTGCTGGTCGGCCTTCCAGGCGACCTTGCGAAAGCTCTTCCCCGAGTACTTGAGCGTCATTACGAACAGCCACGGTCGGCGGTACTTGCCGTTCGGCAGACCCGTGAATGCCCCCTGGCCGTAGTCGACCTGCGCCTCCTCCCCCGGAAGCGCCTCGAGCACGTCGAACCGCTCGGGCTCGCGCGCCTTGAGCACCCGCACGAACCGCTTGACCGAGTTGTAGCGGTGCGCAAACCCGTGCAGCTCGACCAGATCCTGGAAAATGCTCTGCGCGTTGCGCCCGAGGGCGACCTGCGCCTCGATCCACTCGCGATGGCACTCGCAGGCCGAGGCCGCTATTTTTGGCACCGAAGCCGGTGGCCGGGGTGGGGGATTTTGATCCGCCGCGCCCGGTATTCCCCCCGCTGGCGAGCCGGTGGCCACCCCGGGGGATATTGCCTCCCGCACGAGACGGCGGATCGTTTTGCGATCCACCCCCGTCACCCGCGCGATCTCGCGCTGGCCCTTGCCCGCCTGCAGCAGCGTGGCGATCGTCGTCCGTACGTGCGGCTTCAAGACGTTCAACTCCTCACCCCCTTCG
>JBOHZT010000061.1:0-13579 GCA_050738535.1 Steroidobacteraceae bacterium
CGCAGGCTCGAGAATGTCGGCGAGCCGCGCGGTGTTCGTCCCGATGTAGCTCGCGAGCTGCACGTTGAGCCAGCTCCAGAAAGTCGCGAAGAATCCCATGCTCGACTCCCTTGTGGCGCCCGTGTGCCCTCACGGAACGGGACGGGGCTGGAACCGGGTCAGGAAATCGCCGTGACCCGCGACGACCTGCTCGCGCGCCCGGTCCCGATCGGCCCACCGCTCGGCGAGCAACGCGCGATACAGAACCTGGAGCTTCGTCTGCTCGTTGCCGAGCATCCCCTGCTCCGCCGAGATGCGCGCCTCGAGATCGAGACTCCCCTTCACGTCGGTCGCGGATGCGATCGCCTCGATCAGCTGCTGGAGTGCAGCGAATCGGCCGCTCGAATTGGCGAGCGCCTCCCCGGCGATCGCCTGCAGGAGCGCGGTGGCACGGCGCTCGGCCTCGAGATGCGCCACGCCGTCCGCCGACAGCCGGTCGAGCTCCTGGGGAGTCAGCACCGCATCGCCCGCGAGCGCACTTTGCATGGCGGTCGACAGCGCCCCGTAAGGCGTGCTCCCTTCCGCGAGCAGCGTCTCGAGCTCGCTCGAACTCACCGGCAAGTAATTACGCACGGTGCCGCCGAGAAGCGACTCCATGCCGCGGTCTCCCGTCATTGCCTGATAGCTTTGCTGGGCTTGCTGCAGCTCGCCCTTCGCGGTGGCGAGCGCCTGCTCGAGGATCTCGACTTGCTGCACCAGTTGCGCGATCGCACCTACGTCGACGACAGCCCATTGCGCGTGCGCCGCCGGCGCCGCCCCGAGGAGCGCGACGGCGGCGAGGACTCGAAGGGGCTTGTGCTTGTGGCACGCCGGCATGCGGGTCTCCTTGCGCATCACTCGCAAGACAGGGGACAACGATCCGCGAAGGGCGCGAGGAATAGCGGCAGCCACCTCGAGGGCTCCTGGCCTGCCTGCGCAATGCAGCGGCGCATGCGCTCGAGCTCCTCGGCGCGCCCGGAGATGACCGCGAGCTCGGCATCGAATCCTTTGAGGTCGAGCTGGCAGACGACGCTGTGGTGGCCTTGCTTGACGAGAAACGCGCGCGAGCCGGGCTCGAGCTGCTCTTTGACGAGCTTGAATTCCCGCTCGGCGAGCCCAAGGCCGACGACGTAGTCCTCGGCGTTCGCATCGGCGTTCGGGAAGAGGATCTTGGTCGGCGTTTGCTCGACGATGGTGCGGCTGATCGGGCTGTCGAGCACGTCGCTCGCGCTTTGCGTCGCCAGACACATGACGGCATTCAGCTTCCTCCAGGTTTTGGGTCCGTCCTTGGCGAAGCGCTCGAACGCCGGATCCGCGAGCATGCGCCAGAACTCATCGATCCAGCACACGAGCCGGCGGCCGTCCAGCATTCGCCGGACGAGATGGAACAGATAAAGCGTCACCGGCAGCCGCGTGAACTCATTCTCGAGAAAATCGGAGACATCGAAGCCCATCAGCGAGCGAGCGCCGAGCCGTGGAAGGACCGAGTCCTCGGCGTTGTCGAACACCCAGGCGTACTCGCCCCGCGTCGCCGCGCACCACCGGGCGATGCGGGCATAGACGCCCTCGGGATCCGTCGGATCGAGGAACTCGACGAGCCGGGACAGCCGCCGCTCCGCCCGGTCGAGCGCGAGCGTTCCGCGCAGCGCCTGATCGAGGTCGGCCTGCTCGCGCACCGTGAGCGGCCCGCCTCCCGGCCGGCGCGCGAGCGCCCCGAGCCACGACCGCATGAACTCGCCGTCGTTTGCCGCGCCCGCGAGCTGCAGCGGGTTGAAACCGGTCGGCACGCCGTTGCCGAGCGGCAGGTACTCCCCGCCGAGCGCGCGCACCAGAATCTCGAGACCGCAGTCCTTGTCGAAGACTATCTGCGTCGCGCCCTGCCGACTCAGCATGGCCATCAGGAACCCGATGAGGACGGTCTTCCCGGAGCCGGTCGGGCCGCAGATGAAAGTGTGTCCGGTGTCGCGCCGGCTGCCGCCGTCCGCCGCCTGCGGATCCGAGGCGTGCAACGAGAAATAATAGGGAGAGCGCGCGCTCGTCACCAGCATGGCGAGTGCGTCCCCCCAGTGGTTCCCCGAGGCGCGCCCGCTCGGATGATTGTGGAAAGGCGCCATCGCGCAGAAATTGCGGGAGGTGATCGGCGCCTTGCGTGGCCGCAGCGGGAAATTGCCGGGGAGCTGCGCCCAGTAGGCCGCCTCGAGCGCGAGGTCCTCGCGGGCGATCGTCATGCCGGTCTCCGCGAGGAGACTGCGTGCGAGCGCGACCCGGTCGTCGAGGACCTTCACGAGCGCGGGGCCGGACTTCGGATCCGCACAATCGCCCGCTTCGGCCAGCACCTGGAGCGACAGATGGTGATCGCCCATCACGAATTGATTGCTGGTAAGGGCATCAAGCGCCTCCTTCAGCTCCTCGGCTTGCGACACCGCGAAGTCCCCGGCGTTGGCCATGCGGTTGTATTGCCGCTGCAGCAGCCCCTGCCCGGCGGCGCGCGAGAGAAAGGTGAAGGACTGCGTCAGCACCAGCGGGAACGGCGCCGACAGCAGCCGGTCGTACATCCCGACGACGCTCGGCGTTCCGTACTCCTTGATGCCGAGCATCGCGCCGACTCGGGTACCGGCCGCGGTGCGATACTCGATGGCCTCGTTGCCGAACAGCACACGCGCCGTGCCGAGCACTCTCCAGGCCGGCGCGCGCGGCAGCGGTACCGCAGTCCCTTCCCCGTCGATGAGGAGCGCGAGGAGCTCGAGCACCCGGGACCGGATGCGGGCGCCCGTCCGCGCGAGACAGAGCGGCTCCGGCTCGTACCGCGCGAGCGCCGCGCGTAGCCGCTCGCCGACGCGCTCGCAAGCATCGAGCGCATCGGCGAGCTCGAGCCGGGAAGGCTCGTCCCAACCTCGCGTGAAAAGCCTCGCCAGCCGCCCCGCGGGCACGCCGGCCCCTGGCCGATGGACGGCCGACACGTAGAGCTCGTTGACCATCAGCGTCTCGCTCGAGAGCCGAGCGCGGTACTTCTCCGCGAGCGCGTTCGCAAAGCCCGATCCGCGGCTCCCGCGCGCGACTTGCTGCTTGCGGCGCACCAGATGGGTCCACAGTGCGAGCTGCGGACTCGCGATGTCGCGCCAGAGCGCATTGAGCCGCTCGTGCCAGGCGTTGAGCTCGACGTCATCCGAGCTCTCGAAGCTCGCGCCCGCGAGCCGGAAGCACTGCACGTAGTCGCCGAAGGCCGTCTTCACGACGCGCTCCGAGACGTGCCCGGTGTACGGAATCCGCTCGGCGAGCTCGAGCTCCCGACGCACCTGCTGCGACCGGATCAGCACCGGTTCGACCCCACCTGCTCGACCCGCCAGGCGACGGCCCAGGTCGCCCGGGTCCTGCGAGCGCGCCGGCGGCGGTCCGGGAGATCGAGCGTGAGTGGACTGTAGCTCGCCGCCTTCCAGTAGAGCGGGTTCGCGGCGAGGCCCGGCAGCCGGGTCCGCGCCCACAGCAGGAGCAAATCGAAGCAGCGCGCATCGCGGGCACACAGCAGCATCGCCACGCCATGGATCGGCGCCGCCATGCCCAGCGCCAGGAGATTGCGGCTCACGAGGAACACCTCGAGCGTGAAGACGAGGTTGAAGAGCAACGCGGCATACGTGACGCCCCAGCGCATCGGCGGACGCGTTGCCGCGACGAAGAGCGGATCGGACGTGAGTCCCTCGTTGCGCCCAGCCATCGTCTCAGACTCCGAACATGCCCCGGATCCACGTGACGATCTGGGGCGCGCCGAATGCGATCGCGATCCCGAGGATCGCGCCGATGCACCACGCCCAGGACATTCGGTTCGCCATCGCCATCGCGCCGAGGATCATGACGAGGATGACGGCGACGGGCGTGAGCCAGGCGAGGATGTTCGTCTGCAGCGCGGTGGCTCCCGTGAGGAACGGCGAGGACTGTGCCGCCGCGAGACTTGGCAGCGCCGCCGCCGCGAGCAGGCTCATCCGGGCAAGAGCGCGGCGGCTCGAGGATTGGATTGCAGGATGCATCGTGGGACTCCGGTTGCGCTTCGAGGTGCGCCATGGCACCAGAAGCCGAGCCCCGCGGCCAGCTGCAATTCGGGCGTAAATCTATCGAAATTCGCGCAGCGCGAGCCGCCTCGCGCTGCGCCTCACCTGACGGCGACGCGTGAGGTTCGACGTTTAGACGTGGTCGACGCGGACGATGGGGCGCGGGCGAGGAGCGTCAGCTCTTAGAGGCGGGGAGCGGATGCTCGATCAGCGCTTGCACGGTGAGACCGTACCGCGCATTGCCGCCCGCGCCGCACTCGAGGTGCTGCGTGACAACGTGCAATTTGAGGTACGCAAACAGCGTTCCCTGGAGCTGCGCGAGCAAACTGCAGTCGCCGGGCTCGAGATGCTGAGTCAATCCCGGACCGAGCTCGACGGCCTTGCGCACCGCCTTGGTCTCCGCCCACTTGGCGCTCGCGCCTGTCAGGATTCTCAATGTCTGGAACCGCAGATCGACGGTCGGCCAGCGGCTGTCTTGCGCCGCCCCCTTGCCGCAATCGTACGGCATGATCGACATGTACTGCCGCGCGCCGATCGCGAGCAGGACGCCGCGCAGCTTGTACCACAGGGCATCGCACGAATAGGTCTTTGGGAGATTCTGGAAGTTGATCTCGACATCGCGGGTGATCCATGTCGCCCACTCGGGAGCCGCTCGAACCTTGGACGCATGCGCGGCATGCGCGGCCTGCGCGCGTGCAGGCGCTACGCCGGCCGCAAGCAGGCACAGCGCCGCCAGCATCGGCAGAGCGAAGCGCTCCAGCAAGATTCCACTGCGCGTCATCTTTGCGCCCCTTCCTGACCAGCCATCGAGCGCGGCTTGGAGCGCGCTCGCACTCGACGCATTCTGGTCGACGGGTGCCGGCGCGGCAAGCCGCGCGCCCCGCCGCCCTTGCGAGTCGGACCGCTCACCGCCTGCGCCCACGGACCCGCCCCCCTGCTCGGAGATGCATGCCGAGACCGGCGTAGATCACGGCCAGCAGGCCGGTCACGAAGATGCCGTCGAAGGTGCCCGCACCGCCGATCGAGGCGATGGACACCCCGAGGCCCTGGATCCGGTCGAGGTTCAGCAGGTCTGCCCCGATGAGCGTTCCGAGACTCCCGCTCACGTAGGCGAGCGGCGCGGCATGGCGGCGCGAGAGGACGAGGGCCACGATGGCGGTGACCAGCGGTGGGATGAATACGGGCTCCGCGATGCCGAGACCGGGCACCGGACGCGCGAGGACGTGGCACACGACCGTCACGATCGCGATGCCCGTGAGCCCGAGCGCATACAGCCGGTTCTTGACGATCAAATACAAGGACAGCAAGGCCGGGATGATCGCCCCGCCGACGTTCACCGCGATGATCGTCGACGGCCACTCGCGGAAGACGGGGACCACGTAAGGGACGCCGAAAAAGCTGATCGTCCCGCGATACGTAGTGAGGTGCCGCGGCAACGAGGCGACGGGTATGTTGATGTGGCTGCCGAGCAGCGCGAGCAGCAGCACGACGAGCATGGTACGCGGCCCGATACCCATGCTCGCGGAGGTGAACCGCAATACGCCCGCTGCGACCACCGAGGCGACGAGTACGAGCAGCGCGAAGAGGACCAGCAAGAAGGGCCACGCGACCGGGAAATATTGCAGGCTCGGTGGATGCATGACACGCTCTTTCCAGACCTTTGATCGGACACCCATTTGCGCGGGCGCGCGCCGCGAGCGCAGACTGGCCCCCTTGCCTCTCACGGGAGGCGCTGGGGTCGAGTGTACGGCGGTGGCACGGCTGAGCTACAGCGCGGCGCATTGGGGCGTCTATGAATTCGAGGCGCCTGCGACCGGCGCGCAACCGCAGCTGAGGCCCTACGCCGGCGATCCGGATCCGGCCCCGTTGGGTCTCGACCAGCTCGATGCCCGCGTGGCGGCGCTCCGGGTGAAGGCCCCTGCCGTACGCCGCAGCTGGCTCGACCGCGGCCCCGGGGCCGCGACCGAGTTGCGCGGCAAGGAGCCCTTCATCGAAGTCGACTGGGACACCGCGGCCCGGCTGGTGGCCGGCGAGGTCGACCGCGTCCGCCGGCAGTTCGGCAACGCGGCCATCTTCGGCGGATCGTACGGCTGGGCGAGCGCCGGCCGCTTCCACAGGGCGCAAGGTCAGCTGCACCGATTCCTCGCTCTGTGCGGCGGGTTCGTGCGCAGCGTCGACAGCTACAGTCTCGGCGCAGGCAGCGCGCTCATGCCGTACGTCTGCGGCGACATCAACGATCTACATGCAGCGCACACCGCTTGGCCCCTGCTGGCCGAGCACACGGAGCTGTTCGTCGCCTTCGGCGGCGTCCCGCTCAAGAACGCCCGGGTCTCCTCCGGCGGCGCGACGGATCACCGCGCGCGCGCCGCCCTCGAGGCGATGGCGCGCCGCGATGTCCGTTTCGTCAACGTGAGCCCGGTGCGGGACAGCCTCGAGACCGGCGGAACGGTCGAATGGCTCCCCATCCGCCCGAACACCGACGCGGCCCTGATGCTGGCGCTCGCCTTCGTCGTCCGCGAGGATCCGCGCTTCGATCGCAGCTTTCTCGATCGGTGCACGGTCGGGTACGAGCCGTTCGAGACCTATCTGACGGGCAAGGCCGATGGGGTCCCGAAGACGCCGGCCTGGGCCGCTCGCATCACGGGAATCCGCGCCGAGCGCATCGAGTCGCTCGCGCGCGAGATGCTCGGCAAGCGCACGATGCTCAATGTCGCCTGGTCGCTGCAGCGGGCCGCACACGGGGAGCAGCCCTACTGGATGGTGGTCACGCTCGCCGCCATGCTCGGGCAGATCGGACTGCCGGGCGGGGGCTACGGGCTCGGGTACGGGTCGACGAACGCCATCGGGAGCCCCCATCGCCGCCTGCCGGGACCGAGCCTGCCAGCCATCCGCAACCCGGTGAGCGCCTTCATCCCGGTCGCGCGCATCGCGGATCTGCTGCTGAGGCCCGGGGAGACGTTCACCTACCGCGGCGGCACGCACACCTATCCCGACATCAAGCTCGTCTACTGGGCCGGCGGCAATCCCTTTCACCACCATCAGGACCTCCACCGGCTCGAGCAGGGATGGCAGCGCCCCCAGACCATCGTCTTCCACGAGCAGTACTGGACCGCGGCCGCGAGGCGCGCGGACATCGTCCTGCCTGCAACGCTCGCTCTCGAGCGCAACGACATCGGGTGCGCCACCCGCGAGGGACTGTACGTCGCGATGCGGCGCGCGGTGCCTCCCCAAGGCGAGGCGCGCGACGATCACGCGATCTTCGCCGCGATCGCCGAGCATCTCGGGCTGCGCGAGCGCTTCACGGAAGGACTTTCGCCGCAGGAGTGGCTCGAGCGCCTCTATGCCGAGAATGCCAGGCGCGTCACGCAATACGGGGTCACGCTGCCGCCGTTCGAGGAATTCTGGGACCGAGGACTCGTCGACCTCTCCGCGTACGACACGCCGCAGATCCTGCACGAGGAGTTCCGCGCCGATCCTCAGGCTCACCCGCTGCCGACGCCTTCGGGGCGGATCGAGATCACCTCGCGCGAGATCGCGAGCTTCGGGCTCGAGGATTGCCCGGGCCATCCCGTCTGGCGTGAGCCCTACGAGTGGCTCGCCGCCGGCCGCGCTCACCCGCTACATCTCATCTCGGATCAGCCGGCGCGCCGGCTGCACAGCCAGCTCGATCGCAGCCCGTACTCACAGGCCGGTAAAGTGGCCGGCCGCGAGCCCGTCACGCTCAACACCGCCGATGCCGCCGCGCGCGGCATCGCATCGGGGGATTTGGTCGAGCTCTTCAACTCGCGCGGCCGCTGCATCGCCGGGGCGATCGTGAGCGACGACGTGATGCCGGGCGTGGTGCGGCTCTCGACCGGCGCCTGGTGGGACTGCCCGGACGGCACGCTCGAGCGCAGCGGCAACCCGAATGCGCTGACGCTCGATCGCGGCGCATCCTCCTTCTCCCAGGGCTGCAGCGCGCAGACCTGCCTGGTGGAAGCGCGGCGTTTCAGCGGTGAGGCCCCCGCCATCGAGATCGATCGGCCGCCGCGCATCCTACGGCGCTAGCGCCACGTTCAGCCCGGACGCACCATGACCTTGCACTGCGAGGTCCGCTCCCGCAGTGCCTCGAACGCCGCGGGCATCGCCGCGAGCGGCACGGTGTCGGTCACCATCGCCTTGGCGGAGGACTTCCCGCCATCGAGCGCATCGAGGGCCGCTCGATACTCGCCCATGTTGAAGAACGCCGAGGTGACGATGCGCGCCTCCTTCTGGACGGCATCGAACGGCACGAAATGCTCCTTCGAGGTGCACAGTCCGAGCATGACGATGAGTCCGCGCGGCCGCAGATGCTCGAGCGCGCGGCCGAGGATACCCGGGCGGCCGACGCACTCGAAGATGACATCGGGCGGCGCCCCGAGCGCGGAATTCACGGCAGCCACTGCGTTCTCGTCGGCCTGCACGAAACCGGTCGCGCCGATCTCGAGGGCACGGGTCTCCTGGAGCCGCGTGAGATCGGTCACCACCACGCGAGTCGCTCCGAGCCTGCGCGCCCAGTAGGCGACGCCGAGCCCGATCGGCCCCGCCCCCATCACCATCACGCGTGCCCCGGGCGTGAGGCCGGCGAGCGTGACCCCGTGGAGCGCGACCGCCAGAGGCTCGACGAGCGCGCCGTCCTCGAGCGAGGTCGTGAGCGGCAGCGGCAGACATTGCCGCTCCTTCGCCACCGCGAGCTCCGCATAGCCGCCGCCCTGGAGCAGCATGCGCTCGCACCACGCCGGCTCCCCGGCGAGACAGGAGGCGCACTGCCCACATCCCCGGACCGGGGCCACGGCCACGCGGTCACCGACCTTGAACCCCTGCGCCGCGCGCCCGAGCTCGACGATCTCGCCCGCGAATTCATGCCCGAGGATCTTTCCCGGCTCGGCGCCGAATGCCGGCTCGCGAGTCATGTGCAGATCGCTGCCGCAGATGCCGCAGCGCGCGACACGGACCAACACCTCATCGTCGGCAGGCCGAGGCTCGGGCACCTCCTCGATGGCCAAGGGCGAGCGGAAATCGCGGAATACGGCAGCTTTCATCCTACGGACTCCTCGGGGATCGAGCCGAGCCGAGAGGATAGCGCGAGATCCCGCTCGAGGGATCCTGGCGCCCGCTTGAGGTATCCTGCCGGCATGGCGGACGTGGAGCAGGGCTTCGACTTCGTCGTGGTGGGTGCCGGGACCGCGGGCTGCGTGCTCGCCGCGCGCCTGTCCGCGGATTCTGCGGCGAACGTATGCCTGATCGAGGCCGGCGGGTCGGCCAAGAGCGTGTTCGTCGACGTGCCCGGCGCCATCGGGCTCGCGCAGCGCTCCGAGAAGCTCAACTGGCGCTTCGAATCCGCTCCGCAACCACATCTCGACGGCCGCCGCATCCCGGTGCCGCGCGGCCGCGGGCTCGGCGGCTCGGGACTCATCAACGGCATGGTCTACTTCAGAGGCCATCCGAGCGATTACGACGACTGGTCGCGAGCGGGAGCGACAGGCTGGAGCTATCGCGAGGTCCTGCCCTACTTTCGCAGGACCGAGCGCAACGAGAACTTCGGCGCCTCGCCGTTCCACGGCCGTGACGGACCGATGAACGTCCGCACCGTCACCCGGCCGAACCGTCTCAATTTTGCATTCCTCGAAGCGCTCGCGGCACTCGGCTTCACCGCGCGCGCCGACCTCAATGCAGGCGACGGCACCGAGGGCATGGCCTTGCGCCAGCTCACGATCCGCGGCGGAACGCGCGAGACCACGGCACGTGCGCTGCTCGAACCGGCCCGCGGACGCCCGAACCTCACGGTGCTCACGCAGACGCAAGCGACTCGCATCGTGCTCGACGGGCGACGCGCCGTGGCCGTCGAGGCGAGATCCCGGCAGGGCAGCGTCACGCTTCGCGCTCGCCGGGAGATCGTGCTCGCGGCAGGCACGATTCAATCCCCGCAGCTGCTCATGCTCTCGGGGATCGGCGACGGCGAGCACCTCGCCTCGCTCGGCATCGAGGTGCGGCACTCGCTGCCGGGCGTCGGCCGCAATCTGCACGATCACCTCGCGAGCCCGGTGCACATGGCCACACGCGATCCGGCCTCCTACGGGATCTCCTGGAGGGCGCTCCCGCGGGACCTCCTCAATCTCCTCGAGTACGCGCTCGCCCGCACGGGCCCACTCGCGAACAACATCTTCGAATCCGCCGCGTTCGTGCGGACCGTGCCGGGCATCGCGCGGCCCGACGCACAACTCGTCTTCCAGCCGGCCAAGCGTCCGACCTCCTCGTTCCCTTTCCCGGTCGGGCACGGGTTCGCGCTGAGTCCGGTGGGGCTGTATCCGCGCAGCCGCGGCCGGTTGACGCTCGTGAGCCCCGATCCGTTTGCTCCCCCGCGCATCGACCCGAACCTGCTCTCGGTGCCCGAGGACATCGAGCCGCTGATCCGCGGCATTCGGCTCGCCCGCAGGATCTTCGCCTCGGCCGCATTCGCACCCTATCGAGCCGTCGAGAGCGTGCCTGGGGCGGCAGCACAAACCGACGCCGATCTCGCCGCTTACGTTCGATCCGCGTCCTACACGGTGCATCATCCCGTGAGCACGTGCCGGATGGGCGCGGATCCGCTCGCAGTGGTCGATGCCGAGCTCAAGGTATCGGGCATCGAAGGGCTGCGTGTGGCCGATGCCTCCGTGTTCCCCTCGATCATCGGCGGGAACACCAACGCGGTCGTGGTGATGGTGGCTGAAAAGGCCGCGGACATGATCCTCGGTCGCAAGGCGCTGGAGGCCTCGGCCGCCGCAGCAGGGGATACCGAGGATCAGGCGACCGCCCCGGCGGCTCCGGCCGCGTAGCACTGGCGCTGCGCTACACTCGAGCCTTCCTCCACTGATTGCACGGGAGCCCGCACCATGCCTCAAACTGTGAATGCTGCCGAGCGGATCGAGATCGAGCGGGCGTGCGAGCGGCTCGTACATGCTTATTCTCGCGCGCTCGACCTCGGCCAGCTGAGCGAGGCGGCCGATTTCTTCGCCGAGAACGGCTCGATGACTCGCCCGATGACGCCCGACCAGGTGATCCAGGGCCGCGAGGCGATCCGCGCCTCGCTCCTCACCCGGCCCAAGGCCCTGTTGACGCGACATCTCGCGACCAACCTCATGATCGAGGTCGACGGCCGGGATGCGGCGCACGGTATCTCCTACCTGACGATGATCGCGGCGACGCCCCCGAGCGGGGGGCGCCCGCCCTTCGCCTCGCCGGGGCCGATCTACTTCGGCGCGTTCGAGGACCGGTTCGTCCGCGAGATGGGCGTCTGGAAGTTCCTCGAGCGCCGCGGCTCCGTGCAGCTGACTTTCGCAGGAGCCGCGCCGCCGACCGGCGCTTGACGGGCGCACCACCGCGACCATACTTGCCAAATCAACGAGCGGGAGGCGTCATGCACGTCGGAATCGCCACCGGATTCGCGAACCACTCGAGGCTCGACGATCGTGTGTTCGTCGGTGAGGAGCTCACGCAACTCGAGCTCGCCGCCGAGCTCGGCTTCGAGTCGATCTGGATCACCGAGCATCACTTCAGCGACTACTCGGTGAGCCCCAATCCGCTCATGTATCTCGCGTATCTAGCGGCGCGCCATCCCCGGGTGCGGCTCGGAACACAAGTGCTCGTCGTGCCCTGGCACGATCCGGTGCGCCTGTGCGAGGAGATCGCGCTGCTCGATCACGTGTCTGGCGGGCGCGCCCTCATCGGCTTCGGCCGCGGGCTCTCGCGCAGGGAATACGAAGGCCTGCGCGTCGATCAGAGCGAGGCGCGCGAGCGGTTCGACGAGACCGTGGCGATGATCATGCGGGCCATGGAGACCGGCGTCATCGAGGGCGACGGGCAGATCTATCACCAGCCCCGGCGCGAGATCCGGCCGCGCCCACTTCGCACGCTCAAGGGCCGGGCGTTCTGTGCGGCGGGCTCGCCAGCCTCCATGAAATCGGCAGCCAGACTCGGGCTCGGCCGGCTCTACCTCGGCCAGCCGATGGTGGCCGGCCACGCTCAGTCGCAGCCGCCGCCGGGCCGGATCGTGGGAGACGCGTCCGCGGATGCCTGGCTCGAGGCATGGAACGAAGCGCACCCGGAAGAGCAGCCGGTCGCGCCGTTCGCATCGAATCTGGTGTTCGTCGACGACAGCGGCGATCGCGCGCGGGAGCTCGCCCGCATCTACACCGCCAAGACGTTCGCGGCGGCGGTCAAGAACTACGAGATGACCTCGGCGCACCACGGCACCATCAAGGGGTACGAGTCCTACAGCTCCCTGCGCATGACCCCCGAGCAGGCACAGGTCGCCATCGAGAACGCACACAAGGGATCGATCGCCGGCACGCCGCGCGAGGTGCTCGAGCAGCTCGAGGAGGTCAAGCGACTGCGCCAGCCGCAGGGATTGATCCCTCACCTTTACACGGGCGGGATGCCGCACCAGGAGTGCATGCGCTCCATCCGGTTGTTCGCGGCGCAGTGTCTCGCCGAGGTGAAGAGCTGGACGGGCGCACCGTCCACGATCGACGGTCCGCTCGCGCGAGCGGCCTGATCCGCCGGCCGCGCCATTGAGCGGGAAGCCCCCCTCCAACCCCCTGCCGGCATCGGCCGGTGCGCGGCTGCGCGCGGCGCTTCAGGCGGAGCGTCCCTTGCAGATGGTCGGCGCGATCCACGCGTACGCCGCGCGGTTGGCCGAGGCCACGGGCTTCCGGGCGCTGTATCTCTCGGGCGGAGGGGTGGCCGCGAACTCCCTCGGAATGCCGGATCTCGGCATCTCGACGCTGGACGACGTGCTGATCGACACGCGGCGCATCACGGATGCCGTCTCGCTGCCGCTCCTCGTCGATGCCGATACGGGCTGGGGCGGGGCCTTCAACATCGCCCGCACGGTGCGCTCGCTCTTGAAGGCCGGCGCTGCGGGCTTGCACATCGAGGATCAGGTCGCCGCGAAGCGCTGCGGGCACCGGCCGGGCAAGGAACTCGTCGCCACCGAGGAGATGATCGACCGCATCAAGGCGGCCGTCGATGCGCGCACGGATGAGCAGTTCGTGATCATGGCACGCACGGATTCGCTCGCCTCGGAGGGCATCGAGCGTGCGATCGAGCGCGCCCGCGCCTACGTCGAGGCGGGGGCGGACATGATCTTCCCAGAGGCGGTGACAGAGCTCGAGATGTACCGGCGCTTCAAGGGCGCCGTGCAGGTTCCGATCCTCGCGAACATCACCGAATTCGGGCGCACGCCGCTTTACGGGCGCGGCGAGCTCGCCTCGGCCGGCGTCGACATCGTCCTCTACTGCTGCTCGGCCTACCGGGCCATGAACGCGGCGGCACTGAAGACCTACGCAGCGATCCGCCGCGACGGCACGCAGAAGAGCGTGTTGAGCCTGATGCAGACGCGCGAGGAGCTCTACGGTTATCTCGACTATCACGCCTACGAGCGCAAGCTCGATGCGCTCTTCGGCAAAGAGCCCGGCGAATAGAGGCTCAACCGGGACGTGGCCTGCTCGCGCCGGCAC
>JBOHZT010000062.1:0-13482 GCA_050738535.1 Steroidobacteraceae bacterium
CTATCGTATGTGTCGTCATCGTGTTCTCCTTTCATGGCCCGTGCTTGCCGGGCGTGGATCGTGCGAACTAGATTAGAGCTGGCCGGCAGACGGCCGGGAGTGACAAGCGTGTCGGGATTTCGATGGACCCGCTGATCACCGCCGCGGCGCGCGCGCTGGCCTCGGGCGACGCACTTGGCGCGCTGAACTACATCGCGTGGCGCGACGATCCTGCGGCGCTGGCGCTTCGCGGCATCGCGATGGCGCAGCTCGGCGACCTGAGCCGCGCCAGGGCACTGCTGCGGCGCGCGGCGCGCGCCTTCAACCCCCGGGAGATCGTGGCCGGTGCACGGTGTGCGATCGCCGAGGCCGAGATCGCGCTCGTCTCGCGCGACCTCAGCTGGCCGATGAATGGGCTCGATGCGGCGCATGACGCGCTCGCGAGGCGCGGCGACCACACCAACGCCGCACATGCGCGCTATCTCAAGGCTCGCTACCTTCTCTTGATCGGTCGTCTCGACCAAACGGAGCGTCTTCTCGCGGATTTCGATCCCGCTCCATTGCCGCCCGCATCTCGGGCGGGCCACGAGCTCGTCGTGGCGGGAGTCGCAATGCGACGTCTGCAGATCGCGGCGGCATGCGCAGCGCTTGCGCGCGCCGAGGCCGCCGCGCGGCAGGCGGGTATCCCGTCGGTTCTGGCCGAGGTACGAACCGCGGCGCTTTCCCTCGATACGCCCGCGGCGCGACTGATCGCCCGCGGTACCGAGCAGCTTGTGCGACTCGCCGACATCGAAAAGCTGCTGTCATCGAAGGCCCTCATCGTCGATGCCTGTCGCCATCTCGTCTACCATCTTGGAGAGGTGATTTCACTGGAGACGCGACCGGTGCTGTTCACTCTCGCCCGCGCGCTTGCTGAAGCATGGCCCAAAGAAGTGCCGCGGGCCGCGCTGCTGGCGCGCGCCTTTCGCGCCAAGTACGCCGATGAATCCTACCGTGCGCGGCTCCGCGTCGAGATCGGCCGCCTACGCGGGGCACTGCGCGCGGCGGCGGTTATCGAGGCGACCAAGGCCGGCTTCACACTCGTGCCGCGCCGCGCAAGCGGCGTCGTCGTGCTTGCGCCACCGACGGATGATGCGCATGCGATCGTGCTTGCCCTGCTCGCGGACGGCGAAGCGTGGTCGAGCTCCGCGCTGGCGCTGGCGCTCGGCGCAAGTCAGCGCACCGTGCAGCGCGCGCTCGACGAGCTCGCGATCGAGGGCAAAGTGCGAACGACGGGGCGCGGCCGCGCGCGCCGCTGGCTGACGCCGCCGGTGCCGGGTTTCCCGACAACCTTGTTACTCCCGGCCGCGCTGTCCAATGGCTAAGATCAGTGCATCGAGCGAGCCACTCAGCCGAGGATCAAGTCATGAAACGAACAGCCGCAACCATTCTCCGGGAATACGGTCCGTTGCCGGATGTCACGCACGTCCATGGGGTCAGCTACGACGGCACGCATGTGTGGATCGCCGCCGGCGACTCGCTGAAGGCGATAGACCCGGCGAGCGGCACAATCTCGCGCTCGCTCGATGTGCCGGCGCATGCGGGAACCGCCTTCGATGGCGACCACCTGTACCAGATCTCCGGGGATCGTATCCAGAAGGTCGATCCGCGGACCGGCCGCGTGATCACGACCATCCCGACGCCGGTTGGCGGTGTCTCCGGCATGGCGTGGGCGGACGGAAGCCTGTGGATCGGGCAGTATCGCAATCGCAAGATTCATCAGGTCGATCCGCGGACCGGCGCGATCCTTCGTACCATCGAATCGAACCGCTTCGTGACGGGCGTCACCTGGGTCGAAGACGAGCTCTGGCACGCCACCTTCGAAGCCGACAAAAGCGAATTGCGCCGAATCGATCCGCAAAGCGGTGAAGTTCTGGAGCAGCTCGACATGCCGGCCGGCACCTGCGTATCCGGACTCGAGTCGAACGGCAGTGACACGTTCTTCTGCGGCGGCTCGAGCAGCGGGAAGCTGAGAACCATTCGTCGACCGGCACGAGGCTCCGCGGCCGAACCGAAGGGGTAAGGAGCGGCGCGCGCCGCACTGCAGGGCACGCCTACCGGAATGGTCCGGCCGGGTTGACAATTCCCGTATATGGGTAATAAGTTGGCCTACACTTGCCGGTTCGAATCCGGGCCGCGACATGCATTTTCGCAACCTCGACCTCAATCTTCTCGTCGCGCTCGATGCGCTACTACGGGAGCGGAACATCACGCTTGCCGGGAAACGGCTGCACCTCACGCAGTCGGCGATGAGCGGAGCGCTCGCGAGACTCCGTGACTACTTCGGGGATGAGCTCCTCTCGCAGGTCGGGCGCCGGATGCTGCCGACTCCGCTCGGCGACAGTCTTGCCGAGCCCGTGCGGAACGCGCTGCTCAACATCCAGGCGACTATCGCTACGAAGCCGGTATTCGACCCGCCGACCTCGAAGCGGCACTTCAGGCTGATGATGTCGGACTACGCTGCAACCGTGTTGATGTCGCTCGCCCTGCGACGGATCGAGAGACTCGCCCCGCGCGTCCGACTTGACGTGCTCTCGAATGATGTGGACTCTCCCGCCGAGGAACTCGAGCGGGGCTCGGTCGATTTTCTGATCATGCCCGAGCGATACCTGCTCGCGGATCACCCGAGCGAGCGCATCTTCGAGGACGATTTTGCCTGCATCGCCTGGGAGGACAATCCTCTGATTCCCGCGGGCGCGGGACTCCCCCTCGAGACCTATCTCGCACTCGGTCACGCGGTGGTGCAATTCGGAACGGCGCGTGGCGTGATGCTCGACGAATGGATCGCCGAGGAATCGGGCCTCGATCGGCGGGTCGAAGTGGTCGTCATGAACTTCACCTCCATCTTTCCGACCGTGATCGGCTCGCGGCGCATCGCCACGGTTCACCGCCGGCATGCCCAGTTTTATGCTCAGTACCTGCCGATCCGGGTTTTCGATCTTCCGATCGCCGCGCCGCGGCTCGCCGAGTCGGCGCAGTGGCATCGGCACTTCGACGCCGACCCAGGCGTGCTCTGGATGCGCCGTATACTGCAGGACACGGCCCGCGACATGGCAGCTCGCTTCGATGCGCTGCCGCCAGCGCGCAGGTCGGTGGCGAGCCGCTCATCACCGCCACCGATGAACGCGAATCCGTCGAAACGATTTTTCCCCGCGTAGCTCCCTCCTTTACGCTTCCCGAGCCCTCCGAGGGCTGCGCGGCGCTTTGATCCCGGGACGCCGACACCCTTCCGTCGGCAAGCTCATTGGAGGCGGACCCGTGGCGCTGAAAGCACATCATTGGGGGGCGCTCTGCCTGGCGCTCGTGGCGACGGCACCGGCCGTGACGATCGCTCAACAGCAATCCGGCGCGCAGCCCTCTGCGGGCGCGGCCCAGCAGGCCGGGAACGCCCCAGCCCTCCAGGAAGTCGTCGTGACGGCCGAGCGGCGCTCGCAGAGCCTGCAAAGCGCACCGGTCTCCGTCACGGCGGTCACCGGAAACGAGCTTACCGAGCGCAACGTGACGCAGCTCAGCGACCTCTCCGCACTGGTCCCTGCACTTGAGGTCTTCAATAGCAGCGGGCCCTATTCCAACATTACGATTCGAGGCGTGAGCAGCCTCGTCGTCAACGCGTTCGGCGACCCGGCGATCGCCGTCAACATGGACGGGGTGTACCTGGCCCGGACGACCGCGTTCCAGGGGCTCCTCTACGACGTGAAGCGAGTGGAGGTGCTGAAAGGGCCGCAGGGAACCCTCTACGGGCGCAATGCGACCGGGGGCGCCATCAATGTGATCACGAACGAGCCTACGTTCGATTTCGGCGGCGATCTCAGCGTGCAGTATGGCAACTACTCCGACGTGACGACGACCGGAGACCTCAACGTGCCGCTCGCGTCGAACGTGGCGGCCCGCGCCGCTTTTCAGACCGTCAAGCATGATGGCTATTTCGATGACGGCACGGGCGATCAGGACCAGCAGTCGGGGCGATTGTCCTTCCGCGTGGATCCCACGTCCGACCTGTCGCTGGTGTTGCGCGCGGACTACACGCGGGAGGGTGGGCGCGGCCAGGGCGCCACCTATACCGATGCGGACGGGACATTCGTAGGCCGACCGCGGACGAGCGACGTGACGGAGTCGCCCGTTCTCTTCACCGGCACCAGCTGCCCCTTGTTTCCCTTTCCCGGCGCGCCTTCTGCACAGTGCCGCCCCTTGCCGACGGATTCATTCCAGGACAACCACTACTGGGGCATCTCGGGCGATCTGGAATGGTCCGTCCTCGGCGGACGATTCACGTTCATCCCCGCCTATCGCTCCGATCACTATGACTTCCTGAGCCCCGCGGCCGGATTCATGATCCGCGAGCTCAACGACGCTCACCAGACCTCGATGGAGGCACGGTTTGCGTCCAGTCTCGACCATCCGTTGAGCTACATCGTCGGGATTTATTATTTCGATGGATCGCAGGGCGGCGATGCACGATACGATGCACAGGCGAACGGGGCCACCAGCGTACAGCAGATCGACAATGGCGACCGCAGCTGGGCGGGATACGGGCAGCTCACGTGGGCGGTATCGAAGACCGTGCGCCTGACGGCGGGCGGTCGCTATACCTATGAGCGCAAGGACACCGACTCGGCGGAGTCGGTGTATTCGTTCTTCTATCCCACTCGGACCATCCAGCCTCCACCGCAGAACGAACTGGGGATCACTTTCCCGACCATCGGCGCGAAGAGCTGGAATGCGGCGAATTGGAAAGTCGGCGCCGAATGGGACGTGGCCTCGCATTCCTTCCTCTACGCGAACGTGGCGACGGGCTTTAAATCCGGCGGCTTCTTTTTGAATGTTCCGGGAGATCCGCGCGGAGACACGTACAACCCTGAGCACGTGACGGCCTATACCCTGGGAACGAAGAATCTCCTGTTCGATGGACGTCTGAAGCTCAACCTCGAAGCCTTCGATCTCGAGTACAAGGATCAGCAGGTCGCCGCGCTCGAGCTAGCTCAGTTCGGGCCCGGATTCCTGCCGATATTCCCGAACCAGAATGCCGGCCGCTCGCGCAACCGCGGAGCAGAGCTCGATTCCCAGTGGCTCGCTACCTCGACGACTGTCCTCAGCGCGGACATCCAATACATGCACGCCCGGTACACGGATTTCACCTATATCAGCAGCGCGCCGCCGAGCTCTGGCTCGGCGTGTGCGTTCACGCTCATTCCCCCAACGGGACCTGCACCTCCGAATTTCCGCATCAACTGCAGCGGACTGCCGCTCCTGCAAGCGCCTGACTGGGTCACGAATCTGGGATTGCAGCAAACATTTCGGCTCGGGAGCGCAGGCGAGCTGGTCGGTGACGTCAACACGCAGTACGAGTCGGACCGACGCACCGATGTGAGCTACATACCCGCCTCTCGCGTGGGCAGCTATTGGCTCACCAATCTCGACCTGACCTACAACTCCCCTGGAGGCCGTTGGAGCCTCACGGGCTACGTGGACAACATCTCGGATGTGACCGTGCCCGATGCGGTCGCTCCGTCGTCGAACTATCCGACCATACCGACGATTGCCGCGCTCTTGAAGCCCCCGCGCACGTACGGCGTCCGCGGCGCAGTTCACTTCTGAAGCCGAATGCCGAGCGCGACGGCTTTCGGCCCGGCCCGGCGAGCTTCACGGATTCGTGGCTCCGGCGGCGATGAACGTCGGCATCTCGATCAATACGGCTGCGCCAGTGCGACGGCCGCGGCCTTGTGAGCTTCCGCCATCCTGCGCTCGCCGCTCGCTTGCATTTGTGCGCGGGAAATCGCGACGCTCGCCTCGACGATGGTTCGAACGCGCTCGTAGCGGCGCCGCATGAACGCGTCGAGATTCGCCGCTAACTCATCCGATTGCATCAGGCATCGGACGAGCACGACCCCGTCCTCGATGCCCATCGCAGCCCCCTGTGCGAGGGTCGGCGGACCGGCATGCGCGGCATCGCCGATCACGACGACCCGCCCCGAAAACCACGGCTTGCTGAGCCGGACGACCGCCAGTGGACGGTACGTGACATCGCCGGGGCGATGAGACAAGTGCGGCAACAAGCGAGCCGGGAAGCCCCGCACCATTCCGACCCGCTCAACCAGGCGGGCGGCGACCGCCGGCTCATCGCGGGCCGGTGCGTTGCTGTTCTTGTCGACGACGTACAGATAGGTGTTGCCTCGAAGGGGGCAGTAGCCGATCGTTCCGACCGGTCCCCCGAACATCATGCAGACATCGTGAAGCTGAACGCCATCGATCAGACCGCGCCACACACCTTCGTCGAGTGACACGACTTGTGCCTGATCGGGAAATGCGAGGTCACGCACGCGAGAATGGATGCCATCGGCCCCCACCAGCAGATCAGCCGAATATCGTCGCCCGTCGCCAAGAACGGCCGTGACACCCGCTCGCAGCTGCGCGACGTTCACGACTTCCGCATCCGGGATGAGCTCCGCGCCCGCATTGGCTGCGCCCTCAACGAGAATGGCGTGGAACGCCGCCCGGCTGATGCCGGTATAGCCGGGCCACGGCGAATTGCAGTAGCGCTCCGGCGGACGTGACGACACCGGGGAGCCGTCCGGGGCACAGATCGTGATGGTCTCCACCGGCACGCCGTTATCAAGACAGGACTGCGCGAGACCGATCTCTCCCAGAGCGTTCATCGCATTCGATTGCAGGCCGATGCCGATACCGCCCTCGTCCGTGATCGCGGCCTTGCGCTCCAACAGGATGACGCGGATGCCCTTCAACGCCATGGCCCGGGCGCAGGCGAGGCCGACGATACCCCCGCCCACGACCACAGCCGATGAGATCGCAGTCATGCGCCGACTCCGTCGTTCGCGCCGCCAGCCGCTTGTGGACGATCGATGGTCTGATACACCCGTGCGAGTGCGATCAATCCAATCACCGAATATGCGCAGGAAGTGAGACTCAATGCCTCCGCCAGCGCGCGCGCCCCGCTGAACAGTGCCTCACTCAGTGCGGCAACTACGGTCGGTCCCAGACCGGCTGCGACGAGCCCGACTGCGAAGAATTGCAAACCGCTGATGCTGCCCATGCTCTCGGCGGGCGTGATGCTCGCCGTGATGGTCGCATTGATCGGGAAGACGGTGCCGCTCACCAGCATCAGGCTCCCGAAACTCAGCCAGAACAGGCGCAGTGTCGGGGCAAGCGGAGCGGCGCTTGCTGCGACGCCCACGAGCACCGTCGCAACGATCCCCACGAGGACCGGCCCGCGCACGCCCATCCGCACGGCCGAGTAATCGATCAATTGACCCCACACCCACAAGCCGATCGGTGGAAGCGTAAGCATCACCAGTCCCACCCACATGCCGATCTGCGCAGTGGACAAATGCCAGCTGCGGCCGATCATGGCGGCAATCCACGCGGCGTAACTCAGGCTGAGGAGAGTCATGCCCAACTGAAACGTGAGCAACGGGATGTAGACGCTCGAGCGGCGGCGAACGAGTGAGACCGCGTTGCGGATGCCTGCTGCGGGAGCCGAGGGAGTGTGCGCGCGCCGCCGAGGCTCGCGGACGAATGCAAGCAGCAATGGCGCCGGGAGCCCCAGAAGCCCGACGCAGATCAGCGCGATCTGCCAGGGATATACGTGGCCGAAGACGGGTAGGTGATCGATTCCCGATTTTTCGATCAGGCCGATCAAGAGGCCACCGATGATGAGCGCAAGCGCCGAGCCGCCCATGAGTCCCATCGCCTGAACCGCGAATCCGCGCCCCCTGCGCTCGGGAGCCAAGGCGGCACGTAGCATGGATAGCGCGCCGGGCTGAATCACGCTCTCTCCGAATCCCACGCCGACGCGATACAGGAACAAACGGGCAAAGGACCCCGCCGTTCCGCACGCCATCGTGAAGACCGACCAGGTCAGCGCCCCGCAGGCGATGAGTGCGCGCCGGCTGATGCGGTCTGCGAGATAGCCGGCTGGCAGCATGAAGAGCGTGTTCGACACTGCGAAGGCGGTGCCGACGAGGAGACTGATCTGAACGTCAGTGATGCGGAGCGTCTCCCGGATTGGATCCACGAGCAGCGTGATGACCTGCCGATCGATCGCACCGAGGGAGGTCATGACGAGCAGCACGATCACCAGGCGCCATTGGCGCGCTGCGCTCCCCGAGTACCAGCCGCCCGACACCGCCGAGCCGGTCGCCCGCAAGTCCGCCGACTGCTGCGTCATCCGTTCGAGCATGCGACTCGCCCGGCGCATTCTCCAAACCCGATCGACGCACGACCGTTCTTGACCGCCCGGCCCCGGATCGTGAGCTCGTCGCCGTCCTCGAGCCACATCCGCCTCTCGCCATTCGGCAGCTCGACCGCCTTTGTCCCGCGCCGATTGATCTCCGCGAGACAAGCGTGTCCGTCGGGCTCGGGGCCCGACACGGTCCCGCTCGCGATGAGATCGCCGGGCTGCATGTTGCAGCCGTTGCTCGTATGGTGCGCAAGCATCTGCGCGAAGGTCCAGTAGAGATGGCTGAAGTTCGTGCACACGATGCGCGATGCAGGCAGCGCGGCGGTTCGCATGGCGCCCGTCTCGAGATGGGCCGTGAGCTCGATGTCGATGCCGCCGGCCCGCCCGTCGCGCTCGCCGTCGAGATGGGCAGGCACAGGCGGCTCGCTCGAACGGCGGATGGGTCGGGCGGCGCGAAACGGAGCGAGTGCCTCATCGGTGACGACCCACGGGGAGATCGTCGTCAGAAAGCTCTTGCCGAGGAAGGGGCCGAGGCCGCCCATTTCGAGCATCTGAATGCCGCGCGCCGACCAGTCGTTGAGCAGGCAATACCCGAATATCCTCTCCGCGGCCTCATCGACCGCGAGAGCGCTGCCGAGCTCGTTCCCCCGGCCGATGAAGGCGGCGAGCTCGAGCTCGAAATCGAGCCGCGGCTCCGGGCCGAAGCGAACGTGGCCGTCCGCGCCGACCGAGCCCGAGGGGGCGGCGGACGACCACTGACCGAGAGGCCGGGTCACGGGCAAGCCGCTCGGCCGGATGGATGAAGCGCGTCCGTTGTAGCCGATGGGAAAAAGAAAGAAGATCGGTGCGGGCTCCCCGCCCCGCATTCCGCCCATGTGCGTGTAGGAGCAGGAGAAATCGGTATAACCCCCGATCTGCGCGGGAAGCTCCATTTGCGCTGACGGCATCGGTACCAGAAGCTCGGACGCACGCCTGCGCACGAGCTCCGAATCCGGCCCGCCGACGCGAAGGAGGGTCGAGAGCCGCGCCCGGAGCGCTGAGACCAGGGTATGGGGCAACGCCATCAGCGGGTTGAGCGCCGGGCCGCAAGCCGCCCTCGCGGCCGTTTCGGCGTCTCCACTGAAGAGGTCCGCCGCGAGCGCCGCACGAAGATCGAGGACGTGGTCGCCGATGGCGACCCCTCCCCGCGGCGCCTCACCTACCCTCGCGGCATCGCAGCGCCGGAACACGCCGAAGGGCAAGTTCTGGATCGGAAAATCGCAATCGGAGCTGTTTGCCGCATCGAGCCAGCTGCGGCGGGTCGGATCGTGCGTCTCGTTGAGCTCGGACATCTCGTCTCTCCTCATGAGCGCGCCCACTCGCGCGCCCTAGTCAGCGCTTGCGAATGCCATCGACGACGTATTCTCGCAGAAACGCCTCGTACTCCCGGCTCACCTCGACAGGATCGAAGCCCTTCCCGAATGCGACCTCGAGAATTGGCCGGCCGGTCACGAAGAACTCGCACATTCCGATGACCGCGAGATAGAGAAAGACTCCCTCGAAGTCGCGCGATGCGCCATCGCGCGCGGCCGCTTCGGCCATACCTCGGAAATCCTCGACCCCCCGGACGGTAAACGCGGCGAAGAACTCCCGTGCCTCCGCCTTCGACGAACTCACCACCTCATCGATCATGAGGCGATGGAAATAGGGATGCTCGAGCTGAAAGCTCAGCAAAACGGCGGCCATCTCTCGGAGGCGAAACACGGGGTCTGGCGCAAGATGCGGCTTGATGGCAGCGAGTCGGCTCGTGAACCGACCGAACAGGTGGCGCGCTGAGGCGAGCAAGAGGCTCGAGCGGTCCTTGAAATAATAGCGAATGAGAGAGCGATCCACGCCGGCATACCGGGCGAGCCGCAAGAGCGACAGCTCGCGAGGCGCCACCTCGCGCAGCAGCTCGCAGGCCTTCAGCACGATGGCATCCGCGCCGACGCTCAGATCGGCGCTGGCAGGACGGCCCGGACCGCGCAGGCGCCGCGCGGCACCCGTGCGCGTCGCGCGGCGCATCTTCCTGTCCGCGAGCGCGGCTCGCCCAGCGCCCGCGCCCCGGAGGGCCTGTTTACGAGTGACCGACGCCTTCTTCATCCATTCCGCCGAGGCTCAGATCGGCCGAGCAATGGCCTGAGCCAGCGACGCCGTCGCAGCCTGATGCTCACCCACACTCGCATTCGCCATTTCGAGCTCGCCGAGCCGGGCGGACCCCTCCACGACCGCCTGGCAGCGCTCGAATCGCCGCTGCATGAAGCGGCTGAGGGCCGCCTCGAGCGAGGAGTCGCGCTCGAGTTCCTCCGCGAGCACGATGGCATCCTCGACCGCCAGTCCGCAGCCGTATGCTGCGTGAGGCGTCGTCGCATGGGCCGCATCGCCGATGAGGACGACTCGTCCGCGATACCAGGGCGAGGGCAGCAGGAGCCGCTCGAGCGGCCGGTAGTTGATGCGAGACTCTGCATCGAGGCTAGCGCGCAGACCGCGCCAGATGCCGCCGAACGGCGCAAGGCGCTCTGCGAGCAGCTGCGGCCATTGCGCCTCCGGCATCCTCCGATTGTCGGGCACGTGTTCCAGTAGGAACATGTACATCTCGTCACGAGAGACCGGATTGAGACCCGCCTTGTGGTGCGGGTCCATGTACATCTGCACACACTCGAGCCCCGCCGGCCGGGAAAACACCGCTCGCCAGCAGCCCTGCCCCGTGAAGCGCGGCTTGCAAGCCTCGGGAAACACCAACTCTCGCAACTGCGATTGCAACCCTTCGGCGCCCACCACGAGCTCATAGCGCCGTTCTTGCCCGTCCGTCGAGCGGACGAGGACGCCCGATTCCTCGGCGCGGAGCGTTTCGACCGCGACGCCGAGCCGGACCCGGGCGCCCGCCGATCGAGTGGCATCCGCGAGGATTCGATGCAGAACCGGCCGCAGAATCCCCCCGCCGCTCGGCAGGCCGCTCGGCTCGGGCGGCGGATTCGCGCGATGCAGGAGCTTTCCTTCGACATCGTAGAGCTCGAACCCGGTATGGAAATGGCCTTCGGCCCCCATGCGCTCGAGCACTCCGACTCGCCTGAAAGCCGCAAGGCTCGCGCCGTTGAGCGACAGGCCCGCGCCGCCGGCGCGCCACTCGAAGTCCTTCTCGATCAGATCGACCTCGATGCCAATGCGGCGCAGGCAGATCGCGAGCGACATACCGCTCGTTCCACCGCCGACGATCAGCACATTGGGCACGGCACTCATGGCTCGATCTCCGCTATAATTCCCATGATAGTGTAATTAACGTATGATGGCCATCGCCGCAGCAGGCTCGAGCTCGATGCGCCGGCCGGCGACCGCAACAAGGGGATGCACATGAGCCAGTGGCCCTTCACTCGCGGACTCCATGACCTCGGCAACGGCTGCTTCGCCTACCTGCAGCCCGATGGCACCTGGGGTTGGAGCAATGCCGGCCTGATCGAGAGCCGCGGCGAGACGCTGCTCGTCGACACCTTGATGGGTCTCGACATCACGCGAGCGATGCTCGAGGAGATGTGTCGCAAGGTTCCGGCGGCCGCTCGGATCGACAAGCTCGTCAACACCCATGCGAACCCCGACCACGTCCTCGGCAACGAGCTTGTCGCGGGCGCGGAGATCATCTCCGGCAGGGCCGCGGCAGAGGACATCTCCCGCATGGACCCGGCAGGCTTCGTTCGCATGGCGCAGAACTGGCAGCAGATGGGCGACGGCGGGGAGTTCTTCCACGAGACCATGGGGCGCCGGTTCGATTTCTCCGGCGTGACGATCGCCCCCCCGACACGCACGTTCGAGCACGAGTTGACGCTGCGCGTGGGTGACAAGGAGATCCGCCTCGTCGATCTCGGCCCCGCTCACACGCGTTCGGACACGATCGTCCACGTCCCCTCCGACCGGACCGTTTTCACGGGCGATATTCTCTTCAGCGAGGCGAGTCCGATCATGTGGGAGGGACCCGTGCAGAACTGGGTCGACGCCTGCGAATACCTATTGAGCCTCGACGTCGAGACCATCGTTCCCGGCCATGGTCCGATCAGCGACAAAACCGCGGTGCGAGCGCAAAAGAGCTATTTCGAGTACTTGCGCGCCGAGGCGCGGCGCCGCTACGAGGCCGGCCTCTCGTGGGAAGAAGCCGCCGCGGACATCGCGCTACGCGAGTTCGCGCATTGGTCGGACGCCGAGCGGATCGTCGCCAACGTCCACGCACTCTATCGAGAATTCGGCGCGCGGATGGCGGCGGCGACGGCCCCCGAGCTCTTCGCCGCCATGGGGCGCTGGCGCAAGCGGCGAGCGAACCTCGCTGCCGCAAGCCCCGCAGGAGGTGCTTGATGTCGCAGATCATGACCTGCTCTCCGCCCGCCGGCGCCCCGGAATCGGCTGCTCGAGTTCGGCTCACCGAAGGCGGGAAAACGAAGATCATCGACATCCACGCGCATCTCGGCGTTCCCTCGGCCGAGGCAATGCTTCGCTCCTACGCCGCGCAGGTACCGGCGATGGGATTCAGCTCTCCCGACACGGACGCGGTGAACCGCGAGCTGTTTGCTCGCATCGGTCACAAGCTGAGCACGCTCGAGGAGCGGCTTGCGGACATGGATGCAGCCGGCATCGACATCCAAGCGCTCTCCCCTTTGCCTGGACAGACCCTCTATGTGGCGCCGCCGGACGTTGCCCGCGAGGCCGCGCGCATCACGAACGATGGCATCGCAGCCGCGGTGGCGCAGCACGTCGACCGGTTCGTGGGCATGGGCGTCGTGCCCTTGCAAGTGCCCGAGCTCGCCATCGCCGAGATGAAGCGTTGCACGAGAGAGCTCGGACTGCGCGGCATCGAGATCTCCTCACACGTGAACGGTCGCGAGCTCTCCGAACTTGATTTCCGCCCGGTATTCGCCGCAGCCGAGGAGATGGGCGTGTTGATCTTCCTGCACCCGCTCGGCTTCACCCACGGCGAGCGGCTGCGCGACCATTACCTCAACAACCTGCTCGGTAACCCAATCGACTCCACCATCGCCATCGCGCACCTGATATTCGATGGCGTGCTGGATCGGCTCCCCGGCCTGAAGCTCTGTATCGCGCACGGCGGCGGGTACGCGGCGACGTACTGGGGCCGCCTCGATCACGCCTGGCGCGCTCGTCCGGACTGCAGGCGGCACATCTCGAAGCCGCCGAGCCATTACCTGCGGAAGCTCTACTTCGACACGCTCGTCTTCGATCGCGCGCAGCTGCGCTTTCTCATCGAGACC
>JBOHZT010000063.1:0-13482 GCA_050738535.1 Steroidobacteraceae bacterium
GTGTGCGGGCGCGGCGCGGGCTCGGAGCGGCGGGGCGGTGCGCGCTCTCGGCGCGGCTCGTGCGGCGCGCGCGCTTGGCGCGGGTGGGGGCTCGATGCTTCATCGGAAAATGCTAAAAGGACGCCGGTTCTCGCGGTGGACGCACCCCTATCGGCGCAGGGTCAGACGACTTGAACCCCCGCAACGGGGCACCGTGACGCGGATCTCCTTTCCGAGCGTCCGGCACAGGCGCCAGCGCGTGCGTCATGCCGCGGCCGCGCGGCCGAGCCGCACCCCTTGCCCCTCGCCATGCAGGCGAGCGACGAGCTCGGCCTCCTGCCGCGTGAGGCCGCAGCTCGCGACGAGTTCCTCGGTCTTGGCGCCGGCCCTTGCGAGACGAATGGCGATGGGATAGCTCGTCCGCGCCGTGCCTGCGCTCGCCGCCTCGAAGCCGGCCTCGATCTGCTCGCCGAGCGCGGCGAGGCGCGGCTCGAATCTCGAGGCGAGGGCCTCCAGCCGCTCGAGCCGTGCGAGCACCAGCGCCGATTGTCGTGCCGCGGATGCGGTGTTGCGCTCCGTCGCCCGCCGTAGGCGCGCAAAGGCGAGCGCCGCAAGAAAGAAGGAGAACACCAGGAATGCCGCGCGGCCTGCATAGAGCAGCTCGCCCGGTGGAAGCGCCGCGATCGCGTGGAGCGGGCGCTCGGCCGCGCTCAGGACGGACGCGGCACCTGCGGCTGCAAACGGATGCAAGTGCAGGTGCAGGTGCAGGTGCAGTGAAGAGAGGGTAGGCATCGACATGAAGGCACTCCGCGCGCTCGAGGGCAGCGAGCCGCGGTGCCGGGAATCCGGCGCCGCTCGCCCCCTCGAGCTTCAGGGTGCAGAAACCGTGCCATGCAGTGCGCCGGCGGGCGTGACGGACTGCGCGGTTCGCGGCGCTGCCGGAGCGGCCGTTGCGGACGCGGCCGCTGCCGGTGCGGTCACCGCCGGCGTGGACCCCGCTGCGGCGGCGCCGGCCGGAGTGACGGGCTCGGCGGATTTGTGCACGGAGCCATCCTCCGCGAGGATGATGATGGCGACCCGGCGGTTTGCGTTGCGGCCCGCGGCGGTCGCGTTCGACGCAATCGGCTCATATTGAGCGTGGCCGATCACGGAGAGTTGCTGCGGATCGACGCCCGAGGAGGCGAACATCTGCACCACGCTCGCCGCGCGCGCGGCCGAGAGCTCCCAGTTCGAGGGGAACGCGACCGTGTCGATCGGCCGATTGTCCGTGAATCCCTCGACCCGGATGGGATTGGGAAACGGCGCGAGCACCTTCGCGAGCCGCGCGATTATAGGCAGGGCGGTGGGCGCGAGTGTCGCGCTGCCGCTCGGGAACAGGATGTCCGTGCGGATCTGCACCTCGACGAGCGAGGCCTTGCGGCGCACGAAGACGAGCTTCGCGCGCACCAGCTGCTCGAGGGCGCGCATGACCTTGTCCGCCACGGCCTCGAGCACCTTGCTTTGCGCCGCCGCCTCGGCGGCGGCGGCGGACTGCGCGGCGGTCGTGTGCATGACCTCGAACTCACCCGCAGGCATGGCTTCCTGCGGAATCTTCGGCATCAGCGCATTCAAGGGGATCGGCGCGCGCAACGAGCGGGGCTCGCCCTTCAGCACGACCTGCTGCACGAGCGTCATCTTCACGTCCGCGCCGTTGCCGATCTGTTCCTGGCCGATCTGGATGGGCTCCATGGTGCGGGGCTCGCCGCGAAAGGCGGCATAGAGGGAATCCGAGAGCACGCGGTATTTGCCCTCATTGACGCTGGACATCGCATACATCACGACGAAAAAGGCGAGCAGCAGCGTGATGAGATCGCCGTAAGGGATCGCCCACGCTTCGTGGTTGCGGTGCTCCTCGTGCTTGTTCTTGCGCCTACGCGACATATTGCCTCCTCAATGCAGGAAGCCCTGGAGCTTTGCCTCGATGCTGCGGGGGTTCTCGCCCTGGGCGATCGAGATCATGCCCTCGATGATCATCTCCCGCACCCGGGTTTGCGCCTGGATGGCGGTCTTCAGCTTCGCCGAGATCGGCAGGAAGAACAGGTTCGCGAGCGCGATGCCGTAGATGGTCGCGGTGAACGCCGCTGCGATGCCGGCGCCGAGCTTGGTGGGATCGGCGAGGTTCTGCATCACGGCGATGAGGCCGAGCACCGCTCCGAGGATCCCGAGCGTCGGGGAGTAGATGCCCATGCCCTCGAACACCTTGGCGCCGAGCGTGTCCGCGTGCTCGCGCGAATCGAGCTCGACCTCCATGATGCCGCGGATCGTCTCCGGCTCGCTTCCATCCACCACCAGCTGCAGGGCCTTACGCACGAATTGATCGGTCTCGCGCTCGTAGAGCGGCTCGAGTCCCAGCAGGCCCTGCTTGCGCGCGATGTTGCTCCACTCGACGATCTTCTTGATGAGCTTGTGGGGCTCGAGCGTGGGCGGCTTCAACGCCCAGGGAAGGATGCGCAGCGCGTGCTTCATGACCGCGAGAGGAGTCTGTACGCAGATCGCCGCTACGGTGCCGACGCAAACGACGGTGAACGCGTCGAGCGACATGAGCGCCACGACGCCGGCGCCGCGCAGGATGGCGCCTCCCACGAGGGCGCAAAACGCCAGCACCAGCCCGATGACGCTCAGGATGTCCAATGGGCTTGCCTGCGGGCGGGACGCCCGACGCTACATGCCAAGGCCCGAGAGGAGCGCATCCACGTCCTGCTGTCCGGAGGCCACTTGCCCCCGAGTGACCCCGGGCACCACCGGCCCGTGGCCGCGCGCGGAGCGCGCGCTCTCGTCCGCCACGATCTGCGGATCCGCCCCCGAGAGCCGCGCCAGCTCGGCGAGCGCCGTCTCGAGCTCTCCGACGAGCTCGATCACGCCGCGGATGATCTGGCCGGTGAGGTCCTGATAGCCCTGCGTGAGCAGCACCTCGTTGAGATTGTTGCGGACCCGGTCGGAGTCGGCGCGCGCCGCCGGGAGAAACGCGTCCATGCGCTTCAGCATCTCGTGAAACTCCTTGAGCTCGATCCGGCGGGCCCTGAACCGCGTCCAGGAAGTCGTGAGCGCCGCGGCGGCCTGGGAGGTGCGCTCCGCGAGCGGCCCGGACTGCTCGACCAGGTCAAGAGTGCGGTGGGCGGCCTCGTCGGTGAGTTTGAGCACATGAGCGAGGCGCTGGCGCGCGTCGGGGATCTCCTTTTCGGCGAAGTCTGCGAGGCGCGCGTCGAGCCGGAAGCGGTCGAGCGCCACGTGCAGGTTCGCGGTGAGATCGCGCAGCTCCCCGAACAGATCGGGCTTGCGCGAGTGCAGCAGATCGTCGAGCACGGTGCCGAACGCGGCGTCGTCTCCGACCTCGAGGGCGGCGTTGAGAGCGGCCACGCGGGCGCCGTAGCGCACCTTGATGGATGAGGACGTATCTGAGACTGCCATGTTACTTCGCCGCCCCGTTGAGGATCTTCTCGAGCTTCTCCTTCAGGGTCTCGGCCGTGAAGGGCTTGATGACATAGCCGCTGACGCCCGCCTGCGCGGCCTCGATGATCTGCTCGCGCTTCGCCTCGGCGGTCAGCATCAGGACCGGGAGCTTCGCGAGCTTGGCGTCGGCGCGCACCGCCTTCAGCAGATCGAGCCCCGGCATGCCGGGCATGTTCCAGTCGGTGATCAGGAAGTCGTAACCCCCGGCTTGGAGCATCGGCAGCGCCGTGTTGCCGTCATCCGCCTCGGCGACGTTCTGGTAGCCCAGATCGTGCAGCAGGTTCTTGATGATGCGCCGCATGGTCGAGAAGTCGTCGACGACCAAAAATTTCATGTCTTTGCTCATGGCTCGAGACCCCTCACGATAGGTTCATCGGACCGCCGCGCGGCCCTCGGCGTCCGTCCAGTCGGCGAGCCGGGCCTTCAGACGCGTGAGCGCCTGGCCATGCAGCTGGCACACGCGCGATTCGGTCACTTTCAGCACGACCCCGATCTCCTTCAGGTTGAGCTCGTCGCTGTAGTAGAGCGACATCACCAGTTTCTCCCGCTCCGGGAGCGAATCGATCGCATGCGCGAGCGCGCCGCGGAACACCTCGTCCGCGGTCTCGCGGAACGGATCGGCTGTGTCCGCGGTCGCCGCGGCCGTCACGTCGTCGAGGCTCGCGAGCCGGCAGCTCGCCGCGTCCTGCACGATGGAGTGGTACTCCTCCAACGACATGTCGAGACGCTCGGCGACCTCCGCGTCGCGGGCGTCGCGGCCGGTCTCCTTCTCGATCTCGCGGATCATGGCCGTCACCGCGCGCGCCTTGCGGTGCACGGAGCGGGGCGCCCAGTCGAGCTTGCGCAACGCATCGATCATCGCTCCCCGGATCCGGATTCCCGCATAAGTCTCGAAGCTCGCACCGCGGTTGGCGGTGTAGTTGGCGGCCGCCTCGAGCAGTCCGAGCATCCCGGCCTGTATGAGATCGGCCACATCCACCGACGGCGGCAAGCGTCCCGCGAGATGGTAGGCAATGCGCTTTACCAGCTCTGCGTGGCGCGTCACGAGCGTGTCGGTCTTGCCCTCCGATCGCGGCGCCGAGTAGGCGCCCATCGGGCTCATGGCACGACCTCGAGTCGGACCGCCGGCCGCTGCACCAGCCGCTCCACGAAGAACTCGAGGTTCCCGCGCGGACCGGTCGGCACGGGCCATTTATCGGCCCGCATCGCCAGTTTCTTGAATGCGCGCGACGCCGGGCTCGACGGGAAGGCCTCGACCACCGCGCGCTGGCCGCGGATGGCGCGCCGGACGCATTCGTCCTCGGGGATCTCGCCCGCGAATTCGAGAACAACGTCGAGGAATCGCGCCGCGACCCGCTCGAAGCGCCCGAAGAGCTCCTGGCCTGCGCCCGGCGCGCGGGCCATGTTGGCGAGCACCTGGAAGTGGCGCACTCCATGGTGGCGGCTCAGCACCTTGGCGAGCGCGTATGCATCCGTGAGGGAGGCGGGCTCGTCCGAGATCACGAGGAGCACATGTTGTGCGGCTTGTGAGAACTGCGTCACGCCGTGCGCGATCCCCGCGGCGGTGTCGACCACCAGCACGTCGAGCCGCGCCGCGAGGGTGCTGAACGCCTGCACCAGGGAGAGGTGGGCGGCGGCGTCGAGATTCGCGAGCCGCGCGATCCCGGAGGCCGCCGGCACCACCTGGAATCCGGCGGCCGTCTCGAGCAGGATCTCATCGAGCGTGCGCTCGCCCGAGAGCACATGAGCGAGCGTGTAGCGCGGGCTCAGACCGAGAAACACATCGACGTTCGCCAGCCCGAGATCGCCGTCGAGCAGCACCACGCGCCGGCCGGTCTGCGCGAGCGCGCCGGCGAGATTGACGGCGACGCTCGTCTTGCCGACGCCGCCCTTGCCGCCGGTGACGGCGAGGACCTGGACCGGTCCGGGGAGCCCGGACAACTTGGGCGAGCCTGCGAGGCTCATCTCACGCGAGGGCATGGGCGACTTCTCCAAAGCGTCGTTTCAAAAGATCCTCGTCCGCCGCGGCGCCGCTCGTGTGCGCGAGCTCGACGGCGCTCGAAACCAGCTCGAGGGCGCGCGCGGGCCGCAGGTCCTCAGGCACGCGCTGCCCCTCGCTCACGTACGAGATCGGTAGCTGCGAGCGCACGAGCACCGAGAGGGTGCCGCCGAGGCTCGCCGCCTCGTCCATCTTCGTGAGTACGCAGCTTGCCGGACCCGCCGGAGCGAAGCGGGCGACCGCCTCGGCGACCGCGCCGGCCTGCGTGCTTGCGGCGAGCACCAGCGCAATCTCGAGCGGCGATTGCGCGCCGCGGGCCGCGGCGAGCGCCGCGAGGCGGCCGGCGAACTGCGTATCGCGCTGGCTCGATCCCGGCGTATCGATCAGAACGAAGCGCCGCCGCACCAGGCGCGCGAGGAGCTCCGGCAGCTCCCCGAAGTCCTCGAGCGTGTAGACGGGCGCGCCGAGCAGCTGGCCGAGCGCCTGCATCTCGGCATGCGCGCCCATGCGCACCGAGTCGCCCGCGACGAGCGCGAGGTCGCGCGGGCCGTGGAGCAGCACCCAGCGCACGGCGAGCTTCGCGAGCGTCGTGGATTTACCGACTCCCGTGGGGCCGACGAGCGCGATGCGCGCGCCCTGCGTGAGCCAGCGGTCGCCCGTCACGGGCACTCGCTGAGCGACGCTCGCGATCGAGAGCCGGCGCGCGCTCGTCAGATTGAGGCCGGCCGGCAGACCGGCGACGACTTCGGCCGCGATGTCCGGCGTGAGGCCCACCTCGGTGAGCTCGCGCAGCATCTGCGTCGCGACCGGCGAACGCCGGGCGAGGTCCTTCCAGGCGAGCTCGGCGACCTGGGTCTCGAGGATCCGGCGCAGGGTTTGCAGTTCGCTTTGCAGCCCAATGACCGAAGCCCCGGATGCGTCCGCCGAGGCGCCGAGCGCGTCCCGCGGGACTTCGGTGCGAGTCTCGCGAACCTCGTGCGGTGCGCTGTCGAGATCGAAGTCCATGGCCGCGGTCACCTCGACGCCTTCCGGCGTGCGCCGGGAGGAGAGGATCACCGCTTCCGGTCCGAGCTCGTCGCGGACTGCTTTCAGGGCCTTGCGCATGTCCGGCGCGACATGTCGGGTGATTTTCATGGCTAGCGTCCCACCGCCGTGATCAGGCGGACCTTGCGGTTGTCTGGAATCTCATTCCACGCGAGCACGTGCATGCTCGGTACGCCCACGCGGATGAAGCGGGCGAGTGTCTGGCGCAGCTGCGGGGCGACGAGCAGCACGGCGGGCTCACCGATGAGCTCCTGACGCTGCGCGCCCTCGGCGAGCCGCTGCTGCAGACGCTCGGCGAGGCCGGGCTCGAGCGCCGCTGCGGCGCCGCTCGGGGAGGCGAGCGAGGTCGAGAGGAGCTTCTCGAGCTCCGGCTCGAGCGTGATGACCGGTAGCTCGCTCGCCATGCCCGCGATGTCCTGGACGATCTGCCGCCCGAGCGCCACGCGCACGGCGGCGGTGAGCTGGGCCGGGTCCTGCGTGCGCGGGGCGTGCTCGGCGAGCGTCTCGATGATCGCGCGCATGTTGCGGATCGGGACCTGTTCGGCGAGCAGGCACTGCAGCACCTTGACGACCACCGGCATCGGCAGCGCCCGCGGAACGAGCTCCTCGACGAGCTTCGGCGCACTCTTGCCGAGGCTCGCGAGCAGATGCTGGACCTCCTCGTGTCCCAGGAGCTCCTGTGCGTGGGACTGGATGATGTGGCTCAAGTGCGTCGCGATGACGGTGCTGGCATCGACGACGGTGTAGCCGAACGTCTGCGCGTGGTCGCGCTCCCCTGGCTCGATCCACACCGCCTCCATGCCGAAGGCTGGATCGCGCGTGGTGATGCCCTTCGGCTGGCCGAACACCCGGCCGGGGTTGATGGCGAGGTCACGGTCCGGATGGATGGCGCTCTCGCCGACCGGGACGCCGCCGAGCTTGATGCGGTACACGTTGGGCGGCAGATCGAGGTTGTCGCGGATGTGCACGGCTGGCACCAGGAACCCGAGCTCCTGGGAGAGCTTGCGGCGCACGCCGCGGATGCGCCCGGCGAGATCCCCGCCCTGGGCCTTGTTGACCAGGGCGACGAGCCGATAGCCTACCTCGAGAGAGAGCAGATCGACCGACCGCACGTCGTCCCAGGTGAGCTCGCGCTGCTCGGGAGCGGGGCTCGCCGGCTTCGGCGCCGATGTCTTGGCGAGCGCCGCCGTCTGCCGGCGCCTGCGGATCGCGAACGCGCCGGTGGCGCACAGCGCCGCGATCGTGAGGAAGGCGAAATTCGGCATGCCGGGAATGAGGCCCATCACGGTGAGCAGCCCGGCTGCGACGGCGAGCGTGCGCGGATGGGCGAACAGCTGCCGCGTGAGCTCGCCCCCCATGTCCTGCTTGCCGGACATCCGGGTGACGATCACCGCAACCGCCGTGGAGAGCAGCAGCGAGGGAATCTGTGCGACGAGACCGTCGCCGATCGTGAGCAGCGTGTAGGTGCGCGCCGCATCGGCAAATGCCATGCCGTGGCCGATGACGCCGATGGCGAGTCCGCCGAGGACGTTGATGAAGAGGATCAGGATTCCGGCGACCGCATCGCCGCGCACGAACTTGCTCGCGCCGTCCATGGAGCCGTAGAAGTCGGCCTCGGCGCGCACCTCGGCGCGGCGCTGACGCGCCTCGTCCTGGGTGATGAGTCCGGCGTTGAGGTCGGCGTCGATGGCCATCTGCTTGCCGGGCATGGCATCGAGGGTGAACCGCGCGCTCACCTCGGAGATGCGGCCCGCCCCTTTCGTCACCACCACGAAGTTGATGATCGTGAGGATGATGAACACCACGACCCCGACCGCGAAGTCGCCCCCGATGACGAATTCCCCGAAGGATTCGATCACCTTGCCCGCCGCCGCCGGGCCCTCGTGCCCGTGCAGCAGCACGACCCGGGTGGAGGCGACGTTGAGCGCGAGGCGCAGGAGCGTCGCGAGCAGCAGGATGGTCGGAAATGCGCCGAAGTCGATCGGGCGGGCGACGTAGAACACCGTGACGACGATCATGATCGAGAGCGCGATGTTGAACGTGAAGAGCACGTCGAGCGCGATCGGCGGTAGCGGCAGCATGACCATCGCGAGCACGGCGAGCACGCCCGCGGGTACGCCGATACCGGCGCGCAGCAGATCGCGAGGCGAGGGCAGGGAGGCGCGGGCGCGGGCTTCGGCCATGACGTCAGTGCCTCACCGGCTCGACCGCGGGATCGATGCGTGGCGGTTGCGGAGGCTCGGCGCCGGTGCGGCGGGACGTGCGCAGCTGATAGACGTACGTGAGCACCTGCGCGACGGCGACATAAAGCGCCGCGGGGACCTCGCCGCCGATCGGCACGGCTCGGTGCAGCGCCCGCGCGAGCGGCGGCGCCTCGAAGAGCGGCACCCCGGCCTCGTGCGCCACCTCGCGGATGCGCGCGGCGACCTCGCCCGCGCCCTTCGCGACGACGATGGGCGCCCGCATGCGCTGCTCGTCGTAGCGCAGCGCGACGGCGAAGTGCGTCGGGTTGGTGACGACTACGTCGGCCGCCGGGACCTCCTGCATCATGCGGCGCCGCGCGACTTCTTGCTGAGCGCGGCGGATCCGGCCCTTCACCTCCGGGGGGCCCTCGCTCTCCTTCAGCTCGTCGCGGATCTCCTGGCGGGTCATGCGCTGGTTCTTGCGGAAGCTCCAGATCTGCCACGGCACGTCGACGGCCGCGATGAGCACGAGCGAGCCGGCGAAGGCGAGCAGGGCGTCCGCGCCGAGCACAGCGGCGTGCGCGATCGCCGGCTCGAGCGGCTCGGCGCCGAGCGCGAGGAGCGCGCCGGACTCCTCGTGGAGGAAGATGACCGCGGCGAGCGCGACGCACAGGAACTTGGCGAGTGCCTTGCCGAGCTCGACGGCGCCGTGCAGGGAGAAGACGCGCTTCAATCCGTTCAGCGGCGAGAGCCGGGTCACGTCCGGAGCGAGTGACTCGAGCGACAGATTCCAGCCTCCGAGCCCCAAGGGCGCGAGCAGCGCCGCGACGAGCGTCAAGCCGAGAATCGGCGCGATCGCGGTGAGCGCGCCGCCGGCGCTCCTCGAGAGCGCCGGCAGGAGCGAGGAGACATCGAGCGCCTGCGCGCGCGGGATCGACAGATCCGCACGCATGAGTCCGTGCAGCGAGCCTGCGATGTGACTGCCGGCGAAATGCAGTCCCGCGGCTGCGATCAGCACCACGGCGGCCGTCGTGAGCTCGGGCGAGCGCGGTACCTGCCCGTGCCGCCGCGCCTCCTCCAGGCGCTTCGCGGTCGGTTGTTCGGTGCGGTCCTCTGCGGCGGTCTCGGCCATGTCAGACGCTCGGTCCGAGAAGGTGCTGCACGAGCCTGAAGGCCTCGCTCATGAGGCGCACGAAGGTCGTCTCGAGCATGGGCAGGCTCACGAGCACTATGAGGAGCCCAAGGAGGAGCGAGATCGGAAAGCCCACCGAGAACGGATTGAGCGCAGGCGCCGCCCGGCTCATCACGCCGAAGGCGAGATTCACGACGGCAAGCGCGGTCACGCCCGGTAAGGAGATCGCGAGCGCGCCGCGGAAGATCTCCGAGCCCCACGTCGCGAGCTGCCACAGTCCGTGGGCGCCGAAGCTCGCGGTTCCGACGGGCAGGGTGCGGAAGCCGTCGACGAGCACCCGAATGACGAGCAGATGCCCATTGAGCGCGAGGAAGACGAGCAGCACGAGCATGCCGTAGAGCTGCCCCACGACGGTCGTCTCCTCGCCGTGCAAGGGATCGATGTTGTAGGCAAACGAGAGCCCCATGCCGTTCGCGAGCATCTGCCCGCCGAGCGTCACGGCATCGAAGATGAGCTGCAGCGAGAAGCCGAGCGCGACGCCGATCACGATCTGCTGCACCGTGACGACGACGCCGCGCGCCGAGAGCGGCTCGATGCCAACCGGGGCGCTGACGAGCGGCGCGATCGTGAGGGCGATCGCGCCGGCGAGCACTATGCGGATGCGCGCCGGCACGCTTGCGGCGCCGAAGGCCGGCGCGACCATGAGGCAAGCCCCGACGCGCACGAACGGCCAGAAGAGCTGGCCGAGCCAGGCTGCGAGCTGCGCGGAGGTGACCGTGATCATCGGGTGCGCACCGGAGGTTCGAGGGACTTGCCGGCTCTAGTTGATGAGGCTCGGGATGCTGACGATGAGCTCGTGCGTGTAGCTCACGAGCATCCGCAGCATCCAGGGGCCTGCCACGACGAGGGCGAGGGCGAGGGCGAGCAGCTTCGGGATGAACGAGAGCGTCATCTCGTTGATCTGGGTGGCGGCCTGGAACGCGCTCACGACGAGCCCGGTGACGAGCGCGGCGAGCAGCAGCGGCGCCGAGAGCATGATGGTCACCTCGAGCGCGCGCTGTCCGATCGCCATGATGGTGTCGGGTGTCATGGGTTTGCAGGGGTCATGGGTGGAAGGGGGGTCACGTGTAGAAGCTCGCGGCGAGCGTGCCCATCACGAGCGACCAGCCGTCGACGAGCACGAAGAGCATCAGCTTGAAGGGCAGGGAGATGAGCTGGGGCGACAGCATCATCATGCCCATCGACATCAGCACACTGGCGACGACGAGGTCGATGATGACGAAGGGGATGAAGATCAGGAATCCGATGATGAAAGCGGTCTTCAGCTCGCTCGTGACGAACGCCGGCACCAGGACGGAGAGCGGAACGTCCGCCGGCGACGCATAGCCCTTGCCGCCCGAGATCCGCACGAACGTGGCGATGGCGCTCTCGCGGGTCTGCGCCAGCATGAACTTCTTCAGCGGCACGACGGCCTTCTCGAGCGCGGTGCCCACTTGCATCTTTCCGGCGAGGTACGGCTGGACGGCCTGCTGGTTGATGCGGCTCACGACCGGCGCCATGACGAAGAACGTGAGGAACAGGGCGATGCCGAGGAGCACCTGATTGGGCGGCGTCTGTCCGGCGCCGAGGGCCTGCCGCAGGATGCTGAGGACGATCATGATGCGCGTGAACGCCGTCATCATGAGGAGGATGGCCGGCAGCAGCGTCACGGCCGTCATCAGCAGCAACACCTGGATGGTGAGCGAGTAGGTCTCCCCGCCCCCCGGCGTGCCGTGAACGGTGAGCGCCGCGAGGCCTGGGTCCGCGAGCGTGGCACCGGGCGCGAGGCACAGCAGCGCGAGCAGCGAGAGAGCGAGCGCCCGGCGGGCGCGGCGAGCGCTCGCGCGCGCCGGCGGCAGGCTGGCCGCTGGCGAGCTGATTGCCGTGGGGCTGCGCATCACTTGCCGAGGCTCTTCATGAGGAGCGCGCGAAAGTTCGGGCGCTCGACTCGCGGCCGGGAGACGCTTCCGACATCGACCGGCTGGGTGAGGACGTGCAGGGCGTTGACCTGCCCGGGCGCGACGCCCACGAGGAGCTGCGCGGTGCCGACTTTCAACAGGACGGCGCGCTCCTTGGGGCCGATACGGACCTCGGCGAGGACGGCGAGCGCCTCGGCTCGTCCCGCGACGGCCCGTACGCGGCGGACGAGCCAGGCGAGACCGAAGATCGCGGCGAGCACCACCCCGAGGGCGACCGTCACCTCGCCGAGACTGCCGAATCCGGCGGGCGCTGCGCCGGATGCGAGATCCGGGGCGGCGAACGGGTGCGCCGACCCGACGGCGGGTGCGGCAGCGCCGGCCCATGCGGCGGGACTCGCGAGCAGCGCGGCTCCCGCGAGCCTGGCGAGCGTCGCGAGCGGACGCGGCTGTCGCGTGCGCGGCAGGCGGCGGGCCTGCAGGCTCGGGCGTTGGCGCTCGGCGCGGCTCATTTCAACTTGCGGATCCGCTCGGCAGGGCTGATCACGTCCGTGAGCCGGATCCCGAACTTCTCGTTGACGACGACGACCTCGCCGTGTGCGATGAGGGTGCCGTTCACGTAGACATCGAGCGGCTCGCCCGCCTCGCGGTCGAGCTCGACGACGGAGCCTTGGTTGAGCTGCAGGAGATTGCGGATCGGAACGCGGGTCCGTCCGACCTCCATGGAGAGCGTGACCGGCACATCGAGGATGAACTCGAGGTTCACCTCCTGGCCCGCGGCGGGCGCCGCGCCTGCGCCCTCCTCGTGAAGGTCGTCGAACTCGGCGGCGCGCGCCTCGGTGGCTTTGGCGTTCATGGACGGGTCCTCATGGTTTCTTGGCCCCGCTGGTCTCGCTCGGGGACTTCGGGCGTCGTACCCGTTCTAATATCTTCACGGCCTGTTGCCCGCGCGAGAGGCCGAAGGCGCCGCGGAACATCGGGACGGTTTCGGCGAGCAGGGTGACCTTTCCCGTGAAATCGCACGGGATCACGTCGCCGGGTTTGAGATTGAGGACCTCCGCGAGCGACAGGGCGCCGCTCCCGAGGAGCGTCGAGAGCTCAATCTCGGCGTCGTCGATCTCCTCGCGCAGGGTGTGCATCCAGCGCCCGTCGTGGTCGGCGCGGTCGCTCTGCAGTCCGGCGTCGAGTACGTCGCGCAGCGGCTCGATCATCGCGTAGGGCATGGTGATGTGAAGATCGCCTCCGCCGCCGTCGAGCTCGATGTGGAAGCTCGAGACGACGACGATCTCAGAGGGGCTCACGATGTTGGCGAAGTGCGGATTGATCTCCGACTGCAGGTACTCGACCTCGATGGTCGAGACGTGCGACCAGGCCTCGCGCAGGTCGGCGAAGCCGGCGCGCAGCAGCATGTGGATGATGCGCTGCTCGGTCGCGGTGAAGTCGCGTCCCTCGATCTTCGCGTGCCGGCCGTTGCCGCCGAAGAAGTTGTCGACCACCGCGAACACGAGCTTCGGATCGAGCACAATGAGCGCGGTGCCGCGCAGCGGATTGATCTTCACCAGGTTGAGGCTCGTCGGCACGTGGAGCGTGTGGACGTACTCGCTGAATTTTTTGGTCTGCACCGGGCTCACGCCGATCTCCGGCGAGCGGCGCAGCAGGTTGTAGAGATCGACGCGGAACAGGCGCGCGAAGCGCTCGTTG
>JBOHZT010000064.1:0-13231 GCA_050738535.1 Steroidobacteraceae bacterium
CTTCGTCGCACCTCGCGACAACACCCAGGCTATCAAATGTCTGTCGGTGTGTCCAGCCCTATCCTTACCGGACTCAAATGACTCGACGCGGCAACAAATGTGTGCAATAGAAAGGAATACCTCTATAGACGCACCGGAATGGTATTTACAGAGGCGAAGCGGTATTACGTCGAGCGGCGCGTTTGGGAGCGCATGGCTGCTACGGGCTCCCCGTCCTTTACGAGTTATTTCAACCGGCTGCGCACCGATACGCGCGACGAGATCCAGCAGTTCGTCAATGCCTTCACCGTCAACGAGACCTACTTCTACCGCGAAGACTATCAGCTGAGGTGCCTGACGAATGACCTGCTCACCGAGCGATTGGGCGCCAAACCAGCCGCTGATGCCATACGCATCTGGTCGGCAGCGTGCTCGACCGGCGAGGAGCCCTATTCGATCGCCATCTGGCTCCTCGAGAACTGGCCTAGGGTCGATCAATATTTCATCGAGATCGTAGCCTCCGACATCGACACCCGCGTGCTCGACCTTGCACGCGCCGGGGAGTTCGGCAAACGCGCCCTGATGCGTTTGCCGCCGGAGCTGATCGGCAAATACTTCGATGCGCTCCCCGAAGAGCAATGGCGGATCACCGCGCCAATGCGGGACTCCGTCTCTTTCACATCCGTAAACCTCGTGGAGCCCGATCAGACCCGACGGAACGGCCAATTCGACATCATTTTTTGCCGCAATGTCCTCATTTACTTCGACGATGCGTCGCGAAGAATCGCGGCGGAAAACCTCTACGAAAACCTGCTCCCCGGCGGCTTCATCTGCCTGGGCCACACCGAATCCATGAGTCGCATTTCGCCTCTGTTCGAGGTGCGTCGCTTTGCCGATGCCATCGTCTACCAACGACCGGGCATCACGCGATCATGACCGCCGCTCCCAAGACGATATTGGTGGTGGATGATGCCGCGCTGGTGCGCACGTACTATCGCTCCATACTGGAAGGAGCCGGGTTTCGAGTCGAGGAAGCGTTGAACGGGCTCGAGGCATTGGAAACGCTACTTGCCGGAACGATCGACCTGCTCATCGTGGACATCAACATGCCGCGTATGGATGGCCTGACATTCCTGCGCACTCTGCGGCAAAAGGAAGGCTCAGTGGCCTCCATTCCCGCGCTCGTGACCAGCACGGAGTCGGCGGCAGCGGATTTCACGGCCGCCCGGGCGGCCGGCGCCAATTTTTATCTGGTGAAGCCCGTCGAGCGCGAGCAGCTCGTACAGTTCGCGCGGATGCTCTGCGGGGTTCCACCGTGAACGAGTTCCTGCAGCAGTTCGTGATCGAGTCGCGCGAGCTCGTGGCTGCGGCAAGCGATGGCCTCTTGGCGCTCGAGCAGTCGCCCCGGGACACTGCGCGTCTCGATGAGGTTTTCCGCGCATTTCATACCTTGAAGGGCAGCGCGGCAATCGTGGAATTCCCCGCAATGGAACGCGTCATGCATGCCGCGGAGGAGACGCTTACCGCAGCGCGCGCGGGCAGCCTCCCCCTGGCCGCGGCGCAGATCGGACTCTGCCTCTCGCATCTCGATCAAGTAACTGCCTGGCTCGATGCCATCGAGCGGTCTGGGGAGCTGCCGCGGGAAGCGGGCAGCCAGGCTGACCGATGGGTATCAGCCCCCGCTGAGCGCGTCGCGGGCGCATGGGTGGCCGAGATCAAGACGAGACATCGTGGGGCTTCCGCGCAGGCGCTCACCGCGATTCGCTTCGTGCCGAGCCCGGACAGTCTCTATCAGGGAGAGGATCCCTTGGCGCGTATGACATCCCTGCCCGGCCTGTTGGCACTCGAGTTGACCGCCCATGAACCCTGGGGAGCGCTGGACACGCTGGATCCCTTCCGCTCCAACATTGTTTTGACCGCACTGAGCGCCGCTCCCGCCGCGGATCTGCGCGTGCACCTGCAGGGTCACACCGGGAATTGCGCGATCGTGCCGATTATCACGCCCATCGAGGATGCGGGCGACTCCCTCCCGTCTCCCGTGGTGAGAGTCATCGAGGCGCAGCGAGCGCTCCTGGGTGAAGAGTCGACAACGAGTTTCGCGGGCAGAGTGGGCTCGGCGGGCGCGGTCGCAGCGAATGCGTTGCGCTTCTGCGGCCGCAGCGAGCTGGCTGAACGGATTTCCCGCGCGACCGAACAGAGCCTGCTGGCGCTTTTGGCACAGCCTCTACAGGAGGCACTCGCGCAGCTGCTCACCGCGGAAGGTCCTACGGAGAGGGCGGCACCTGCCGGTTCCGAGCGCCCACCGGAGATTGCGGCACGCACATTCAGAGTTGACGCCGAACAGGTCGACGCCCTGGTCCGCCTGGCTGGCGAGCTCACGGTCGTCAATAACGCGATCGGTCATGTCGCCAAGCTCGCTCGCGCGGGCGACCCGTCGCTGCCGGAGCTTCTAAAGGACCGCCATGGCGCTCTCGAGCATCTCGTCGGCGAGCTCCGTAGATCCGTACTTCGGATGCGGGTACGGCCGCTGCGCGCCGTATTGCAGCGCTTTCCCCGCCTGGTACGGGAGATGTCCGCGAACCTCGGCAAGTCGGTCAAGCTCATCATCGAGGGAGACGAGACAGAAGCGGACAAGACCATCGTGGAGATGCTGTTCGAGCCTCTGCTGCACCTCGTGCGCAATGCGATTGACCATGGCGTGGAGAGCGCGAGCGAACGCACCGCCGCCGGCAAGGTGCCTACCGCCCGCCTTCTGATCAAGGCGCAGCGCAGTGCCGATCAAGTCATCATCGAGGTCAGTGACGATGGTGCGGGTATCGACCTCTCACGAGTGCGCGACGTCGCGATGTCGCGGGGCCTGATCACCGAAGAGCAGCTTCTCACGCTGACGGAAGGGGAGACTCTCGACTTGATCTTTGCCCCGGGGTTCTCCACCGCCGCATGTGTGACCGAGATATCGGGACGGGGTGTCGGAATGGACGCCGTACGCAGGGCCGTAGAACGGGTCGGCGGTCACGTCGCCATTCGAAGCGTTGCCGGCCAGAATACTGCCGTAACGCTGTCGCTTCCGTTCAGCGTCATGATGACGCACGTGATGATGGTCGAGGCCGGGGGCCAGCTGTTCGGACTCCCGCTAGACGCTATAATCGAGGCGGCCCGCGTCCCGCAAGCTGCAATTTGTAAAGTGGGTGCCGCGCCCGTCGTTGTCCTGAGGAACCGCACGCTACCGGTGATCGATTTGGCGACCGTCCTCGGGGTCGAGGCGCCAGCGGATGACGACGGAGCCACACTGGTGATCGCAGTCGCCAACGGGGAGTGCGGCGCGTTTCGGGTGGATCGAATACTCGAGCGATTGGACCTCATATTGAAACCTCTAGAGGGTCTGCTCGCCGGCACACCGGGCATCATGGGAACCACCCTCCTGGGAGATGGGCGGGTACTATTGGTGCTCGATATCGCGGAGTTGCTGCAATGACGGTCCGAATTGCAACTAGCGGCTGCATCGAGCTCGTCGGCGTCTGCCCCAGCGAGGATGCCGAGCCGTTGCTGCAGCTTCTGCTCGCCGACCGGGGCGCGACAGTCGATTGGCGCAACTGCCAGGGTACCCATACGGCGGTGGTGCAAGTCCTGATGGCAGTCCAGCCCAAGCTGTTCGGGCCGCCAGCCGATGCCGGCCTCAGAGACTGGGTGGCGCCGGCTCTAACACGCTCGCCGCAATGAGCGGGAAGCGAAAATCGCATCGATTGGAGGCATCTTGGTGGCGTACACGGTTTTGATCGTCGATGACAGCAAGCTCGCCCGGATGTCCGTGGCCAAGGTGCTGGGCACGCTGCATCCGGACTGGAAGCGAGTCGAAGCGGCCAACGCCGCCGAAGCGCTGGAGCAAACGCGGGAGCTCTCCCCCGAGGTGGTGCTCGTCGATTTCAACATGCCCGGCAAAGACGGGGTCACGCTGGCGGCAGAGTTGCGTGCCCTCGACCCCAGCATCAGCGTTGCCGTGATCTCAGCCAATCGCCAGACAGAAGTGATCAAGCGGACTGAAGCCGCGGGCGCCACCTTCCTGCCGAAGCCCCTGACCGAAAACGCCCTGGCTGATTTTCTAGCCTCCGTTCCCGGACGGCGAAAAGCCGGCCACCGATGAGCGAGATACCCGCTCTGATCGAGCTCGAGCTCGACGCCCTGACGGAGCTGGTGAATCTCGGCGTCAGCAGCGCGGCAACCAGCCTGAGCGAGCTGGTTCGCGAGGAGGTCGTCCTCTCAGTGCCCAAGGCGTGTGTCGTGACGCGGGAGCAGGCCATCGCGAACCTGCGGGAACACGGCACGCAGCGACTGGTCGCCATCCACCAGGACTTCGACGGTGACATCCGCGGACGGGCCCTGCTGATCTTCCCCGAGGCCAGGAGCATGGAGCTCATCCGCGCGCTGGTCGGAGCAGATCTGTCGCTGGACGACATCATCGAGCTAGAGCAGGAAGCACTCGCGGAGACCGGCAACATACTGCTGAACGGCTGTCTTTCGACCATTGCTAACACCCTGGAACGCAACCTGAAGATCTCCCTGCCTGAAGTCATCCACGGAGAGGGCACGGACTTCTTCCGCCCCAACTCCGATGCGCACGAGTCCGTGCTGTTCATTTATATCAACTTCACGGTCAAGCAGCGCGACATTCAGGGATTTCTCGCGATGATCCTCGATCTGCCCTCTTTCGTGATGCTGCAGAAGCTGCTCGACGCTTATATCGAGCGCTCGACCGGTCAGAGCCCAGCGTCAGATCATGCCGGATGACCCCATATCGAGTGACTCGATCCTCGACGCCATCAACGGCGGAGTCATCGTTCTCGACCGGACGGGTCGGGTCGTTCTCTGGAACGACTGGATGCGAGTCAGCTCTGGAATCGCCGCGGAGAAGGCCCGGGGCAAACTGCTGGGAGAGGTTTTTCCGCAAGCGGCGCTCTCCAGGCTATTGACGGCCATCTCGACCGCGCTCACCTCCGGCGCGTCAACGGTAATTACTCACGCGCTGAATCCAGCTCTCCTTCCGCTACAGACCCGCTCGCGACAAGCACTGCTGCACGACATTGCCGTCTCACCTGTCGCGCATGCATCCCCTATCGGATGCGCAATCGTCATTACCGATGTCACGGCGGCCACCCGCCGAGTGCGCTATCTGCGCGATCAGCATGATGCTCGTTATGACGCCGTGGTCGCCAGCGCCCCGGACATCATCATTACCGTCGATGAGGACGGGCTCGTCCAATTCGCAAATCCGGCAGCCAGCGCGCGCTTCGGCGGTCCCGAATCCAGTCTGCTGGGAACCAATGCTGCACACTTGTTCGAAACCGAGGGCGAGTGGGCTGCTCTGTGGCTTGGCGCAATCGATGCCACGGGAGCAGGTCAGTCCAAGGGACTGATTGCAGCGAGAACGGGTGCCGAGCTGCGTTATTTCGAGGCATCCGCATCGCGCTGGAGAAGCGCTGCGCGGCTATTTGCCACCGTGATCCTGCGCGACGTAACCGAGCGCTGGGCCATGGTCGCAGCGCTCCGGCACAGCGAAAGCGAGGCCCGCAACTCAGCGGCGGCATTGACCGAGCTCAACCGTACGCTCGAGGAGCGGGTGCAATCACGCACGGCACAGCTGATCAAGGCCGAGGCGGCTCTGCGCCATAGTCAAAAAATGGAGGCAATAGGCAACCTCACGGGAAGCATCGCGCACGATTTCAACAACCTGCTGCACGTCATCAGCGGCAATCTGCACCTGCTCAAGCACTATGTGGGCGGCAACCCAGCCGCCGAGAAGCGCGTGCAGTTCGCGCTCGACGGGGTTGCCCGCAGCGCCAAGCTCTCCTCGCAGTTGCTTGCCTTCGGGCGCCGACAGCCGCTCGCGCCAAAAGTGATCAATTTCGGACGTTTCATCCGTGACATGGAAGACATCATCCGCAAGGCGGTGGGCGAGGGCGTGGCGGTCCAGACCGTGATCGGCGAGGGATTGTGGAATACGCTCGTCGATCCGGGCAACGTCGAAAATGCTCTCTTGAACATGGCGATCAACGCCCGCGACGCCATGGAAGGCCACGGTAACCTGATCATCGCGGCATCCAACGTAGTTATGGATTCCGATCAGGCAACGACTCATGAAGCGATCACGCGCGGCGAATATGTGATGGTTGCAGTGAGCGACACCGGCTCGGGCATGTCGGCAGAAATAATCGAACAGGCCTTCGAGCCATTTTTTACCACGAAGCCGGAAGGCAGAGGAACGGGGCTCGGTCTCTCCATGGTCTATGGATTCGTCAAGCAATCCGGAGGACACGTCAACATCGAAAGCGCGCTCGGCCAGGGCAGCACCATCAGGCTCTACTTACCACGCTCGACCCAGACCGAAGAGGCGCTCAACCAAACGGAATCGATCCCTGTCATTGGCGGCAACGAGATGATCCTCGTCGCCGAGGATGACGAGCACGTGCGCGAGACGGTGGTGGCGATGCTGAGTGATCTCGGCTACCGGGTGCTCAAAGCAAAGGATGCACTCAGCGCTCTTAGCATCATCGAGAGCGGGATGCCGATCGATCTGCTCTTCACCGACGTGGTCATGCCAGGCCCGATGAAGAGCACTGAGTTGGCACGCAAAGCGCGTGAGCGGATGCCGAACCTTGCCGTGCTATTCACGTCGGGTTACACGGAGGACGCTTTTGCCGGCTCCGCAGCGGTGGGCGAAAGGGTCGACCTGTTGAGCAAGCCCTATTCACGGAACACGCTGGCCGTCAAGCTACGTCAGATGTTGGCCGATGCGGCGCAACAGAAGTCCCGGATGGTGACGAGCGCCTATGCGTCGGGTGCGCGAGCAGCGAACGCTTCCGTGAAGCCTATCAGGGTCCTGGTCTGCGACGACGATGCGGACATCCGTGACACGACTGTCGACATGCTCCTGGCCATGGGGCACCGCGCGATGTCCGCGAGCGATGCGTCCACCGCCCTGTCGATCCTCGCATCCAATCCAATCGATATTTTGCTGACGGACATCTGTCCACCTGACATGCCGGGCGAGACACTCGCCGGTCATGCAAGATCCGGCTGTCCAGGTCTGAATATAATCTTTGCGATGGGAGAGGTATCGGATACGGATACTAACGCTCTCGGTACGGCGCGGACACTGACCAAGCCTTATACATTCGAGCAGCTCGCGGCTGCGATTACTCCGGCACCGAACCGTAAAGCCGAGCGATCCAGCTGATCTTTACGAGCTGGCGAGAAACCGCCGCGGCTCGGCCAGCACGACATCCTGGAGGTGTCGAAACTCAATCGACTCTTCTCCGAGCAATGGTGCCCTCTCGCCTCATCGGCCGGGTGCTGACCGTGCGGCTGCACGCCGACATCGTGGAGCTGGAGTACCGGGGCGCGCACGTTGGGGTGCTGGAGCGGTTGATCGGTGCGGACCGCGGTCGTATCGACTACCGGCACATCATCCACTCCCTGGTGCGAAAGCCCGGAGCGTTCCGCCGGTACGCCTTCCGCGAAGCCCTCTTCCCGACGCTGGAGTTCCGCCGCGCCTACGACGCGCTCGTTGCCGAGGATGATGCGCGAGCAGACTTCGAGTACGTGCGCATCCTGCACCTGGCGGCAAGCGACGGGGAGCGCGCCGTCGAGGCGGCGCTCGCGGCGTTGCGCGCGGAAGCGACGGTCCCGCAGTACGAGCTCGTGCGCGAACGGGTGCGTGGACCGCGTACCCCCACCGGCGTGCCGGACGTGCGCATCCCGCCGCCGGACTTGACCTGCTACGACCGGCTGCTCGGCTCGTTCAGCGCGGACGGTGAGGTGCGCTCATGAGCACCATCGAAGTCCGCGAGGAAGTACTGCAGCTTCGCCTCAGAGGCCTGCGGCTGCCGGGGTTCCTGGCGCACTATGCGGCATTGGCCGAACGCACCATCGCCGAGGGCTGGGGGCCGATCGAGTATCTGACGGAGTTGGTGGACGTGGAGGTGGCCGAGCGGGCAGATCGGAGACTGAAGCGGCTGCTGGATGAGGCCGAGCTGCCCGCCGGCAAGACGCTGAAGAGTCTCGAGCTGACGCGCTATCCGCCACCCATGCGTGCGCAGATCCAGGAGCTCTGCCGCGGGCAGTTCCTGAGCGAGGCCACCAACGTCTGCCTGGTCGGCAAACCCGGCACCGGCAAGTCTCATGTCATGGCGGCAATCGCCCGCTCTCTCGTTGAGCGCGGCTCCGCTGTGTTCTATACAACCGTCGCGGCTCTCGTGGAGAAGCTGCTCGCGGCCAAACGTGACCTGCGTCTCTCGCGGGAGCTCAAGCGCCTCGATCGCTTTGAATGCCTGGCCCTCGATGATATCGGGTACGTCCAGCAAGACCGCGCCGAGATGGAGGTGCTCTTCACGCTGCTAGCCGAACGCTACGAGAGAAAGAGCGTTCTGATCACCTCGAACTTGGTGTTCTCGCAATGGGACCAGATCTTCAAAGACCCGATGACGACCGCGGCCGCCATCGACCGCGTCGTTCACCATGCCGTGGTGCTCGAGTTCCCAGGACCCAGCTACAGAGCGGAGCAAGCTGAACGGCGAGCGGCGGCGAACGCCAAGGAGCAACGCGCAGCAGCGGCTGCGGCGAGCTCATGAAGAGACAGAACTCCTGCCCGGCCTTCGGCCGGTCAGTCCGCGCTTCGCCTTCGGCGTCGCGCGGGAGATGACGATGATAGAGATGAAAGTCGGAAGAACAGAGAGCCAGCGCCTACCGCGCCAGGCTCACTGAAGGTGGACCACCGCAGAGGGTGCACGACCCGAAAGAAATAGATGTCGCATCCGAGAGAAGTTGTTGACGCCAGCCACTGGTCGTCGGCAGGTTCAGCCCTGATGCGTCACTCCCGGCACGTGGCACCCGTCACCCAGCTACCGCTGCACACCGGGCGCGCCATGGAGCCCAAGAACGTAGCTGTCCGCAGGGTCCACAGCCACCTGGCTACGCACAGCCCGCCCCTCAGTACGAGGCTATCCAATGGCGCACCCGCGGGGACGCGGCCGCCGGGGCCTTGGATATATGCTGACGTAAGCTCGGACGTAGCTATTCGCAAACCTGCTGGGGCATTTCGGTCTCGTCTACCCTCTTATTGGAACCGGCAAGTCCCGACCCTTTGCGGACATGACGACTGTCCGCAATGTGGCAGGTCTTTCGGCGCGAGCTGGCCGGGTCGCTTATTCCGCCTAGTCAGCGGCCACACTTCGACTACGCCGTGTGCTACCGAACAAGGGGATTGCGATACCATTTCACGGCATCGGCTAACGTTGCGGCCTCGATCAGCGCGAAGCCGGCGACAGGCAGTGAGGAGGACATGAACGGGCCAACCGTTGTGCCGATAGTCTTAGCGTCAGGATTTCGTACTTGCACGGGCGCGCCCGCAACATAGCGCTTGCTCGCGGAGCAATCCGGATCTGTCGATCGCGAGCTGCTGGAAGAGGCTCACGTCGGCCTCACGCTCGACGACCGCGTTTGGCTCTCTTCGGCTCGTGCCAGCAGTAGGACGCGCTCGCGGACATTCTGTGCCAGTGAGGCTGCGCGCTCAAACTCCACTCCCGCCTCGGCGTGCCGCCCGAGCTTCATGAGGAAGTCGCCACGTACGCTCGGCAGGAGGTGATACGACTTCAACGCAGACTCACCCGCGAGCGCATCGACCAGCTCCAGGCCTGCCGCGGGCCCGAACGCCATCGAGACGGCCACGGCGCGATTTAGCTCCACGACAGGAGATCCTGTGAGCTCGACAAGCGCATCGTAGAGCGCAACGATGCGGTTCCAATCCGTTTCCGCCACAACGCGTGCGCGCGCGTGGCACGCGGCGATCGCAGCTTGTAAGGCATAAGGACCAAGTGACTGCTTGAGCGCCTCTGCACGCCCAAGCGCCGCGAGTCCACGATGCACGAGGAGCTGGTCCCACCGCGAGCGGTTCTGATCGAAAAGCAGAATCGGTTCCCCCGACGCGCCGATGCGCGCCGGTAGGCGGGACGCATGAAGTTCCATCAGCCCGACGAGACCATGGACCTCCGCCTCGTGGGCAACCAGCCCGGCGAGAATACGGCCGAGTCGCAAAGCCTCCTCACAGAACTCGGGGCGCGTCCAGTCATCTCCCTTGGTGGCCGCATAGCCCTCGTTGAAGATGAGATAGATGACCTCGAACACCGAAGATAACCGATCCGACATCTCCGCTAAACGGGGCATTTCAAAAGGCACGCGCGCCTCACTGAGCGTGCGCTTTGCGCGCACGATGCGCTGCGCGATCGTCGGCTCCGGCACCAGGAAGGCGCGCGCAAGCTCCTCAGTCGTGAGCCCGCCGAGCAGTTTTAGCGTGAGCGCAGTCCGGCCCTCTTTCGAGAGGACGGGGTGGCAGGCCATGAAGATGAGCCGGAGCAAGTCATCGCCGACATCATCATCGACAGCCGCATCGAGATCAGGTCCCGGCAGAGGGAGCGCCGAGCTGTCTTCCCCGATCTCTCCGTGCTTGCGCTCGTGCATCTTTTGCTTCCGGAGGTGATCGAACGCTCGGTTCTTCGCCGTCGCCATAAGCCATGCCCCGGGGCTTTCCGGGATGCCCGTCGTCGGCCACCGCTCCAACGCAGCGATGATGGCCTCCTGCGCTAGATCCTCGGCAACCGCGACATCGTGCACCACGCGCATTAGACCCCCAATCAGCCGCGCGGACTCGATCCGCCAGACCGCCTCGATGGCCTTGTGCATCGCACCTTCGCTCACTATCGATACGTCCTTACGCGCGTGGCGTCGGTGACCCGCATCGAGGGGGTTGTAGTGTTGCGCATCACATTTTCCGCGGTTCAATCTGGACGCGGAGCTTCTCTTGCGTCGCACGCAACTCGGGCGTGAGCTCCTTGCCGAAGTCTTCAGGTTCGAAGATCGGGCGAATCGTTAACTCGACGCCACCGTCGAACGGCGCGCGCTTGAGCCACTCGACGGCCTCCTCGATCGATTTCACCTGCCAGATCCAGTATCCCGCGACGATCTCCTTGGACTCGGCAAACGGCCCGTCGATGACCGTCCGCTGCGAGCCGGAGAATCTCACGAGTTTCGCCTGCGACGTCGGCGTGAGTCCCTGGCCGTCCAGCATTACGCCGGCCTTCACCAGATCCTCGTTGAACTTCATCATCTTCGAGATGAGTTCCTGGTTCGGCATCACGCCGGCCTCGGAGTGCTTGTCTCCGGGCACAAACACCATGACTCGCATTGGCCTCTCTCCTTTCGTTTATGTTCACGCTGCCGCTGTACCCCCGTGGTTGCTGTCCGCTCTACGGTTCCATACCGGGCTCGAACATTGGCCGTACCTCGCACTCGCCGTCGAAGCCCGGCCAATGTCTGCGGTGCAGCTCCATGAACTCAGTCGCTATGCGCATCACCTCGGCTTTTGAGTCCGTCTTCAGGATCGCCCATCCGCCGATAATCTCTTTGCTGTCGATGAACGGGCCATCGGTCACAGTGATCTTGCCGCCCGCCAGCCGCACGCGCACGCCATCCTTGCTCGGCAGGAGACCGCCCGTGTCAACGAGCGTGCCGTCTTTCATCGACTGCTGGACGAAGTCACCCATCGGCTGCATGAGCGCAGGCGGCGGCGTGGACTCGCGATACTTCTCCGAATGACGGATGAAACACAGGTACTTCATGGAGATCCTCCTTTGGTGCTCCCAAGCATACGACGAACGGGCAGGAGCTGAATCGACACCGACTTGCGCCTTTGTGCGGTGCACCGTCGCCACAGCTTGCCCTATGTATGCTCGGGGGGGAGCACCGGCCATTTCTAACCAGATTGAAAGTCGTCTGGCGGGAGCCCTGGCTCCGATCTGCCGATCGACGCGTGGTGTATCGCGAGCTGCGAATGGCAGCTAAGCGGTGGCCCCTTCGGCATCGCCACTGACGGTTGCTGGCCGAGAGGCGCCGCCCAAGGCCAAGATTGGGTTCTGGGTCGACTTGGGAATTGGCCGAGGACCTGCGACGCAGATGCGAGCTGTGGAACGCGGGAGACAAATACGCTCGATCCTGTGGATCGATCCAGGTTCCCGCGTCCCATCCTCAAAATCAGGCGCTTTTCGATCCCCAGCTACATTCCTCTCCCGTCAGCAAGTGGGTGACAAAGCTGGCCGGGAAGTAGATCGCCCAGGAATACTCCAATCCGCGGCATGGCTACTCGAGCAGCGTATCGAATACTTCGCGAATGGCCTGGTCCGTATCCTCCCGTCCGTCAGACCAGGTACCCCCTCCCTTCCAGGATGCCGAAGTCCCCCTTTCGTTCTCTTCCGGTTCCAGCTCGGCGATGCGCTGGTCGATTTCCTCGATCGTTTTGGTGAAAGGGGCTCCCGTCTTTTCCCCAAGCGTCGAAAGTTCGTCCCGGAAGCCGGCATATGCGTCCGCCGTATCACAATTATCGTACTCCGAAGAGACCCCCCGCGTGCGGTAGTGAGCAAACATGCGCTCAAGCTTCGCTTCGTCTGCCGCCGTCCAAGCGGCTGTAGCCTTCGAACAATCGATGAGAGAATTGAGTTGCTCCGCCCACCATCCATCCTCGTCCGATAGAATCGCGTCGATCAGTTCGCGCTGGAGTGCCGAACCATTACCGCCCTGCAATTCGGGGAATCTATCGAACGCCTTAATTAGGCTGGTCGCACCGCTCAGGAACCTGCGCGTACATGACCTGAAGCACACCTACGGACGGAGGCTTCGGGCGGCGGGCGTGTCGTTCGAGGACCGGCAGGACTTGCTCGGTCACAAGAGCACGCGGATTACGACGCACTACTCGGCGTCGGAGCTCGCGAACCTGATTGCAGCGTCCGAGAAGGCGTTAGAGAAAAGTCCCACAAAACTCCCACAGACCAACGGTTCTTTTGGCCGAGACAGCGCGAGCGAAACGGTCCCTCGGCAACCGCTTTCCTTGCCACCGCCCCGGCAGGCAGGGTGGGCGGCAGATCATGCTGGTGGCCAGGGGGGTCATGATGTCCTCTTACGTCTTCGCTGCCGGTGGCGGTTCGTCACGGGAGGCGCCTGCGACTTTCCCGTCAGCTCGCAGTTCCCTGAACTTCTCGATGAGCCTCTCGAAGAACTTTGGCGGTAACAGCTCGTAATCGATGCGCGCTTAGCCCCTCCTGATCGGACGCAGGTCAAAGCCTGGCCACGTAAAGATGTTTACTTCGTCCAGAATCACTTCCTCAAATTTTGCATGGCCTGCAATCCGAACGCTACGCGATCAAATCGGATG
>JBOHZT010000065.1:0-13217 GCA_050738535.1 Steroidobacteraceae bacterium
AAGTAGATCGCCATGCCCGCGATTCCGTAAGCCGCCTGGACGAGGGGCGCGGCGGCAAGGACGAGTACGGCGAGGAGCAGCGCCGCGCCGAGGATGAACCAGAAGAGCGTATCGAGCTCGCGGCGGCAGACCGACCGAGCCTGCACGAGGGCCTCGCGGGTGCCGAGCCCATCGAGCGCCTCCACGATAGTGCCGAGCGAGACGACCAGCGAGGCGATGCCGACCTCCCGCTTGGTGAGGAAGAGCAGCACGGCGAGCAGCGTCAGGAGATCGACGACTTTTGCGATGGCCGTCGCGCCGCCGAGCCAGTTGAAGCCGCGGCGCAGATGTTGCTGGTGGCTGTCCATGTCAGTCGGCCGGGCGTGGCCGTCGGTGCGCGAGCCCGGCCGATCGCGAGCCGCGAGCGCCCGAGCGGCTAGTCATGCTCGGCCGGCGCGAGAGGCGGGGCGGCCGCGGCGGATCTGGGCGGCAGCACCCAGGACCCGTGGCGGACGAGGTGAGCGACCCAGCGACAGGACTCGCTGATCCAGCCGCGCAACTGCTTGCGGCCCCAACCGCCGGGCTCGGTGGCCGTGGATGGCAGCCGCGCGGCGATGATCGCTGCGATGCGGTCCGCGCGCCGGGCCCAAGTGAGCTGCGCGCTGTCGGCGAGTGCCGTTGCGGCAAGGCGCTGCGCGAGCGCCGTGTCGCGGATGATGACCCGAATCGCATCGGCGAGCGCCGCAGGGGAATCCGGGCGGCAGAGTAGGGCGTTCTCGCCGTGCCGCAGGACCTCGCGCAGGTCAGGCATGTCGCCGGCGACGATGGGCCGGCCGGCGGCGAGATACACGAACACCTTGAGTGGCAGCACCGTCGAGCCGAAGGCCGCGAGCGGCTGCCGGGAGGGCGGGATGAGGAGCACGTCCGCTGCATACAGGTACTGCGCGAGTGCCTCCGGCGGCTGCCAGGGCACGATCCGGACGTTGGCAATGCCACTCGCGGCGGCTTGGATCGGCCCGTCCCCGGAGGCGCCCACCAGGATGAATTCGAGATCCGGCAGCCGCCGCGCCGCCTCGAGCACGATCTCGAGCCCCTTCTTGTGGTTGATGCGGCCGGTATAGACGACAGTCTTCGTGTCCTTGCCGATCCCGATCTGCGCCTTCGCCGTCTCGATCGGAATCAGCGCCGCGAGCCGCGCCGGGTCGAAGCCGTTGTGGACGCAGGACAGCTTCGACGGGGGTACTCCGAGATCGAGATAGCGCCGGCGCGTGTACTCGGAGTGGCAGATGTGGACCACGAGCCGCCGGTGGCACAGCAGGCGGTAGATCCAAGGCTGGAGCGGGGGAATCTGGTCGGGCCAGGGGCGGTAATGGTCGAATACGACCCGCTGGCCGAAGCGCACCGCGAGCCACGCCACCCACAGATTGCGCGTGTAGACGAGGTCGGCAGCGCGGAACTCGCTGCGTAGCGGAAGCGTTAGCCCGCACAGGAAGTGCCGCAACGCCGCAGGACGGGTGGGCGCCCAGGCTCGGATCGCAGGCATACGAGCGAGAGCGGCCGCGGCAGCGCGGCCTGAGTCGCCCGCGGCCGGCACGTGAAGCGAGGCCCCTGCAGCAAGCGGAGCCAGATGCCTCGCGGTCGCCACGAAGACCTCCGCGTCCGCCTGCTCGTTCGGCAGCGGATTCTCGAAAGTGAACAGGATCCTCATCGCGGGCCGCAAGGGAACGCTGGTAATATAGCGGATCACTTCGAAGCGCGATAGCAACACGAGCAGCGTGCCTATGCCGAACCAGGGCAACATCCGGATCGCGATTGCGGGACTCGGCAACTGCGCGAGCGCGCTGATCCAGGGGATCCATTACTACACGCCCGAGCGTTGCCGTACCGACACGACGGGGCTGATGGCGCGGGAGATCGGCGGCTACATGCCCTGCGACGTGCAAGTCGTGGCGGCGTTCGACATCGACGCTCGCAAGGTCGGCAAGGACGTGAGCCAGGCGATCTTCGCCGCGCCGAACTGCACGAAGGTCTTCCAGAAGGAGATCCCGGAGAGCGCAGTGATCGTGCAGATGGGGCCGGTGCTCGACGGCGTCTCCGAGCACATGGCCGACTACGCCGATCACCGGACCTTTCTGCGTGCGGGCGTGCGTGAGCTCACGAGGGAGGAGGTCGTCGGGGAATTGAAGCGCAGCGGCGCGGAGATGCTGCTCAATTATGTGCCGGTCGGCTCGGAGCAGGCGGCGCGCTTCTACGCGGAGTGCGCGCTCGAGGCGGGCATCGCGTTCATCAACAACATGCCGGTGTTCCTGGCGAGCGACAAGGCCTTCGCGGAGCGCTTCAAGGCCCGCAATCTGCCGATTCTCGGGGACGACATCAAATCCCAGCTCGGCGCCACGATCACGCACAGAGTGCTCACCGACCTGTTCGCCAAGCGCGGCGTGCGGCTCGTCAGGACGTATCAGCTGAACACCGGGGGCAACACCGATTTCCTCAACATGAAGAATCAGTCGCGCCTGGTCTCGAAGAAGACCTCGAAGACCGAGGCGGTGCAGTCCGTGGCGAAGAAACGCATCGAGGACGACAACATCCACGTCGGTCCGAGCGACTACGTGCCCTGGCAGAACGACAACAAGGTCTGCTTCTTGAGGATGGAGGGCCTGCTGTTCGGGGACGTGCCGATGGACCTCGAGCTGCGGTTGTCGGTGGAGGATTCGCCCAATTCCGCAGGCGTCGTCATCGATATGATCCGCTGCTGCAAGCTGGCGCTCCTCGATGGCATCGGGGGGGCGCTCGAGGCGCCGAGCGCCTACTTCTGCAAGCATCCGCCCAAGCAGTACTCCGACGACGAGGCGTACGAGAGGATCCAGGAGTTCATCCGCGCGCATACCTCGAAGGTGCGAGCCGTGCGATGAAGTGTCTCGTCGTGGCCGCGGGTCTCGGCGCGCGATTGCGGGAGAAGGGGCCGAGCAAGCCTCTGATCCGTATCCAGGGCGTGCCGCTGATCGAGCGGGTCATTGCACGCGCGCGCAGCGCCGGAGTCGAGGACTTCTATGTCGTGAGCGGCTACCACGGCGATGTACTGCGCCAGGCTCTCGACGCCTTCTCCTCGCGCGAGGGCCTGCGGATCACGCACATCGTCAACGAGCAGTGGGATCGCGCCAACGGAGTCTCGGTGCTCGCGGCGCGGCGCCATCTCGATGAGCCCTTCCTGCTCCTCATGTGCGATCACTTGCTGGACCCGCAGATTCTGCGAGGACTCCTTTCCCTTCCGGTGGAAGCCGATACGGTGACCTTGGCCGTGGATTTTCACACCGACAGCGCGCTCAACGACATCGACGACGTGACTCGCGTCAAGTGCGTGGGCGGGCGGATCGTGCACATCGGCAAGGTGATCCGCGACTTCAACGCGATCGACACGGGCGCTTTCCTGTGCACGCCGGTCCTGTTCGATGCGCTGGTCGCGAGCCAGGCCGAGGGCGACGACAGCATTTCCGGGGCCATGAACATGCTCGCGCGCTGGAACAAGGCGCGCACGTTCGACATCGAGGATCGCCTTTGGGTCGACGTGGACGACCCCGTCGCCTTCCGGAAGGCCGAGGAACTGCTCGAGGCAGGGCGGCTCTGATCTCGAGGGTCGGCGCGCTCACGGGAGCGCATCGCGCAGCAGGTAGCCGGCGAGCGCCATGAGGAGCGCGGGCGGCAGCAGCGCCGCCACCGCGGGGCTCGAATCGAGCAGCAACCCCAGATAGCTCGCGATCTGCTGGGCGAGCGAGAAGACGATCCCGATCATTACCCCGAGCGCGATGCGCTGGCCTGTACTGTGCGTACGCCGGGGGCCGAGCGCGAAGGGCACCGCGATCAGGATCATGGCCGCCACCGCGAACGGGATCGCGACCTTGGCCCACAGCTCCTCGGAGTAGCGTACGGCGGGCTCGTGCGCCCGCTCAAGCGTGCGGACATACTGGTAAAGCTCGATCGGCGGCATGCTCTGCGGCGGTAGGATCAAGAGCGGCACTTGCCGGGGCTGCAGGAAGGAGTCCCACGAGAGCGTCGCCAGGCGATCCGTTGCGACCCGCGCGCCGCCGAATCGCTGGCGCACCACGCCGCTCAGCCGCCAGGTCCCATCCGGATGGACGTTTGCGACATCCGCGTGGATGAAGGTCTCGAGCGTCCCATCGGCGCCGAACCTGTAGATGTCGATATCCAGAGGCACGCTGCCGTGCACCAGCCGCCCCACGTTGAGGAACTGATGCGCGCCCTCGGCCCAGAAGCTGTTCCCGCTGCGCAGCGGAGTCGACGACGCCGAGGAAAGCTTCGCCAGCCGCTGCGCTTGGGCGAGCTGCTGGGCGGGAGGGATCACGAATTCCGCGGCGAGGAACAGCGCGGCGAGCGCCGGGACCGCGACTTTGAAGATCCATCCAATGATGCGGCGCGGGGGCACGCCCGATGCCCGCATGATCGTGAGCTCGTTGTGATTCGCGAGCGCGCCGAGGGCGAGCAGGGTCGTGAGCAGCGCCGCCACCGGCGCGAGCTGCAGGAGTCTTCCCGGGGCGGTGAGCAATACGTACTCGAGCGCGTCGCTTAGCCGGTACTCGCCCTCGCCGACCTCGTGAAGCTGGTCGAGAAGCGCGAGGAGGCTGAACAGCACCGTCAGACTCGCGCAGACCAAGGCAAGCGCCTTGAGCGTCGTCGACTCCACGTAGCGATCGAGTCGGGTCATGGCCGAGAAGCGCTGCGCGCGGCCCTGTGCTTCGAGTGCAGCCACGGGCCGAAGAACGCCGCGAGCACTACGATCGCGAGCGCGCCCGGCGCCAGCCAGGTCCCGGGGAATGGGGCGATCACGCCGCGCTCGACGTGATTCGCGAGCGCGCCGAGGGCGAGCAGGGTCGTGAGCAGCGCCGCCACCGGCGCGAGCTGCAGGAGTCTTCCCGGGGCGGTGAGCAATACGTACTCGAGCGCGTCGCTTAGCCGGTACTCGCCCTCGCCGACCTCGTGAAGCTGGTCGAGAAGCGCGAGGAGGCTGAACAGCACCGTCAGACTCGCGCAGACCAAGGCAAGCGCCTTGAGCGTCGTCGACTCCACGTAGCGATCGAGTCGGGTCATGGCCGAGAAGCGCTGCGCGCGGCCCTGTGCTTCGAGTGCAGCCACGGGCCGAAGAACGCCGCGAGCACTACGATCGCGAGCGCGCCCGGCGCCAGCCAGGTCCCGGGGAATGGGGCGATCACGCCGCGCTCGACCCAGGTCCGCGCGGATTCGTAGGCGAGGTAGTACCCGGCGTAGGCGAGGATCGCGATCCCGAGCCTGGCATGCCGTTTGGCGCGCGGGTGGGAGCGGGAGAGCAGTACGCCCAGCATCCCGAGCAGGACCGTCGAGACGGGAGTGGACAGGCGCCACTCGAGCTCGGCGATGTCCGCGGGGGACCGGGAGGCCGCGAGATGGCGGCTGCTCGCCGCGACCGAGCTGTACTGCGGAGCTCGCACCTGCGGCGTCCCGAGGTTCAGCACCAGGTGCTGCACGTTCATCACGAGGTCGCGTCCGGTCCCGCTGTAGCGGATGTCGTACACATGAGCATCGGTCAGGTGGATTTCCGAACCGGCATGCGGCGCCGCCGGCGCCTGCTGGACGGACCGCGCGGCGATGACTCGAGTGCCGCCGGGGATCGAAAGGCGCACGAATACGTCGAGTCCCGGAGCGCCGGGCTTCGCGCGCCGGCCGATGAAGATCGTACGGCTCGTGCTGTGGTCCACGTAGAAGGTGCCCGCTCGCATATGACTCGTATCGAACGATGCGGCGGCCAGATCGGACAGCTCATGCGAGCGCTGGTAGGCCAAGGGCCTCAGAAAGAGCGACAATCCGCCGACGCCGAGCGCGATGCACGACGACAGGATCATCACCATGCCCGCGAGTCTCGCCGGCCGATACCCGAGCGCGAACATGCCCGCGATCTCCGAGTCGGCGTGCATCCGGCCGAGCGCCATCACGACGGAGAGATAGAGCGCGATTGGGATCAGGACATCGAACGCGATCACGGTCCGCAAGCCGACCAGACGCACGAACATGCCCATCGGCAGCAGTCCGCCCACCGCATCCGACAGGAAGCGCGCCGCACCGTAGCTCGTGATGAGGATCGTGAGCACCGCCCATATGAGGATGAACGGCTTGAGGATCTCGCGGACCACGTAACGGTCGATGACCATGATCGGATTATGGAGGCTCGGTTCTGGCTGCGGGGAGGTGTCGCGCTGCGCTCGCTGCGGACTGCTCGCGCTCCTGCGGCGTGTGCTGCTCGGGTTCGCGGTCGGGTGGGGGCTTGCCGGCACGGCGCCTGTCCTTGGCGCGCAGCCGCATCCGGCCCACACCCGTGGGGCGCAGCCGCAGCGTCCGGCGCACGCCCATGATGCGGCGCCGCAGCATTCGGCGTCCGCGGCGCTCTCCCAGTCGGTCGTCGTCGATGCCGCCGTCTCCAGCGTCGACTATGAGAATGGCACTGCGGCGTTCAAGAACATCGTCGTCTCGCAGGGCGGGATCCGGGTGACCGCAGAGCGCGCGCAGGTGACGGGACTCGATTTCGAGAGCAGCCACTGGAGGTTCGACGGGCAGGTGCTCGTCACGCTGGAGCCGGGCGGCACGCTGCGCTCGGATCACGCGATCGTGGACATCCGCGACAACCGAGTCACCCAGGCAACGGCGACGGGCGATCCGGCGCAATTCGAGCAGCAGCGTGCGGGCTCACGCCCGGCGTTGCACGGTCATGCGCAGCGGATCGTCTTTGACGCGGTGGCGCGTACCGTCCGCCTCTCGGGCAAGGCCTCACTTTCGGACGGCCGCAACGAGATCACCGGACCCGTGCTCGTCTACGGCTTGCGAGGCGAGAGCGTGACCGCCATCTCTCCGAGCCAGCGGCGGGAGGTGCATATCAAGGTCGTACCGTCCGCGTCCGCTGGCAAGTCGGCCACGCGCTTGCGCTAGCTGCGTCCGGTTCTATATCATCAGCGGCCGCGCTTGGATTTTCATCTCTAAAAACAAGCAATTACCTTAAGCTTACGTCTGCCATAGGTGGAAGCGAGAACTGAGTGTGGGCCGAATCGCCGCGGGCTGGATGCCGCTGCCGAATGCTGCAGACTACTCTCGTAGTCGGGCGCGCGCGCGGGAGCGAGCCTGTGGGCACCGGCCTTGCGGCCGTGGAACCCGCGGCGAGTTCGAATGATGACGTCATGAGCGATCGGGTCGAGCCCATCCGTGCGGCCGTGATCGAGGCGCTGCGCGCATCGACCCGCAATGCCGTGGCCTTGTCGGATCGGACCAACATCGTGAGAGAGCTCGGTCTCGACTCCATTGCAATCATGGATTTCGTGATGGAGCTCGAGGACCGACTCGACGTCTCCGTCCCTCTCGACCGGATCGCGGAAGTGGAGACGATCGGCGATCTCGTTGCGACCCTGCGTGACTTGACGAGTCAGGACTGAATCGATGCCCCTATTCGACAAGTTCGCGCACCTGAGCGAGGCCTACCGCGATCTCGAGAGCCGGGCGCACAATCCGTTCAACATCGCGTTCGATGCGATCCTCTCTCCCACCGAGGCGTTGATCGCAGACCGGCGCATCCTGATGCTGGGTACGAACAATTACCTCGGCCTGACCCATGACCCGGCCGTGATGGCCAAGGCGATCGAGGCGGTCCGGAAATTCGGTTCCGGCACCACCGGGTCGCGCATCGCGAACGGCAGCTATGCCGGTCATCGCCAGCTCGAGCAGGCGCTCGCGGATTTCTATGGCCGCAAGCATTGCATGGTGTTCTCGACGGGCTATCAGGCCAATCTCGGCATTCTCTCGGCGATCGCGGGAACAGCCGATCATCTGATCCTCGACACGGATTCGCACGCGAGCATCTACGATGGCTCCTGGCTCGGGCACGCGCAGGTCACGCGATTCCGCCACAATGACCCGGAGGATTTGGCGCGGCGCCTGCGCCGCCTCGCCGGGACCCCTGGAGACAAGGTCGTCGTGATCGAGGGGATTTACTCGATGCTGGGCGATACCGCGCCGCTCCCCGAGCTCGTGCGCGTGAAGCGTGAATTCGGTGCCTACCTGGTCGTCGATGAGGCGCATTCACTGGGCGTCCTCGGCGAGCAGGGCCGCGGGCTGGCCGAGGCTCAGGCAGTGGAAGGCGATGTCGATTTCGTCGTCGGCACTTTCTCCAAGAGCCTCGGCGGAGTGGGCGGCTTCTGCGTCAGTGATCTCGAGGGTTTCGAGATCTTGCGGGTCGCGAGCCGGCCCTACATGTTCACGGCGTCGCTCCCGCCGAGCGTGATCGCCGCCACCGCCGAGGCACTCCGGCAGCTGCGCTCTCGTCCGGAGCTGCGCCGCCAGCTCACCGATAACGCGCGGCGGCTGTATGCGGGACTCTCCGATCTCGGTTACCGTCTGGGACCCGAGCCCAATCCGATCGTGTCGGCCATCATGCCGAATCCCGAGGCTGCTTTCGCGCTGTGGACGAGTCTGCTCGAGGCGGGGCTTTACACGAACGTGAGCCTGCCTCCGGCGACGCCGAGGAGGCTCGCGCTGCTGCGCATGAGTGTCAGCGCGGCGCACACGCGGCAGCAGATCGACCACGCCATCGGGCTGTTCGCGCAGGCAGGCCGCGCACTGGGTCTCGTCCCCCATGAGCCTGCGCACCAGAGTGCGGCGCATCCGGCGGCCCAAACCGAGATGAGCGCCATTGGCGATTAGATGAGGAGCCAGCGGTGAAGGCCGAGTGCCGGATGGCCGTGAGTCACGTGTGGGGCCGGGCGCGCCGCGGGAGCGGCTACGACCTCGGCCGCATGGGACTGCGCGAGCTGTGGGTCGCGTATGCCACGCACCCCGCGATCGCCATCTATACCCTGCTCGCCGTGGCGGCGGGAAGCCTCGCGGTCGTAACGGCAGGGCGCTGGGAGTCGATCGCGCTGCCGGCGCTCCTCGCCGTGGTGATCTACCCGATCGCCTGGTACTTCATCCACCGGCTCGTCCTGCACGGCCGCTGGCTCTACCGGATGAAGTGGTCCGCCGCGCTGTGGAAGCGCATCCATTTCGACCATCACCAGGATCCGGACCGACTCGAGGTGCTCTTCGGAGCACCGAGCAATACCCTGCCGACCCTCGCCGCCGTGACGATACCCGTAGGTTATGCCCTCGCCGCGTTACCCGGCGGGGCGAGCGCGTTCGCGGCCGGGCTCGTGATGACCTGCGTCTACGAGTTCGTGCACTGCATTCAGCATCTCAACTACATGCCTCGCAGCCGCCTCGTCAGGTATCTCAAGCGCAGCCATCTCCTGCACCACTACCATAGCGAGAGCGGCAATTACGGCATCGTGAGCTTCCTCCCGGACAGGCTTTTCGGCACCTATTACCGGGATGCGCACGAGCGGTCGAAGAGCGCCAGCGTCTACAATCTCGGCTACGACGTCGAGCAGGCGCGCCGCTATCCCTGGGTCATGATCGCAACCGGCGCGCCCCCTCGCGACCGTCCGCCGCCGCGCCGCGCCGCGAGCGCCGGCACCGGGCTCGAATCTCCTCCGTGACCGCCGTGCAGGTGGTTCCGGTCGAGAGCCGCGCGATGCTCGACCGTTTCATCCGCGTGCCTCATCGGCTGCACCGCGGCGATCCGCACTACATCGCGCCGCTGCATCTGGAGCGCCTCGACGCACTGACCTCGAAGAATCCGTTTTTCGGGCATGCGGACGTGCAATTCTGGATCGCCCGCCGGGACGGACGCGACGTCGGCCGCATCAGCGCACAGATCGATCATCAAGCGCTCGGGGTGCGCCCGGACGCGACGGGGCATTTCGGTCTGATCGCCGCCGAGGACGATCCTGCCGTCTTTCGTGCGCTCCTGTCGCAGGCCGCGGACTGGCTGAAGGCGCGCGGCATGCAGCGCATGCTCGGCCCCTTCAACCTCAATATCAACGAGCAGATGGGCGTGCTCGTCGATGGCTTCGATGCCCCCCCCATGCTGTTGATGGAGCACGATCGGCCCTACGTCGGCCGGCGTTTGGAGGAGGAGGGCCTCGAGAAGGCAAAGGACGTGCTGGCGTATCTGTGCGACATGCGCACCGAGCTTCCGCAATCGGTCCGTCGTCTCCTCGGTCGATCTTTGCCCAAGGATCTCGAGGTGCGGCCCATCGACTTCAAGCGCTACGACGAGGAGATCCGCACCGTCACGGAAATTTTCAATGATGCGTGGCGGAACAACTGGGGTTTCGTGCCGCTCACCGATATCGAGACGGCGCATCTTGCGAAGTCGCTGAAGCAGTTGCTCGATCCGCGACTCGCGAGCGTCGTCGAGCGCAGCGGCGAGCCGGTCGGGTTCCTGGTTGCCCTGCCCAATCTCAACGAGGCGATTCGCGATCTCGGCGGCAAGCTGCTGCCTCTGGGCTGGGCGAAGCTGTTGTGGCGCCTCAAGGTCAGGGGGCTGAAGACCGCGCGCGTGGCGCTCATGGGCGTGAAGCGATCCGCCGCCCGAGGCATGCTGGGCGGCCTGCTGCCGTATCTGCTGATCGATGCAGTCCGCCGGGGAGGCCTGCAGCTCGGCTACACTCACATGGAGCTCTCGTGGATTCTCGAGGACAACCTTCCGATGCGCCACATCATCGAGAGCCTGGCGGGGGGCGCCTACAAGACGTATCGGATCTACGGCAAGACGCTTTGATGCGCCGGCCGCGGCCCACCGGACCCATCGACGGGTCGGTCCGGCGCGCGCCGGAGATCGAGGACCCGACCAACCTCTACCTCATCCATCCGCTAGCGAGCCGGCTCACCGCGGCGCTTGCAGCGCTGCACGTCCGCCCGAATGCCGTTTCCCTCGCCGGCATGGCCTGCGGCCTGCTCGCAGGAGGCGCGTATTTTCGTTACCGGGACGTGCATTACGCGATCGCCGGGTTCCTCCTGATGCTCGCATGGCACGTGCTCGATGGGGCCGACGGCCAGCTCGCGCGGCTCACGCATGCTCAGTCCCACTTGGGAAAGATTCTGGATGGCGTTTGCGACTACGTGACCTTCATCGCCGTCTACGTGGCCCTGGCGGCCTCCTTCAGCGAGCGGTCGGGCAGTTGGATCTGGGCGCTCGCGGTCGCTGCCGGTGTCTGCCACGCGGTCCAGTCCGCTGCGTACGAAGCGCAGCGGGAGGACTACACGGAGTTCGGACTAGGGCGGCCGCCGGCGGTATCGGCCGCGCGCGGGACTGCGACGCAGCGGGGTTCAGGCGCGCCCCCGGTCCCCGGACTACTGCAAGGCGGTTACCGCCTGTATGTCGGCCTCCAGCGCGCAGTGGGGGGCATCGACAGTGACGTCCGGGCGCGCCTGAGCGCCGCAGCCAGCGGCGAACCGGGACGCGCGGCGTTGCTTCGCCAGCGCTACCGCGAGACGTTCGCGCCTGCCGTGCGCCGCTGGTCGGTACTGTCGGCGAACTACAGGACGCTCGGAATATTCATCGCGGCTGCGCTCGCCGCGCCGCAGTACTACTTCGCGTTCGAGATCGTCGGGTTCAGCGCGATCCTCGCAGTCCTGAGGCTCGATCAGCGCGCCCGCTACGCGCGCTTCCTGCGCTCATGAGACCAGCGGATGCGAGGACAGGTACTCGTCGAAGGTTCCGGCGAAATCCTCGATGGTTCCGTCCGGCTTGAGCTCGATGATTCGCTTCGCGAGACCACCGACGAATTCCCGGTCGTGTGAGACGAAGATCAGCGTGCCGGGATAGAGCTCGAGCGCGGTCTGCAGAGACTCGATGGTTTCCATATCCATGTGGTTCGTCGGCTCGTCCATGACCAGCACGTTCGGTTTCGTCAACATCAGCTTGCCGTAGATCATGCGGCCCTTCTCGCCCCCCGACAGCACCTGTACCGACTTCTTTACCTCATCGCCGGAGAACAGGAGCCGGCCGAGCGTGGCGCGCACGACCAGGTCGTCGTCCGCCTGGCCCGTCCACTGCGAAATCCACGTGAACAGGTCGGCCTTCTCGGCGAAGTCCGCCTGCGCGTCTTGCGGCATGTATCCGGGCTCGGCGTTCTCCGCCCAGGTGATTTGGCCGGCGGTGGGCTTCAGCTCGCCGACCAGGCAGCGCGCCAGGGTGGTTTTGCCCACCCCGTTGGCGCCGATGAGGGCAATGCGCTCGCCGGCCCGGACGCTGAAGCTGACTCTTTTCAGGACATCGACGTTCGAGCCAGGATAGCGGAAGGCGAGGCGGTCGACGGAAACGGCGGAGTTGAACAGCTTCTTGCGCTGCGCGAAGCGAATGTACGGGTTCTGCCGCGAAGAAGGTCGAATCTCTTCGAGCTTGATCTTCTCGAGCTCTCTGCGGCGCGAGGTCGCCTGGCGTGCCTTCGAGGCGTTGGCCGAGAAGCGGCGCACGAATTCCTGCAGATCCGAGATGCGCTCCTGAGCCTTGGTATTCGCGGCGTCCACGCGCTGGCGCGCCTGCAGCGAGGCCAGCATGAATTCGTCGTAGTTGCCCGGATAAACTTTCAGTTGCTGGTAATCGAGATCCGCGATATGCGTGCAGACCTGATTGAGAAAGCGCCGATCGTGGCTGATGATGATCATGGTGGCGTCGTAATCGTTGAGCACTCCCTCGAGCCACCGGATGGAGTGGATGTCGAGATTGTTCGTCGGCTCATCGAGCAGCAGCACGTCCGGCTTGGAGAACAGCGCCTGCGCCAGCAGTACGCGCAGCTTCAGGCCGGGCGCGACTTCGCGCATCGACCGCTCGTGCAGTGATGCGGCGATCCCGATCTCGCTCAGGATGCTGCCGGCGCGTGCCTCGGCGTCATAACCGCCGTACTCGCCGAATCGCGCTTCGAGCTCCGCCGCTTTCATGTAATCGGCATCGGTCGCGTTCGGGTCGGCGTAGATTCGATCCCGCTCCTGCATGGCGCGCCACATCTCGAGGTGGCCTTGCATCACCACGTCGAGCACACGCTCGTCTTCGTAGGCGAATTGATTCTGCTTGAGAGTGCCGAGGCGCCTTCCGGGCTGCAGGACTACATCGCCCGCGCTTTGCTCGAGCTCGGCGCTCAAGATCTTCATGAGCGTCGATTTGCCGCTGCCGTTGGCGCCGATCAGGCCGTAGCGGTTGCCGTCGGCGAATTTCGCGGTGACCTGCTCGAATAACGGCTTGGCCCCGAACTGCATCATGACGTTGAATGTGGAGAGCATGTCTGTCCGATCGATGGGCGCAGTCCGGGTCGCTCGCGCCGGCGACCGGC
>JBOHZT010000066.1:0-13071 GCA_050738535.1 Steroidobacteraceae bacterium
AGTAGCGACAGCGCGAGCTCGAGCCGCCGCCGGCTCGGCCAGCGTGCACGCCTCCTTGCGGCGACCGCGCCAACCTGCGAAGACTTGAGGGTCAAGCGTCGCGAGTGGAATGCCTCCCCGAGAGCCAGTGTGACGGGTCGATCGCCATACCAGCTCAGCTCGAGCACGCTGGCTTCGAACCCCGCGAGGCGCAGCCCGAGCGCCAGTCCCTCCGGTGAGCCGCTGGCATGCACCACGACGTCCGCGTTGCCACTCGCCTCGCCGGGCTCAGCAAACGCGACGCCGAGCGAGTGCGCCACGATGGCACGCCCGCGGTTGATGTCGATCAGTTCGACCTCGCAGCCGATGACGCGTCGCGCGAGCCAGGCCACGAGACACCCGACGCTCCCGGCACCGATGACGCTGACGCGATCGCCGGGCGCAATACCGGCATCCCACACGCCGTTGAGCGCGGTCTCGAGATTGGCCGCGAGCACCGCCCGATGCGCGGGCACCGCCGGCGGCAGCGGGTAGACCGCATCGCAGGGCACGACGTAGCGCTCCTGGTGGGGATGCAGGCAGAACACCACCTGCCCGATCAGCTCGGGCGGCCCGGCCATCACCTCCCCGACGCTCGCATAGCCGTACTTGACGGGCGCGGGAAACTGGCCCGATTGAAACGGACACTGCATGCGCTCAAACTCACTCGCGGGCACATGGCCGGCAAACACGAGTGCCTCGGTGCCCCGGCTGACGCCGCTGTAGAGCGCGCGTACGCCAACTTCGCCGGCCTGTGGCTCGACCAACCTCTCGCCGCGCAGCTCCCCGCGTCCCGGTGCCGCAATCCAGAATGCTCTGGTGTTGTGTGACTCCATGCGCATTTTCCGCTCGCCGTCGCCTCGCGATGCATCTTACCGGCGCGCGGTGCCCGCGGCGCAGCCTTTCGAAGTCGCGTTCGACAGGCGTTCGACAGTTGGAGCGACGCGTTGCTATGCTCGGATACCGGGGGTCGGCGCTTGGCCGTTGCTCGGGCGCCGGATGTTACACTTAAAACCTCTGAGATCAGTGCGCAGGCGCGCCAGCGCGCAGCCAGGCGTATGGGACTCGCGATGATCCGGCGCGCGCTGCAGTTCCTCATTCCGGGAGACCTGCGATGCGCCAGCGGCGGCTATGTGTACGATCGCCGCATGATCGCCGAGCTGCGCGCCCTCGGTTGGGAAGTCACCGTGCACGCGCTCGATGCGAGCTTCCCTGTCCCGAGTCCCGCTGCACTGACGCATGCGCAAGGCGTGCTCGAAGGCCTGTCCGAACAGGCCCTCGTGATCATCGACGGTCTGGCGCTTGGCGCCATGCCCGAAGTGCTGCGGGCCCACGATGCACGGTTGGCGTTGCTGGCACTGATGCACATGCCGCTCGCCGCCGAGGTCGGCATTGCACCGGCGCTCGCGCGGCGTTTGCAGCAGTCCGAACGGCAAGCACTGCAGACGGTGCGCCACGTGATCGTCACGAGCCGCTCGTCCAGGCAACGGCTGCTCGAGGACGGCCTTGCACGAGATCGGATTTCGGTGGTCGAGCCTGGCACCGACGCGGTGCCGCTGGCACCGCGACGCCCAAACGCCGTCGTCGAGATGCTCTGCGTCGCGACGGTCAACCCCGGAAAGGGTCATGACCTCCTGGTCGATGCGCTCGCTCCGCTCGCACCGCTGCCGTGGCACCTGACCTGCATCGGGAGCCTGACTCGCAACCCCTCGACCGCCGCGCAGCTGCGCGCGCAGCTGCGGCGGCTCCAATTGGGCGACCGAGTGACGCTAGCCGGGGAAGCCGAGGGCGCCGCCTTGTCGTGTGCCTTCCTGAGCGCGGACTTGTTCGTGCTCGGGACACGCTTCGAGACCTACGGCATGGCTGTGGCCGAGGCATTGGCCTACGGCCTGCCGGTCATCAGCACCGATACCGGCGCCATTGCCGAACTGGTGGGCCACGAAGCGGGGCTCCTCGCCCCGCCAGGCGATCGCGATGCGCTGCATGAGGCACTCGCGCGCGTGCTGCTCGAGCCCTCGCTGCTCGCCGAGCTGGCCCGTGGCGCGGCAGCCGCTCGCGCTCGTCTGCCGGGTTGGCCGCAGGCTGCTGCGCGCCTGGGGCGGGTCCTGGAGCGAGTTCGAGCACTCCAGCGCCATCGCCATTGGCGAGCCGTTCGAGACGGCCACCGGCCAAAGATATAATAGATGTGGTAGCGGGGGCAGGATTTGAACCTGCGACCTTCGGGTTATGAGCCCGACGAGCTGCCAGACTGCCTTTCAGGCGACCGCACTCCGCTGGAACTCATGCGGCTCCCTCGTCGTTTGCACCCGTAGCATCAGCTCCGCCAATAGGGAGCGGGCGTACCCGAATTCGCCCCGATTCGATAACCACGACGGCACCGCGCTCCAGCGCGCCTGAGATACTCGGTAGGTTCGCGAGCAGAAGAGACGTCTGTTGCTCTGGGCGTCGCTGCGCGGGACGGCGGAGCAAGATTACCGAAGGCTTAGCCTCTCGCCGCAGCGACAACAGCGTGCCGAAATCGGTATCCGCCGAAATCAGCACTCGCCCCTCGCGGTCCGCAAGCTCGAGCACGGCAGGATCTGGCGCCGCTTGCATGCTCCAGTCCCGGACGTGCTTTGCGTCGTGGCCCGCCTGTGTCAGTCCGTCGGCAACCGCGGGCGATAATGCATTGTCCACCAGGAATTTCACGCAGCGCTGACGAGTGGCAGTTGGCGCTCGCGGACGGCGTCGGCAGCAAAATGCAAGGCTTCATCAATGTCTTCGGTCTCCAAGTCCGGGAATGCGCCAAGAATCTCCTTCGACGTCATGCCGTCCGCGACCATCTCGACGACGGTCGCCACTGGAATGCGAAGTCCGCGTATGCAAGGGACACCGCCCATCTGCATCGGATTGACTGTGATTCGCGTGAAGGTCATAGGATCGATCTCCTGAACGGCTGCCCGCGCAGCTGCCGAGGGCGGCGCCCGTTGCGGGCATTGTACCGGCACGGATTTGGAGCGGGATAGTTCTGTGAGTACTCTACAGTACTATAATACGAAGAGTCACCGGACTACGAGATCTGCGTCATGCGTACAATCGAAGTGAGCTTCCCCGTCTGGCAAGCCCTGACGGCGCGGCTGGAATCAGAGCACGATACTTACACTGCGCTTATCGGGCGGCTGCTCGGCCTACGGGAACAGCCCCATGCCGTCGCCGAGTCCACTGAGGGTAACTGGGTGGTGAAAGGCGTTAGTTTCCCCGTCGGGACGGAGTTCCGCGGACGGAGCAAGGGGCACATGTATTCGGCCCGCGTGGAGAATGGAGCGCTGGTAATGAACGGGCAACGATACGATAGCCCGTCGCACGCTGCTTCGGCCATCGCAGGCTATAACATCAACGGTTGGAAGTTTTGGGAGTGTCGCGTGCCGGGGGGCGAGTGGCGCCCCATCTTGAGCTTCCGGAAAGCTAGCTAAACCAGCCCTGAGGGAGGCCAAGGCGAGTCGGCCTCGATCTGGTCGCGCTCGCAGGACGGCCGACGTATAAGTTGGTAGCGGGGGCAGGATTTGAACCTGCGACCTTCGGGTTATGAGCCCGACGAGCTGCCAGACTGCTCCACCCCGCACCAGTAGGGCCGCGCATTGTACGCGCACTCCTCCCCCGAAGCCAACCCCACTTGCCCCGAAGCCGACCTTACTTGAGCAAGTGGTCGCACAGGTCGATGAGGGGGGCCGGCAGCACCCCGAGAACGATCACCGCGAGCGCATTGACGGCGATCGCGACTCGAGCGGGCGAGCCCCGGGAGGCGGCCGGCAGCTCCGCCTCCGGCGCGTCGAAGTACATGAGCTTCACGACCCGCAGGTAGTAGAAGAGCCCGATGATGGAAACGGAGGCGGCGATGATGACGAGCGCCGTATGGCTCGTGCTCCACAGCGCCTGAATGATCCGCAGCTTCGCCCAGAAGCCCACGAACGGCGGAATGCCGGCCGTCGAGAACATGAGCGCGAGCATGGCGAGCGCGAGCATCGGGTCTCGGGCATAGAGCCCCTTGTAGTCGTTGAGCTCCGAGGCCTCGTAGCCCTTGCGGCTCACGAGCAGCATGACGCCGAACGAGCCCAGGACCATGATGACGTACACCAGCATGTAGTAGAGCGCCGCGCTGTAGCCGTCCGGCGTGCCGGTCACGAAGCCGAGCAGAACGAATCCGACGTTGCCGATGGTCGAGTACGCGAGCATGCGCTTCAGGCTCGACTGCGCGATCGCAACGACATTGCCGACCACCAGCGTGAGCACGGTGATCGGAATGAGCATCTGCGTCCATTCATGCACCGTCCCGCTGAAGCCATACGTCAGCAGGCGGAAGACGAGCGCGAAGTAAGCGATCTGCGGCACCGAGCTCAGGAACAGCGTCATGCTCGTGGGCGCGCCCTCGTACACGTCCGGCAGCCACATGTGAAACGGCACCGCCCCGAACTTGAAGCACACCGCGACGACGATGAAGGCGAGTCCGAGCACCGCACCGGGGCTCACCGGCCCCGAGAGCCGCACGATCAGCTGGTCGAGCTGCAGCGTCCCGGTGAGGCCGTAGACGAGCGACATGCCGTACAGCAGCACGCCCGAGGTCATGCAGGACAGAACGAAATACTTCATCGCCGCCTCGGCGGCGATCGGGTTGTTGCGATCGAACGCGATGATCGCGTACGTCGACAGCGCGAGCAGCTCCATCCCGAGGTACACCGTGATGAAGCTGTTCGCCGACACCAGCACGAAGATCCCGAGGAGCGCCGTGAGCAGCAGCACGCAGTACTCACCGCGATCGAGGCTGCGCGCCTCCAGGTAGTCCTGCGAGTACAGCACCACGAAGGCGAGGAACACGAATCCGGCGAGCTTCAGCACGAAGCCGAGCGGCCCCTCGATGTAAGTGCCCCCGAACAGCGTGACCGTCGCACTCACCCGCCCGAAAGCAACGAGGAGCGCGGCGCCGACGACCAGCGCCGCGAAGGTCACGCGCGGGACGAGCCGGCGCCGGCGCTCGCCGCCGAACACCTCCAGCATGAGGATCAGGCACGCGGCGAACGCGAGATACATCTCGCCGATGGCGGGGGCGACGCGGGCCCAGCTGAGGGTTCCTGGCATGGCTATCCTAGAGCGGCAGCTTCGTGGCGACCGCCTGGGTCACCAGGTGATGCACGCTCGCTCCCATCAGGTTGATGATCGGCTCGGGCCAGATCCCGAAGATGACAACGGCCCCGGCAAGCACGCCGAGGACCAGGAACTCGCGCCCGTCGAGATCCTGCATGTGAGCCACCTTGTCGTTGCCGATGGGACCGAACACCACGCGCTTCACCAGCCACAGCGTATAGGACGCGCCGAGCATGAGCGTGAAGGCCGCGAAGAACGTGTACCAGAAGTTCGCCCTGAAGCTCGCGAGGATCACCATGAACTCCCCGACGAACCCCGACGTGATCGGCAGGCCGGCGTTCGCGAGCGCGAACAGCACCATGAGCGTCGCGAACTTCGGCATGGTGTTGACGACGCCGCCGTACGCGGAGATCTCGCGCGTGTGCAGCCGGTCGTAGAGCACGCCCACGCACAGGAACATCGCGCCCGACACCAGTCCGTGCGAGAGCATCTGCGTCACCGCGCCCTCCATGCCGAGCTCGCTGCCCCTGAGTCCGCCGGTGTTGGCGACGATCCCATAGACGAGGAAAGCGCCGAGCGTCACGAATCCCATGTGCGAGATGGACGAGTAGGCGATGAGCTTCTTCATGTCCGTCTGGACGATCGCGACGAAGCCGATGTACACGATCGCGATGAGCGACAGCACGACGATGAGCACGTAGTACTCGCGGCTCGCATCCGGCGCAATCGGCAGGCTGAAGCGCAGCAGGCCGTAGCCGCCCATCTTGAGCATGATGGCCGCGAGGATGACCGATCCGCCCGTCGGCGCCTCGACGTGCGCGTCCGGGAGCCAGGTGTGCACCGGCCACATCGGCACCTTCACCGCGAAGGCGAGCAGGAAGGCGAAGAAGATCCAGCGCTGCTCGTCGAGCGTGAGCGGCAGGGACTGGAAGCTCGCGATGTCGTAGTTGCCCGCCTTCACGTACATGTAGATGAGCGCGACCAGCATGAACACGGAGCCGAGGAAGGTGTACAGGAAGAACTTCAGCGTCGCGTACACCCGCCGCGGCCCGCCCCAGATCCCGATGATGAGGAACATCGGGATGAGCATCGCCTCCCAGAAGAAATAGAACAGCAGCGAGTCGAGCGAGGCGAACACCCCGATCATCAGCCCTTCCATGATGAGGAACGCCGCGTAGTACTGCGCCGGACGGTTCTTGATGACGCTCCAGCCGGAGATGACCACCGGCACCGTCATGAACGCGGTGAGAACGATGAGCGGCAGCGAGATGCCGTCGACTCCGACGTAGTAGTCCGCGCGGAAGGCCGAGATCCACGGCACCCGCTCCACGAACTGGAAGGCCGCCGTATGGGTATCGAACGCCGCGAGCAGCGGCACACACACGAGCACCGTGACGACGGACGCCACGAGCGAGATCCACCGGCCGAGCCGGATCGAGCCCTCTCCCAGCGCGAGCACGGCGACGCCGGCGGCGATGGGCAGCCAGATCAGGACCGAGACCAAGTGCAGACCGTGCATGTCGACCGTCCGATTAGAGCTTCAGCAGGAACCAGCCGATGAGCGCCGCGAGCCCGATGATCATCCAGAAGGCGTACGAGTACAGATAGCCGCTCTGGGCAAGGCGCAGGACGCTCCCGGCGCGGCGCACGGTCGACGCCGTGCCGTTCACCATCGCACCGTCGATGAGACCCTGGTCCCCTCCCCGCCACAGGCCGAGGCCGAGCCGCCGCGTGCCGGCGGCGACGACGTGCTCGCCGATCCAGTCGAAGTAGTACTTGTTGACGAGCAGCTGGTAGAGCGGCCGCAGGCTGCGCGCCGCCCCTTCTGCGAGCGCGGGTCTCCACAGGAAGCAGGCCCACGCGGTGATGAACCCTGCGATCTCGAGCCCAAAGGTGGGCGAGACGAGGCCCTGCAGCCCATAGCGCAGCCAGCCCGTCGGCCCCGCGACCTCGCGGGCGACCTCCCGCAGCACGTCGTGTCCCGGAAGCGTGAAGATCGAGCCCGCGAAGAAATTCCCGCCGAGGAGCACGCCCGCGGTGAGCGCGCCGATCACGAGCGAGGGAACGGCGAGCGCGACGAGCGGCCCGACCACGACCCAGGGCGACTCGTGCGGGTTCGCCCCGTGAGGGCGATGCTCCTGCGGCGAGCCGGCTCCCCCAAGCACCTGTCCTGCATGAGCCTCCGCGCCGTGTCCGGCGCCCGCGTGCGCGTCATGCCCCGCGTGTGCCCGGAACCGCTCCTTACCGTAGAACGTGAGGAAGATCATCCGGAAGGTATAAAGCGTCGTGATGAAGACGCCCCCCAGCACGCACCAGTAGGCATAGGTCGCGCCCCAGCGGTGCGAGGCTTGCACCGCCTCGATGATCGCGTCCTTCGAGTAGTACCCGGAGAAGAATGGCGTGCCGCACAGCGCGAGGGAGCCGACCCAGAAAGTCGCCGTCGTCCACGGCATGTACTTGCCGAGGCCGCCCATCTTGCGCATGTCCTGCTCGTGGTGCATCGCGATGATCACCGAGCCGGCGCCGAGGAACAGCAGCGCCTTGAAGAAGGCGTGCGTCATCAGGTGGAAGATCGCGCCGCTGTAGGCCGACACGCCGAGCGCGGCGGTCATGTAGCCGAGCTGCGAGAGCGTCGAGTACGCGATCACGCGCTTGATGTCGTTGTTGACGACGCCGAGCACGCCCATGAAGAACGCTCCGGTCGCCCCGATCACGAGCACAAAAGAGAGCGCGCCCGGGGAGTACTCGAACAGCGGCGACATGCGCGCCACCATGAAGATCCCGGCGGTGACCATCGTCGCCGCGTGGATCAGGGCCGAGATCGGCGTCGGGCCCTCCATCGAATCCGGCAGCCACACGTGCAGCGGCACCTGCGCGGACTTGCCCATCGCGCCGATGAACAGGCACACGCAGATGACGGCCATCGCCGGCCACGAATACCCCGCGCTGATCGGCACGTTCTCGGTCGCGATGTGCGGCGCCGCCGCGAACACGACCCGGTAATCGAGCGAGCCGCTGAAGTGCAGGATCGCCGCGATGCCGATGATGAATCCGAAGTCTCCGATCCGGTTGACGAGGAAGGCCTTCAGGCTCGCGAAGGTCGCGCTCGGGCGCGTGTACCAGAATCCGATCAGCAGGTACGAGACGGTGCCCACGCCCTCCCAGCCGAAGAACAGCTGCATGAAGTTGTTGGACATCACCAGCATCAGCATCGCGAACGTGAACAGCGAGATATAGGAGAAGAAACGCGTGTAGCCGGGGTCGTCGGCCATGTAGCCGACCGTGTACACGTGGACGCACAGCGACACGAAGGTGACCGTCGCCATCATGAGCGCGGTGAGCGAGTCCACCAGGAAGCCGACCTGGATGTGCAGCGTGCCGGCGACGAGCCAGCTGTACACCGTGCCGTCGTAGACCGGCACATGGCCGGCGTAGAGCTGGTAGAGCACGTAGAAGGAGAGCGCGCACGACACCCCGACGGCGGCGATCGTGACGAGGTGCGCGCCGGTGCGCCCGACGAGCCATCCGAAGAGGCCCGCGATCACACCGGCAAGGAGCGGCAGCACCGCTATGGCGAGGAGCACGTGCGGGTTCATCGAGCCGCTCAGCCTTTCAGCCTGTTGATGTCTTCTACGTTGACGCTGCGGCGCTCCCGGAACAGCACCACGACGATCGCGAGGCCGATCGCCGCCTCTGCCGCCGCGACCGTGAGTACGAAGAACACGAAGACCTGCCCTTGGAGATCGCCGAGGTAGCGCGAGAAAGCGACGAAATTGAAGTCGGCCGCCAGCAGCAGCAGCTCGACGCACATGAGGAGCAGGATGATGTTCTTGCGATTGAGGAACACGCCCGCGACCGCGATCGCGAAGATGACCCCCGCGAGCCCGAGCATCTGGCCGAGCGAGATCACGGGCGCTTCTCCAGCTCCGCCTCGAGCGGACGCTTCTCGGGCGCCGCGGACGGCGAAGCCGGTGATTGCGCAGTCCCGGAATCCGCGGCTGCGGTTTCGGCTTTCATGCGGACGATCCGGAGGCGGTCCTGCGGCCGCGTCGCCACCTGGCGGCTCACGTCCTGCAGCTTGTACCCGGGCCGCCGGCGCATGGTGAGCGAGATCGCCGCGACGATGGCGATCAGCAAGACCACCCCTGCGAGCTCGAACGGGTAGGCAAAGCGCGTGTAGAGCAGCTCGCCGAGCGCGGTGGTATTGCTGTAGCTCGCGGGCTGAGGCAGCGGCGCCCGCGTCACATCGACCCCGAAGGCGTGGGAGACCACGACGCCGATGATCTCGGCGATGATCGCCGCCGCCGTGAGCCAGCCGAGCCATGCGAACCGGGTGAAGCCGCGACGCAGTTCCTCGAGATTGACGTCGAGCATCATCACGACGAACAGGAACAACACCATCACCGCCCCGACGTACACCAGGACGAGGACGATCGCGAGGAATTCCGCGCCGATGAGCAGCCACAGCACGGCGCTCGTCACGAAGCACATCACCAGGCCCAGTGCCGAGTACACCGGGTTGCGCACGACGATGACCTCGAGCGCGGACGCGACGAGGATCGTGGCGAAGATGTAGAAGAGGATCTGGGCGAGCATGCGCGGGTCTTTCTACCGGTACGGCGCGTCGGCCGCTTTGTCGGCGGCGATCATGGCCTCGTAGCGCTCGCCGACCGCGAGCAGCTTGTCCTTCGACATGATGTTCTCGCCCCGGTGCTCCATGTGATATTCGTGGATGCGCGTCAGCACGATGGCGTCGACCGGGCAAGCCTCCTCGCAGAAGCCGCAGTAGATGCACTTGAACAGGTCGATGTCGTACCGCGTCGTGCGCCGCGTGCCGTCCTCGGCCACGTCGGATTCGATGGTGATGCACACCGCGGGACACACGGCCTCGCACAGCTTGCAGGCGATGCAGCGCTCCTCACCGTTCGCATAGCGGCGCAGCGCATGCAGGCCGCGGAAGCGCGGCGACTGGGGCGTCTTCTCCTCCGGATAGTTGAGCGTGTACTTCGGGGAGAAGAGCGTCCTCAACGTGACGGCCATGCCCTTCAGGAGCTCGGGCATCAGCAGCGTCTTGAATGGATTGGCGGTCATCGGCGCATCCTAGTCAGGCGTGCCACGGCCCGACGTGGTAGTAGGACATCACTGCCTCGACGGCGATCCACACCAGCGTCACGGGAATCAGCACCTTCCAGCCGAGCCGCATGATCTGATCGTAGCGGTAGCGCGGGAAGGTAGCGCGGAACCACAGGAATAAGAATAGCGCGACGAATATTTTCAGGCCGAGCCACAGGAAGCTCGGGTCGGCGAGGAACGTCGCCCCGACGACCGGGTAGCCCTCGAACGGCGAGCGCCACCCGCCGAAGAAGAACACCGCCGTGAGCGCCGAGATGAGGATCATGTTCGCGTACTCGGCGAGGAAGAACAGCGCGAACGCGATGCCGGAGTACTCGACGTGGAATCCCGCGACGATCTCCGATTCGCCTTCGGCCACGTCGAAGGGCAACCGGTTGGTCTCGGCCACGCCCGCGATGAAATACACCACCAGCAGCGGCAGCAGCCACAGCCAGTTCCAGGCGAGCGGTCCGCCCGCCTGCGCGCTCACGATCTTGTCGAGATCGAGGCTTCCGGAGGCCATGAGCACGCCGACCAGGGCGAAGCCCATCGCGATCTCGTACGCGACGATCTGCGCGGCCGAGCGCATGGCGCCCAGGAAGGCGTACTTGGAATTGGCGGCCCAGCCGGCGAGGATGATGCCGTACACGCCAGCCGAGGTGAGTGAGAGGATGTAGAGGAGTCCGGCGTCGATGTGCGCGATCGTGAGCCGCGGCGAGAGCGGAATCACCGCCCAGGCAGCGAAGGCCGGGATGAGCGCGATCGCCGGCGCGAGGCGGAACAGGAACTTGTTGGCGCTCGAGGGGACGATGACCTCCTTCAGAAGGAGCTTGAACACGTCCGCGAACGGCTGGCCGGCACCGGGGAACATTCCGAAGAGGCGCACGCGATTGGGCCCGCGCCGCAGCTGCATCCAGCCGATGACCTTGCGCTCCCAGAGCGTGAGATACGCGACGCACAGGATCAACACCACGGTGACGATGACGATCCATACCGTCGAGCGCGCGAGCGCAGGCAGCGCGAACCAAGCCGATGAGAGGGTGGAGAGCACTTACGCGGTCATCCGGGGCTGTCTTCTCGGGGGCATCGCTCGTCAGTAGATCCGCGGCTCGGCGCGCCCCTCGGCGGTGCGCTGGAGCGAGCCGGCCCGACGCACGATCGCGTCCACCTGGTACATCGGCAAGTCGACGACGCGCGGGGCGCCGGCTCCTGCCGCTGCCACCTGGTGAGCGCTCTCGAGCGCCGGCAGCATCCCGTTCGACTGCCCTGCCGGACACATTCGCCGGAGTTCCTCGCGCACCTCCTCGGAGGATTGATACTCGAATCCGGGAAGCGCGAGCTCCGTGCCGAGCACCCGCAGGACCTTCCAGCCCGGCCGCGACTCCCCGAGTGGCCGCGCCGCACCCATGAAGCTCTGCCAGCGGCCCTCGAGATTGACGAATGTGCCCGAGGTCTCGACGAACGTCCCGATCGGCAGCAGGATGTGGGCGATCTCGCAGAGCGCCTCGCTGGCGTACGGGGTGATGGCGATGACCAGTCGCGCGGCCGAGAGGGCCTTCAGCGCATCCATCCCCACGCGCGGCTCCGCCCAGGGCTCCACCCCGCCGAAGAGCAGGAAAGACTCGACGCCTCCGCCGAGCATCTGCGCGGCATCGAGTCCCGGCCGGCCCGCGCGCTTGCCTCCCGGCTCGCGATGCGGCACCGCCCCGGCGAGGTAGGCACCCGCGGCATTGCCACCCTCGGCGAGCACGCCGAGGCTCGCGCCCGTCACCGCGGCGAGCGCGGCCGCGAGGACTCTCAGGTCGGCGTACGCCGGATGGTTGAGCGCGAGCGCGCCGAGCCACACGGCCTTGCGCTCACCGGTGCCGAGCGCCGCCGCGGCGGCGCGGTGCGCATCCGTCACCGTCTGCCGGCCGACGAGCCCTGCGAGCGCCGCCGGCGCGGGCCGGCCGGCCTGCTCGCTCGCGGCGGCGAGCACCGCGGCGAGATCGGCCACCTGCTGAGCGGGCGCCGACTCGCAGTAGGCCGCCACGGGGAAGTAATAGGTGAAGCGCGCGGGATTGAGGAATGCGACCCGCGCGCCGCGCAGCGCCGCCTTGCGCACGCGGTGGGCGAGGATCGGCACCTCGTGACGCAGATTCGAGCCGACGACGAGCAGCCCGTCGAGCGCGTCGATGTCGGCGATGGCCAGGCCGAGACCGGGCGCAGCCGGGTCCGACCCCTGGTCGCGGAAGTCGCTTTGCCGCAGGCGGTGGTCGATGCTTGCCGAGCCGAGCGCTCGCGTGAGGCGCCCGAGGAGGTAGAGCTCCTCCAGAGTGCTCCCGCTCCACGCGAGCGTCCCGAGTCCGGCGCCGGCCTCGCGCAGCCGGCCGGCCGCGGTCGCGAGCGCCGTCGCCCAATCGACGGCACTCCAGCTCGAGCCCTCGCGGATCATCGGTGCCGCCAGACGGTCGGCGCCGTAGATGCCCTCGTAGCTGAACCGGTCGCGATCGGCGATCCAGGATTCGTTGATCGCCTCGTTCGGCCGCGGGACCACCCGCATCAGCTGGCCGCGCAGCACATGGCCGAAGAGGTTCGTGCCGGTTCCGTCATGCGGGGAGACGAGCGGATGCGCCGCCATCTCCCAGGCGCGCGCGCGATAGCGGAACGGCTTGGCATTGAGCGCCCCGACCGGACACAGATCGATGACGTTGCCGGAGAGCTCGTGATCCACGGTGCTCGCGACGAACGAGCGCACGATCTCGCGCTCGCCGCGCCCGATGAGCCCGAGCTCCTGGATGCCCGCGATCTCCTGCGTGAAGCGCACGCACCGGGTGCACTGGA
>JBOHZT010000067.1:0-13069 GCA_050738535.1 Steroidobacteraceae bacterium
GGCGAGGGAATCTCGCCCCCGAGCAACGGCGTGCGCCGCGCGCGGGCCCTCACCGGATCCGCGATGGGCACCGACTGCAGCAGCGCCGAGGTGTAAGGATGGCGCGGCGCGCCGTAGAGCGCATCCCGGGGCGCGACCTCCATGACTCGGCCGAGATAGAGCACCAGCACGCGATCGCACGAGAAGCGCACGGACGAGAGGTCGTGCGCGATGAACAGGATCGAGAGCGCGCGCTCGCGCTGAAACGATTTCAAAAGCATCGAGATCTGCGAGCGGATCGACACATCGAGCGCCGAGAGCGGCTCGTCGCACACGAGCAGCTCCGGATCCAGCATCAGCGCGCGGGCGATGCCGATGCGCTGGGCCTGACCGCCCGAGAATTCGTGCGGGTAGCGATCCAGATGTGAGCGCAGCAGCCCGACGCGCTCCATCATGGCGAGCACCTTGCTGCGGCGCTCGGCCCGGGAGAGGCGCCGGCGATGCTCCTTGAGCGGCTCGGCGATGATCTCCCCGACGGTCATGCTGGGGTCGAGCGAGGCGAGCGGATCCTGGAAAATGATCTGGAGATGCTCGCGCGCGGCCCGCAGCGGCTTCGGTTCGAGGCGGAGCACGTCCGCGCCTGCGAACACAACAGTACCGCCGCTCGCAGGGACGAGGCGCAGCAGCGCGAGGGCGAGCGTCGATTTGCCGCTCCCCGACTCGCCGACGACGCCGAGTGTCTCGCCGCGCCCGATCGAGAAGCTCACGCCATCGACGGCCTGAAGCCAGCGGCCCCCCACCGCAAAACGCACGGAGAGGTCGCGGACCTCGAGCGCCGGATCGGTCGCGGACGTGCGGCGATCCATCATGAACCCTCTCCCGGGCTCTCGCGGCCGAGCGGGCCCTCGTGGAAACAGGCGCGGGCGTGCCCAGGCGAGATCTCGACGAGCGGCGGCGGTGCGCGGCGACACGGCTCAAACGCGTAAGCGCACCGCGGCGCGAATGCGCAGCCGGCAGGCAGTGCCGCCGGATCTGGCGGGTTCCCCTGGATGCTCGGCAGCCGCTCGGGCACCGGCCCGTCGAGTCCGACGATCGAGCGGCGCAGCCCTTCGGTGTAGGGATGCCTCGCGTTCGCGAACAGCTCCTCGACGGAGGCTTGCTCGACGACGCGTCCGGCATACATCACGGCAACGCGGTCCGCGACTTCCGCGATCACGCCGAGATCGTGCGTGACGAGGATGATCGCGGCGCGGGTGCGCGCCCGCAGGTCCTTGAGGAGCGACAGGACCTGCGCCTGCACGGTGACATCGAGCGCAGTGGTCGGCTCGTCGGCGAGCACGATCTCCGGCTCGCAGATCAGCGCCATGGCGATGACGACCCGCTGGCGCATTCCTCCAGAGAGCTCGTGCGGGTGCTGGGCGAAGCGCTGCCGCGGCTCCGGGACTTGCACCGCCTCGAGCAGCTCGAGCGCGCGGTGTCGTGCGGCGCGTCGGCTGAGGCCCTGATGGTGGCGGATGCCCTCGGTGAGCTGCGTGCCGATCGTGAGATAAGGATTGAGGGCGGTCATGGGATCCTGGAACACCATGCCGATGCGCGCTCCGCGCAGGCGCGAGAGCGCACGCTGCGGTGCGCCGACCAGCTCCTCGCCGCGATAGCGGATGCTTCCCGTGAGCTGCGCGTTCGGCGCATTGAGCCCCATGAGGCTCAAGAGCAGTTGCGTTTTGCCGGAGCCGGATTCGCCCACGATGCCGAGAAACTCGCCCTCCGTGAGCTCGAGGCTCACGCCGTCGACGACGCGCAGCGCGCCAGAGGGTCCGGGATAGCTCACGCAGAGGTCGCGCACGCTGAGGAGAGATGCTGACGAGACGACGGGCGTCGCGCGCATCGCAGGTTTTGCAGGCTTCGCCGCCATCTAACGCTCCCCTCGCGGGTCGAGTGCATCGCGCAGGCCGTCGCCGAGATAGCTGAAGCAGCAGATGATGAGCGTGAGGAAGGCGGACGGCACGACGAGCAGGTACGCGTGCGACTGAAGATGGTTGGCGCCGGCCGAGACGAGCGTGCCGAGCGAGGCGAGCGGCGCGTGCACTCCTAGACCGAGAAAACTCAGGAACGCCTCGAACAGGATCACGGCGGGAATCGTCAGGGTCGCGTAGATGAGCACGATCCCGAGCAGGTTCGGCACCAGGTGCCGCAGGATCATCCTGCGCGGCGGGACTCCGAGCGCGCGCGCGGCAGTCACGAAATCCCGGTTCTTGAGCGACAGCGTCTGCCCCCTCACGATCCGCGCGATGTCGAGCCAGGAGACCGCGCCGATCGCCACGAACACGAGGATGAAACTGCGCCCGAAGAGCACCGTGAGCACGATGACGAGCGGGATGAAGGGCACCGTGTAGAGAATGTCCACGAATCGCATCATGAGCGAGTCGACGGTCCCGCCGGCATAGCCCGCCGCAGCACCCCACAGCACCCCGATCACGACGCTCACGAAGCTCGCCGTGATGCCGATGAGCAGCGAGATACGGCAGCCCCACATCACGCGCACCAGCTCGTCCCGCCCGAGATCGTCGGTCCCGAGGAGGTGGGGCCACCCGGGGGACTGGAACAGCGCGTTCCAATCGGGCGTCGCGTAATCGTAGGGCGAGAGGAGCGGGACGACCAGGCAGAGCAGCGTCACGGCGCCAAGCAACCCGAGCGCGACGAGCGCCGCGGGACGCCGCTTGAGCCGCGCCCAGGCGCGCTGCCACGGGCTCTCTCCCGCAGGCAGCTCGGGGGGCGCTTCCGTCAGGATCGCAATCTGACTCGGGGATCCAGCCATGCGTAGCACAAGTCGGCGAGCAGGTTGCAGACGATGATGAGAGCGCCGTAGAGCACGGTGATGCCGACGACCAGTGTGTAATCGCGGTTGATCGCTCCGGTGACGAAATAGCGCCCGATGCCGGGAAGTCCGAATACGTCCTCGATGATGATGGACCCTGTCAGCACGCCCGCAAACGCCGGCCCAATGAAAGAGACGACCGGCATGAGGATCGGCCTCAGCGCATGCCGCAGAATCACGGTGCGCAGTGGCAGGCCCTTGGCGCGCGCCGTGCGGATGTACGGGCTCGAGAGTACCTCGAGGGCGGAGCCCCGCACCATGCGCGCGACATAGGCCATGTAAGGCAAGGCGAGCGCGATGACCGGCAGGACGAGATACCGGATCGAGCCGGAGCGCCAGTCGCCCGCCGGCAGCCAGTGCAGCGACACGGCGAAGACGAGGATCAAAACCGGCCCAACGACAAAGACCGGCAGCGCGATGCCGAGCGAGGCGAACAGCATCGGCACGTAGTCCCAGGAGCTGTCGCGCCTCAGGGCCGCGACGATGCCGAACAGGGTCCCGACGAGGAGAGCCAGGAGGAGCGCCGTGCTGCCGATCGTCGCATCGACCGGCAGGCCCTGGCGGATGAGCTGGTTCACCGTGGTGTCGCGGTACGTGTAGGAGGGGCCGAGGTCGCCGTGGGCGAGCTGATCCATGTAGGTGAGGTACTGCTGCCACAGCGGCTCGTCGAGGTGGTATTGCGCCTCGATGCTGCGCTCGATGGCCGGCGGAATGCGCTTGGCCGAGTCGAAGGGGCCGCCAGGTGCTGCGTGCAGCAGCGCGAAGGCAAGCGTCGCGATGATGATGATCGTCGGAATTGCCGTGGCGAAACGCCCTGCGAGGTAGCGCAGCATCCTCAACGGCCTCCGTGCTGCAGGATGTACATGTAACGGGAGAGGCTGCGGCCCTTCGAGTTCGATTCGACCCCTTTCAGGTAGGGCTTGACGAGGTGCACCGTCGAGTAGAACTGAATCGCGATGTAAGGCGCGTCCGCATTGAGAAGTGCCTCGGCCTGCTCGAAATATCGGTACCGCGCTGCCACAGTGGTCTGCTGTATGCCCTTCACGAGAAGCGCGTCGAAGGCAGGATTCGAGTAGACACCGTCGTTTTGCAGAAAGCCGGTTTGAAAGAGCTGCAGGAAAGTGAACGGGTCGGGATAGTCACCGATCCACGCATGCCAGAAGAGCTTCGTCTTGTGCAGTGTGTTGTTCTGCTGGAGAACGCGGAACTCCTCGTTGTAGGGTTCGACGTCGGCGCCGAGATTGACGCGCCACATCGCGGCGAGCGCGTCGAAGAAATCGCGGAGCGACGGCTGGGTCGGATAATCGAGCTCCACGTGCAGCGGGCGCGCCGCGGAGTACCCGGCTTTTGCGTACAGCCGGCGCGCCTCGGCATGGCGTCGCGCCGCGCTCCACTTCGCCCATGCGGGGATCGGGGGATGATAGCCCGAGAGCGGCGGTACCAGCTGATAGGCCGGCTGCGTGAGTCCCTGCCCGAGCTTCTCCGTGAGAATTTTCCGATCTATCGCCATTGATAGGGCCAGCCGCAGGTCGCGGTTGTGCGCGAACGGCGGCTTGGTGAGGTTGAATGCAAACATCACCGTGCCGAAGTACGGGCCGATCTTGACCTGGTTGCCGATGTGCGATTCGAGCCACCGGTACTCGGCGGGCGTGAAGGTGCTCGTGTAGTCGAGACCGCCGGCGAGAAAGCGATCGAGTTGCGGCTCGGCATCGAGCGGATAGTACGTGACGCGGGTGAGCTTGACGTGCGCCGCATCCCAGTAGTCAGGGTTCTTGACGAGAGTGATGCGGTTGCCGATCACGAGCGACTCGAGCTCGAACGGCCCGTCGGACACCATGTGTCCGGGTCGCGTCCAGGACATCCCATAGCGCTCGATGGTTTCCCGGTGCAGCGGCTGCATGTAGTTGTTCGATAGGAGCGCCGCGAAATAGGGCGTTGGCGCATTGAGCGAGACGCGCAATGTGTACGGATCGAGTGCTGTTGCGCCGAGGCTCGATACGGGGGCTTTCCCGGTCGCGATCGCGAGCGCATTGACGATCGGGGAGAGCGCTTGCGAGTACTCGGCCCCCGTCTTCGGGTCGACCTCGCGCCGCCAGGCGTATACGAAATCTGCGGCCGTCACCGGGTCGCCGTTCGACCAGCGCGCATCGTGGCGGAGGTGAAACGTCCACGTCTTGCCGTCGGGACTCACGTCCCAGGAGGTGGCTACACCGGGGATGACGTTCCCCTTCTCGTCGAGCGTGGTGAGACCCTCGAAGAGGTCGTCGATGATCTGTTGACCGGGCACATCGGTCGAGAGCGAGGGATCGAGCGTGCGGGGCATCGCGTCGAGGCCGCGATTCAAGACCTGCTGAGCTGCGAGCTGTGTCCCGACTTTGATGGAGGTGATCGGGGTGTCCGTGCCGCCGGTGCTGCAGGCCGCCAATGAAGCGGCGACGAGCAACACGATGCCTCGCAGCAATGCAATCAGGGTTGGAGTTCGCACGGTTGAGCGGGGCGGCGATGGTAGCACGCGCGCGAGGGCTGTAGCGCTGCAAAACCCCTCCAAGTCATTGGACTCGCACGTCGAGCGGAAGTTCCGCCTTGACGTATGCCCGCAACATTTGCGGGAACATTGGAATGCCCATTGCTATCCAATACACAGGAGACAGCTCATTCATGCACGGAGCCTCTTGCCGCCATCTGGAGTTTGATCGCGGCGTTGCGAGGTGAAAAGGAGACATTTCATGACTTACGTCCACAGGATCCCATCCGAGTTATGGGTGGCGGTGATCGCAGGGTTCGCGCTCGCGGCGGCCGCGACGGTCGCTTCGGCGGGCACTTCCACGGTGAAGGACCCTTCCGCAGCCGCGAGCAGCGGGACCGGGAGTGCCTTCACCCTGGACAAGGCCGCGAATGCCCAGGTGCTCGACTATCCGACGTCGCGCGAGCTTCGCATCTGCAACCAGACCCATAGGACGACGCCGAGCGGCATCGCTTGGAACCTTGCCAATCACTGGGTCACTCCGAGCCCACTCATCCGGATCTCCCAGGAGGCGACCGAGCAAGGCTCCGCGCAGGCTGCTCCGCAGCGGCTCGCGGTGAGCTCCGATACGGGGTCCGCCGAGATTCAGCCGGGGGAGTGCTATCGACTCCACGCGCGCAGAGTGCGTATCGCCGCGGTCGGACCGATTCCGGCAGGTAGCGCCTTGAATGGCAGCATCCAGTGGGTGAGTGCTACGTCGGCGCCGCGTGCGAATGGGGGCGTCGCCTACGCCGGAGCTGCGCCGGCCGCGAGCGTACAAGCGATGATCGCCGACATGCAGGGGAGCCTGCGGGAGTCCGACCGGACGATCCGCGAGGCGACCGCGAAGCTCCATCAGGCGCGCCGGGATCTCGATTCGGCAACGGACAAGTTGAATCAAGTGGCCGCGACGAGAGTCGAGAACGGCAAGACGGTACACGAAGCGAGCGCCGCGCACGCCGGGAATGCCCGCTGAGGTGCGGGACGGCGTCACACCCCGGCGGACGCGAGCCAGCGGTCGAATACGGCTCGTGCCTGCCGGGCGAGCGTCGGCGCGTGCAGCGCGGTGTCGCTGCGCAGGCGCTCGGGGTCCACACCGGCGGCAGCGATCTCGCAGGCGTGGCCGATGAGCCATGCTTCGAGGCTCGCGCCGCGCATCTCCGGATGACACTGGAAGCCGAGCACCCGCTCGCCGCGTGTGTAGATCTGCTGCGCGACCTCGGGAGTGGAGGCGAGCAGCGTCGCGCCCGGCGGTAGATCGAACGTATCTGCGTGCCAGTGCAGCATCGAGGCGGCTCCGAGAGGCCTCACGACCGAGTCTGCGCCGGCCGAAGTGAGTTCGAGCGGCTGCCAGCCGAGTTCCTTGACATCCGAGGCAAACACGCGCGCGCCGAGCGCGTGCGCGATCATCTGGGCGCCGAGGCAGATTCCCAGCGTGGGCTCGCCGGCGCCGAGCCGGCGCTCCAGGAGCCGCAGCTCCGCGAGAATCCAGGGATAGCGCCTCGCCTCGTACACCGATACGGGTGCGCCCAGCGCGATCAGAAGGTCGGGTGCGAGGGGATCAACACCGCAGAGGCCCTCATGTCCCACGTCGACGTAGCGCAGCTCGATGTTGCGGCTCGCGAGCGCGTCCTCGAGCGTGCCGCAATCCTCGAAATGGACGTGTCGCAGGGCGACCGCGAGCTTGGAAGTCATGCCGGTATTGTCGATGCGGCGGCCCTGCGCGCTCAAGGGCGGCCGACGTAGACCGCGATGGCGTGAAACGGCTGGGTCTTGGTGTGCGGGCCGTAGCCCTTCGCGAACAAGGTGGCGAGCTGGCCCTGAGCTACGTACGCCGTCGTGCCGACCACGGTGACGGCGGTCGGTCCCTGTGGGAATCCTTGCTTCACGGTGACGACGACGGCCCGGTTGCCGTGCAGCGTCACGCGCGACAAACGGCCGCCCGCGCCGCCCTGCGCCACGAGCAGGCTCTCGCGGCCGAAGCGCCGAATGCCGTCCGGCCGGGCAAGCGGATGATCGAGCGTGATCGGGGCGACCGGTCCGGCACGCCCGTCGGGCTCGATCGGGATGCTGAACAGCTTGCTGGTCGCCAGAGTGCCGACGATCACGCGCCCGTTCAGCACCACGATGCCGTCGAGCAGACCGCCCTTCGGGCCGAACGCGCCGTGGCCCGCCCAGACCTCGAGCCGCCGGGCGCCCTTCCGCAGCCTCACGACTTCCATGTCGTAGGTGTCCGTCGCGTAGGCCGTGCCGTCGGGGCCGATGGAAATGTCGTTGCAGAGCGCGCCGAACGACGGGAACGCGTAGCGGCCCTTCAGGGCGCCGGTCGCGAGGTCGAACGCATACAGCGCCGGACGTGGATGGGGAGGGCCGCGCGGCGGCCCGAGCGAGTTCGAGCACGCCCACAAGGTGTTCGATTTTTCGTCCGCGAGCACCCCGAAGATGCTCTGAATGCCGTGCGCGCCCGGCCGAATCCACAGGAAGGCCCGGGTCGAGCCCGGCAGTGCGCGATAAATGGCCCCTTGCCCGATGCTGCCGATGATCACGGCGCCATCGGCGGTCGAGGTGAGGCTCTCGGGAAAGATTCGCGCGCCGGGGATGAGGATCTCGCGCGGGGGCGCCGCCCTGTGCGCAGGCGTGTACGCTGCTGCGCGCGCCGCCGGCAGCCTTGCTGCCTGCGTGGCGGCCTGCGCCGCCGGATCCATGAGCCCTGCGGCCGCGACGGCGCCGAGCGGGACGAGAAATGCGGCGAGCGTAGCTCGACCGCGCCGGTACCGGCCAACTGTTGCGAGCGACATAGGTCTACAAACATAGCGTATTCTTGCGCGCGGAAGCCAGAGCGAGGCACGGGCATCGCTCGCCGCGACGCCCGAGGACACCCATGACCCTGCTCGTTCTTGCCTATCTGGCCGGCGTGCTGACGCTGCTGAGCCCCTGCGTGCTGCCGATCCTGCCGTTCGTCTTCTCGCGTGCCGGACAGCCGTTCGTGCGCAGCGTCCTGCCGCTCCTGGTCGGGCTCGCGTTGACGTTCGCCGGACTCGCCATGCTCGTGACGGTGGGCGGCGGCTGGATCGTGCGCGCGAACGAGGACGGGCGCATCGCGGCCATGGTCCTCCTCGCCATCCTGGGAGTGATGCTGCTCGCGCCCGCGCTCGCGGAATTCGTGATGCGCCCTTTCGTGTCCCTCGGCAATCGCCTCACCGCGCGGGTGGACGGCGGAGCGGGCGGTGTGGCGGCCGGCGACCACACCGTCCTCGGGTCGTTCATCATCGGGGTCGCGAGCGGATTCCTGTGGGCGCCGTGCGCGGGGCCGATTCTCGGATTGATCCTGACGGGCGCCGCGCTGCAGGGCGCGAGCGTGCGATCGGCGCTGTTGCTCGGGAGCTATGCGGCGGGCGCGGCCACTTCGCTCGCGATCGCAGTGCTGATCGGCGGCCGGGTGTATGCCTTCCTCAAGCGCGCGCTCGGTGCCGGCGAATGGGTGCGCCGCGGACTCGGCGTCGCGGTGCTCGCCGCAGTCGCCGTGATCGGGCTCGGGCTCGACACCTCGGTGCTGACGCAGTGGTCGGTCGCGAACACCGCGCGCATGGAGCAGGCGCTCATCGACGAGTTCCGGCCCGCCGGCGGCGCCATGAAGGGCTCCACGATGGTGGCCGCGAGCAACGATGCGAAGCCGGGGGCGACAGCGGGACGAGCGTCGGCCGGCACCGGAGCACAGGCCGCCGCAGCGCAGGCCGACGCTCTGCCCGATGAGGGGCCCTTCCCGTCGCTCGCCGGAGCGGTCGCCTGGATCAACAGTCCCCCGCTCACTCCGGAGAGCCTGCGCGGCAAGGTCGTCCTGGTCGACTTCTGGACTTACTCCTGCATCAATTGCCTGCGCTCGATTCCTTATGTGCGCGCGTGGTGGCGCAAGTACCAGGACCACGGGCTCGTCGTGATCGGCGTTCACACGCCGGAGTTCGCGTTCGAGAAGAGCCTCGCGAACGTCCGTGCCGCCGTGCGGCGCCTGAAGATCACGTATCCCGTCGCGGTAGACGACAACTACTCGATCTGGGGCGCCTTCTTCAATAATTACTGGCCGGCGGACTATTTCATCGATGCGCAGGGCCGCATTCGCGGGCATGAATTCGGCGAGGGCGATTACCGCGAATCCGAGCGTCTCATCCAGCGGCTGCTCGCCGACGCGGGGTACAAGAACGTTCCGGGCGGGTTCGTCACGGACCAAGGGATCGGCGCCGAGGCAGCGGCGGACGTGGATCAGATTCGGTCCTACGAGACCTATATCGGCTACGACCGCGCGGAGAACTTCGCCTCGGCGCAGCCGGTCGCTCGCGATCATCCGGAACGCTATAGCCTCCCCGGGAAGCTCGAGCTCAATCAGTGGGGTCTCGCGGGCGAGTGGACGGTGCACGGCGAGGCGGCGGTGCTCGACCACGCACCGGGCCGCATCGAGTTCCGCTTCCATGCGCGCGACCTGCATCTGGTGCTCGGCTCCTCGACCGGCAAGCCAATCCGGTTCAAAGTCCTGCTCGACGGGGCGGCGCCCGGGAAGGACCACGGGGCGGACACCAACGCAAAGGGCGAGGGCGCCGTTCGCGGGCAGCGGCTCTATCAGCTGATCCGGCAGAGAAGCGGCATTCGTGACCGGACCTTTACCATCGAGTTCCTCGATCCCGGCGTGCAGGCGTACTCGTTCACATTTGGGTGAGCGGCGCTGCGGGGCCCCAAATTTGGCTGGGTCGCCAGGATTGGCGCATGATGAGCCCGTGACCGCGGGCTGAGCGCGGCCGAGGAGACTCCATGGCGGCAGATCCTATGGCGGGGACGAAATTGCAGAGGTCGCGACATCGGCTGGCGGCGCTGGGGTGCGTCATCGCCGCCGGCCTGGTCATCGCGGGTGCCTTCGGCCTGCGCGCCGCGCGCGCGGCCGATGCGACGGTGGTGCCGCCTCCCAAGGTGGACGACGCAAGAGCGCCCAGCGGTGTCGAGACGGCCGTGCTCTCGGGCGGCTGCTTCTGGGGCATGCAGGCCGTCTTCGAGCACGTGAAGGGCGTCGAGCGCGTCTGGGCGGGCTACACGGGCGGCAAGGCGGGCACGGCGCACTACGAGGAGGTGAGCACCGGCACGACCGGGCATGCCGAATCGGTCAAGATCGTCTTCGATCCCCGCGCGGTGTCCTATGGGGAACTGCTGCGCGTCTTCTTCTCCGTGGCCTCCAACCCCACGGAGCTCGACCGGCAGGGGCCTGACGTGGGTTCGCAGTACCGCTCGGAGATCTGGTACGCGAATGCCGATCAGCGCCGGATCGCACTCGCCTATATTGCTCAGCTCGAGCGCGCGCACGTGTTCGCGAGCCCCATCGTCACGCGAGTCGATCCGCTCGGCGGCTTCTACCCTGCGGAGGGGTACCACCAGGACTATCTCGTCCATCATCCGCACGATCCTTACATCGTCTACAACGACATCCCGAAGCTCAGGAATCTCGAGCGCTATCTGCCAGCGATGTATCGGGAACGTCCGGTGCTCGTCGCCGCCAATCGGTGACATCGCCGAGCGTTCGAGCCCGCGGCGCGCCAGTGCTTCGCGTCAAAGCCCGGCTCCCGCCCGGGTGCGCCTGCGCTTGGTTCGCACGATAATGCGCGGAGCATGCTGAGGTGTCTCGCCGTCGCCGTTCTCTGCTGTTGCGCCTGTTGCGCCGCGAGCGTGGCGAGCGCCGCGGCTTCCACTGCGGCGGGCACGGCTGGCGCGGCGGGCGCTGAGGATCTCGAGTTCGAGGCTCCGGCCGCCACCGATGGTCCGGCCACGGCGGCCGCCATGCGAAGCCTCGCGATCCGAGCGTTGCCGGTCTACGCGAACCCGGACCGCGCACAATTTCTCACCAATCTTTCGGCGCTGCAGATGGTCGCGGGGGAGTACTCGGCCGCCTACACGACACGCCGGATGCTCGGGGACGAGCGCCGGCGCGAGAAGACGGCGCGCCAGGTCGACGAATCGCTCATCTACACGCTCTACGCGCACGCTCGCTCTCTCGGCGCCGCCAAGGGCAAGGGTCACGTGCCCTTCGATCAGGCGTTCGTGAAGCTCTTCGGCGCGCTGCTCGCGCCGCTCGACGATCGGGATGCCTATACGGTCACGGAATGGTTCGAGACGCCGCTCTCGGTGTTCCGCGGCAACTTCCAAAGTGACCTCGACCGGCTGCGGGACAAGAAGCGGATCTCGCTTGCCGAGGCGGTCGATCTCACGTGGAGCTTTTTGTCGTTCGAGGCGTTCAAGAGCTTCGGCTCGCTCGTCGGCCCGCTCGCCGCCCAGGACGAGGCGCGGCGGTACGTGATCACTCGCGGCATCGTCGTGCAGGGCCCGGGCCACACCCGGCTCACGGCGGTGCTGATTCGCCCGAGGACGCCTCAGCCCGTTCCTGCGCTGTTGCGGCTCATGCGGCATGCGGATCCTGACGACGATGCGCTCGATTGCGCGGCGCACGGATACGCCGGAGTCGTCGCGTACGCGCAGCGCGCGGCACACGGCGCAGGCGCGAGCAAGGCAGACACTGCCGGGCCCGAGGCCGGGGCAATGATCGACTGGATCGTGAAGCAGCCCTGGAGCGATGGCCGCGTCGGCCTCTATGGCAGCGGCTACAGCGCGTTCGCCGCGTGGGCCGTCGCGTCGCGCCCGCTGTCGGCGCTGCGAGCGCTCGCCGTATCGAGTGTCGCGCCGCCGCCAGGGCAGGGTCCGCGCTTTGCCGATGCCCAGCCCGCACATTCTCCATCCCAGCCGGGTCGGCCGGCGCGCGCGCACTCCGCCGAGGCGCACCGTGGAGCCGCGTCAGCCGCGCATGCCGAGCCTGCCCCACCGAGCGTGCGGGTGCTCACGACCACTGGCTATTACGATCGCGACCAGGCCGCGTCGCTCGCCTTCGCGCTGCGGCGCGCCCGAGCCGAGCCGGGCGAGGATCGTACCCTGCTCATCGGTCCGTACGATGACGAGGCCATGCAGCGCGGGCCGCTCGCCGTACTGGCGGGCTATTCGGTCGACCCTGCCGCGATGATCGGCCTCGGCGATCTGCGGTTCGAGTGGTTCGACCATGCCCTGAAGGGCGCGCCGGTGCCGGCGTTGCTCGCGAGCCGCGTGAACTTCGAGGTCATGGGCGCCAATACCTGGCGCCATGCCGACTCCGTCGCAGGCATGTCGAACGCAGCCGTGCGGCTCTACCTGCACGGCACGCTCACCGACGGCCACTATGCGCTCACGGGGCACGAGTCGCCGCGCGAACCCGCGGCAAGCGGGGCGATCGAATCCGCGGCCCAGGACACCGCAGACGATCTCATGGACATCGTGACGCGCACGCTCGCGCCGCGTGACGGAGTGATATTCGTGAGCGGGGCGCTGCGCAGGCCTCTCGAGGTGAGCGGACGAATCTCGGGGACGCTGTCGTACGACGTAGAGAATGCGCCGGGTCCCTCGGGCGGCAAGGCGGCCGCTCGCAGGAAACGGGCGCAGGCGCGCCGTGTCGCGGCACGCCGCGACGGCTTCGAGCTTGCCTTGAGCCTCTACGAGCTCCGCGCCGACGGGGAATACTTCCAGCTCTTCGCGCCGCCGCTCGAGCGCTGCGCAGGCGCGGGCTGTCCCAGGCGGCAGACTCGCGGCCGCGCGGCGGCAGCGGCCCGGGCAGCGGCTCGCAAGCGCACGGATTCGAGTGCGCTGCGGTTCGAGAG
>JBOHZT010000068.1:0-12891 GCA_050738535.1 Steroidobacteraceae bacterium
ACCATGGACAGGTGCTCGCCGCGATCCAGAAGGCCGGAGCGAGCGAGCCGCGTGCCCTGAAGCTGCGCAAGAAGCTCGCCGGGGAATTCCTGGAGCTCAAGCTCTCCCCGCGCATGTTCGACGCGCTGATCGTCAACTTGAGAGCGCACATCGGCGAGGTCCGGCAGCTCGAGAAGGAGATCATGATCCTCGCCGTGCGCGACGCCGGAATGCCGCGCAAGGACTTCATCGCGACGTTCCCCAAGAACGAGACGAGCCCGCGCTGGCTCGCCAAGCACGTGAAGGCCGGCAAGCGGTACTCGGCTCCGCTCGCGCGTCTGAAGGAGGAGGTCGAGCGCCGCCAGAGGAAGCTCGAGACCCTCGAGCAGCAATATCACCTGCTCGTGACGGAGCTGAAGGATATCAACCGCGAGGTCTCGATCGGCGAGGCGAAGGCGCGCAGGGCCAAGAAGGAGATGGTGGAGGCGAATCTGCGCCTCGTGATCTCCATCGCCAAGAAGTACACGAACCGCGGACTGCAGTTCCTCGACCTCATCCAGGAAGGCAACATCGGCCTCATGAAGGCCGTGGACAAGTTCGAGTACCGGCGCGGCTACAAGTTCTCGACGTACGCGACCTGGTGGATCCGGCAGGCCATCACACGCTCGATCGCGGATCAGGCGCGTACCATCCGCATCCCGGTGCACATGATCGAGACCATCAACAAGCTGAACCGCATCTCGCGCCAGATGCTCCAGGAGATGGGCCGCGAGCCGACCCCCGAGGAGCTCGCGGTGCGCATGGAGATGCCCGAGGACAAGGTGCGCAAGGTCCTCAAGATCGCAAAGGAGCCCATCTCGATGGAGACTCCGATCGGCGACGACGAGGATTCCCACCTCGGGGACTTCATCGAGGACACCTCGGTCTCCTCGCCGATCGACCAGGCGACGATGGAGTCGCTGCGCGAGACGACGCACTCGGTGCTCGCGCAGCTGACGCCGCGCGAGGCCAAGGTGCTGCGGATGCGCTTCGGCATCGACATGAACACCGACCACACCCTCGAGGAGGTCGGCAAGCAGTTCGACGTGACGCGCGAGCGCATCCGCCAGATCGAGGCGAAGGCGCTGCGCAAGCTGCGGCACCCGAGCCGCAGCGAGCAGCTGCGCAGCTTCTTGATGGACGATTGACGAGCGGCCGGCGCCGAGCGGCGCCGCCCGTCTGACTGTCCGCGCACCACCGCATTACCACGCGCGCGGCCGCTGGACGCCAGCGGCGCTTTCGTCAAACTCCGCCCTTCACCAGGAAATCGATCAGCTGGCGCAAGCCCTGGCCGAGCGCCGGGTGCTCCACCTCGAAGCGCACCGCGAGCGTCTCGAGCCGCGGCAGGGACTCGTGGCGGATCTCCGCACGCATGGCGCTCGCGCCCACGGCGCGCTCGATATCGTCCGTCACCTTCATGAGCAGCCGCCGTGTGTCCTCGTCGACGCTCGGCGCGCGGCTCAGCTGCTCGTGTACCCTGCGCAGCAACTCACGCAGCTCTTCCTGACTCATGATGCGCCTCCAGCCCCACGGTGATCGGCGACGCGGCTTCGGCCTCGCGTGACTCGCCGCAAGGCATCGAGTGTAGCGGATCACCGCGGCGGCTTCGCGGCCGAGCGGGACCCGCGCCTGCGCTATCTCATCCCCGGGATCGTCGCCGTCGCCTTCCTGATGCAGGCGCTCGATTCGACGATCATCACCACGGCGATCCCGGACATGGCGGTGAGCCTCGCGACCACGCCGGTGCGGATGAACCTCGCCGTCACCGCGTACGTGCTCACGCTCGCCGTCTTCATCCCGCTGAGCGGCTGGTGCGCCGACCGATTCGGGGCGCGCCGCATCTTCGTGCTGGCGCTCGCGATGTTCTCGCTCGGCTCGGCGCTATGCGGGCTCTCCGGCTCCTTCCCCATGCTGATCGCGACGCGGATCCTACAAGGCATCGGCGGCGCGATGATGACACCGGTCGGCCGCCTCATCCTGCTGCGCAGCTTCCCGCGCAGCGAGCTCGTGACCGCCATGACGTACATGACGCTGCCCGCCATCGTCGGTCCGATCATCGGACCGCTCGTCGGCGGATTCCTCACGACGTACGTGTCCTGGCGCTGGATCTTCTACGTCAACCTGCCCTTCGCGCTGCTCGGCATAGTGCTCGCGCTGCGGTATCTCGAGCCCACTCGCGGCGATCGCTCGGTCCGGTTCGACCTGCAGGGTTTCGTGCTCTTCGGCTGCGGCATCGGGCTGCTGCAGGTCGGCATCGACAACGTCGAGCGCTCGGCGCTCTCGGCGCCTGAGCTCGGAGCGCTGTTCCTGGCGGCTGCTGTGCTGCTCGCCGCCTTCGCGCGCTACGCGCGCCGCGCGGCGGTGCCCGTGGTCGATCTGCGCCTGTTCCGCGAGCGCACGTTCGCCACCGGATCCCTCGTCGGCGGCATCTGCCGCGTCGCGCTGAACGGCGTGCCGTTCCTGCTGCCGCTCATGCTGCAAGTGGGGTTCGGGATGAGCGCCATCGGGTCCGGCTCGCTCACTTTCCTCGGCAGCGCCGGGGCGATCATCGTGCGGCTCTTCATCGCGCCCTTGCTGCGCGCGCTCGGCTTCCGGACCGTGTTGATCGGCAGCGCCGTCGCCGGCTCCGCCGTGCTCGCGGGCTTCACGCTCCTCCAGCCGGGCACGCCGCGCTGGCTCATCGGCGCCTACATCCTCGTCTTCGGCCTGTGCCGCTCCACGCAGTTCATGACCACCAACACGCTCGCCTACGCCGAGACGCCGGCCGCCGAACTCAGCCAGGCCACGAGCCTCGGCGGCCTGGTGCAGCAGCTGACGGTCAGCTTCGGGGTTTCCTTGAGCGCCGTGCTGCTGAGCGCCTTGAGCGGACACGGCCGCTTGACGCCCGGCCGCTTCCACGAGGCCTTCCTGCTCACCGCAATCGTCCCGCTGCTCGCGATCCCAGGATTCCTGCGTCTGCGCGCGGCGGACGGCGCGCAGGTGAGCGGGTATCGGGGAGGCCGCGGCGACCGCTGACGCGCACCGGCCCATCCGCGCGCCAGAGGGTGCCTATAATGCGCCGCAAGGCCGCGCCGCTAGTCGCTCCATGCGGCGCGCGCCGGAACCATCATCCGCGATGAGAAGGCGGCTGCGCAGGGCCCAGCAGCCTTCGCAACGAGGCGCACGGGCCCGGGGAGAGTGATCTTGAGAACGACCACGAGAGGCCTGTCGATCCTGTCCTGCACTGCGCTGCTCGGCGCCCTGGCGACGCCGGCCCTCGCCGCAGGCCATCGCTACATGCTCGATCCGGGGCACACGCAGGTGCATATCTGGTGGAATCATTTCGGATTCTCGAATCCCGGCGCCAGCTTCGATATCCAGAAGGGCACGCTCGTCTGGGACGCGAGCCATCCGCAGGACTCGTCCGTCACCGTGACGATCCCCGTCGCCAGCGTGAATACGCAAGTACCGGCGCTCGACGCCCGCTTCAAGGTCGAATTCTTCGACGCCGCCAAGTATCCGACGATCACGTTCCGCAGCACGAAAGTGCAGCGCGTCGGCGAGTCGGACCACTACCTCGTCACGGGCAACCTGACGGTGCACGGCGTCACCAAGCCCGTGACGCTGCACGCGACACTCAACAGGGTCGGCGAGCAGCCGATGGAGCACGTGCCTGCCATCGGGTTCGACGCGACAGGAACGCTCGACCGCTCGGCGTTCGGCCTGAAGGAGTACGTTCCGGAGGTCAGCGACCTCGTACACATCCGCATCACCGCCGAGGGAATCGACGCCAAGGCTTCGGGAGGCTGAGCGGCGCGGCTCACCCATCGAGTGGGCGTGTCACCATCGAGTGGGCGTGACGTTGATAGAGCGGTTCTGACGGTCAACCATCGTGCGCAGCAGTGCAGGCTACATGGTAAGGCGAGCATCGCTCGCAGATCTCGAGCAGGTGGCTCCCCTGTTCGACGGCTATCGCCAGTTCTACGGTCAGCCGCCGGACTTGGTCATCGCGCGGCAATTCCTGTCCGGCCGCCTGTCCAGTGCAGCTTCTGCCGGGCGCATGCGGCCGCGACGACGTCGGATCCCGCCGGACGAATCGAGTTCAGAGAGATCGTCACCGGAGCACTCAGCCGGTACCGATTCGGCCAGCGGGCGACGGACTTGCTCCTCTGTCGGGCCTGCGGCGTCTAACTTGAATGGCCCCCGGAGCACGTCGTTGCCGCGATCCTCGTCCGGAATCACCTGGTCCGGGTCAACGATGACCTCCGCGATGGGACCACCGCCGGGCAGCGACAGCGCCGCGCGGCGCTGCTGGATCCAGGTCGCCACCGGCACCCGCAGGCGCCGCTTGCTGCCGTCGGCGTAATCGACCTCCACCGTCGCCGGCATGACCAGACGATCCAGGTTGGCGAGGGTCACCGTCGCGCCCTTGGCAGGGTCGCCGTCCGTGTAGGCGACCTTCTCAACGGCGAGGTCGAGCTTCCAGTTGTGGAAGAACCAGCCGCGCCAGAACCAGGAGAGATCCTCGCCGCCGGCGCTGTCCATGGCGCGAAAGAAATCGGACGGCGACGGATGCTTGTACGCCCAGTCCCGAATGAACTTGCGGAAGGCAAAGTCGAAGCGCGCCTTGCCGAGGATCTGCTCGCGCAGCAGCACGAGTCCCAGCGCCGCCTTGAAATATGTGACGGGGTGGCGGTACTTCTCGGAGATTTCGTCGGGACGTGTGACGATCGGTGGTGCGTTCGGGTCGCGCAATACCTTCTCGATCTCCTCCACGGGGTTACCGCCGCCCGGCGCGTATTCCGGATCGCGCTTCGGCGCGTACTCGCCGTGATCGAAGTCCTCCGATTCGTAGACGTCCATGAACGTGTTGAAGCCTTCGTCCATCCACGCCGCGCGGCGCTCGTTCGTGCCGACGATCATCGGGAACCAGCTGTGCCCGATCTCATGGGCGCTGATCCAGAAGAGCGCCTTGCCGCGCGCGCGCATCCCATCGAAGCCCATGCCGGGATACTCCATGCCCGAGACCGGACCCGCGACGTTGACGGCTGTCGGCCACGGATAGGGATACCAGCGGCGCGAGAAATTCTGGACCGCGTCCTTGAAGTACTGGGTCGCCCGGCCCCAGGCGCCCGCGCCGGCGCTCTCCACCGGATAGACCGACATTGCCAGTGCGTGCCGGCCGCTGGGGAGATCGATGCGCGCCGCGTCCCACACGAACGCCCGCGAGGCTGCAAAGGCGACATCGCGGGTGTGGCGCATCCTGAAATGCCAGGTCAGCGTGCCGCTGTGCTGCGGCCGGCTCGCCGGATCGCTGACCTCCGCGGGTGAGCGGATCATCACCGTCCGGTCCGACTGGCGAGCCTCCGCCAGCCGTGCCCGCTCCTGAGCGGTCAACACGTCACGCGGGTTGACCAGCTCGCCCGACCCCACGACGATCATGTCCGCAGGGACGGTGATGAAATAGTCGAAGTCCCCGTACTCGAGATAGAACTCGTTCGCGAGATACGGCAACGTGTTCCAGCCGCGCAGATCGTCGAACACCGCCATGCGCGGATACCACTGCGCGATGTCGAAAATGTTCCCGTTGCGGGTCGATGCCCAGCCGGTGCGGCCGCCCAGCGGGCCGGGCACGGTGTAGTGCCACGCGATCTGCAGGCGCAGGCTCGCGTGCGACGCAAGCGGCACGCGTAGTCGAATTTGCAGCCGCGTATCACTCACGAGGTAGTCGGCGCGGCTCAGGTGACCGTGCTGCTCGACCTCGACCGAGTCGAGCCGATCTCCCGACGTGAAACCTCCCGCTTCAGGCACGTGCAACGCGCGGCTCATCGACCGCGGCATGTCGACCGCATAGGTGGACCGCGAGGTCCTGCGGTACATGTTCTGGTCGAGCTGCAACCACAGGCCATCGAGCGCCTGCGGGCTGTTGTTGGTATAGGTAATGGTCTCACGGCCGCGCAGCGTCTTGGTCCGCGGATCGAGCTGCGCGTGGATGGTGTAGTCGGCGCGGTTCTGCCAGTAATCCGGCCCGGGCGCGCCGTTGCCGGCGCGGTACCGGCTCACCGGATCGGGCAGCGTGAGCGGCGCGAAGGTCTGCAGCGGATCGTAGCGCGGCGTCTCGGCCGACCCTTCGATGCCAGCGGCAAGAGCTCCGCCGGCGGCGCAGCCTGCGAGCAGCGCCGACAGGACGGCACACGGACACGCGAATCGAATCATCCAGAGCCCCTCCCGACCGTGGGCTCATTGTGCGCCATTCGCGATTGGCCGCGCGCTACAGGATCTTCCCCGGATTCATGATCCCGTTCGGGTCCATCGCCCGCTTGATCGCGCGCATCAGCTCGAGCTCCTGCGGGCTGCGCGAGTAGTGCAGGAACTCGCGCTTGAGCGAGCCGACGCCGTGCTCGGCCGAGATCGAGCCGCGGTGCTGAGCCGTGATGCCGTAGACCGCGTCCTCGATCTCGCGCTCCGGAACGCAATGGCCGGACATGCGCACCGAAGCGTGCAGGTTTCCATCGGCGACGTGGCCGAAGTACACCGTCTTCAGCTGCGGCCAGCGGCTCGTCAGCATGGAGTCGATCTCACGGGCGAGCGCGCCGATCTCGCCGGTCGGCACGCTCACATCGAAGCCTAGCTGCGGCCAGTGCGCGGTGCGCTGCCACTCGCCCGGCGAGTCGCGCACGGCCCACAGGTCGGTGGACTCCCGCTGTGACCGGGCGATGACCGCGTCCTTGACGATGCCCGCCTCGAGCGCCTCGCCGATCACCGCCTCGTAGCGCTGCTGGTCCGCCGCGGCATCGAGCCCCATGGTCTCGATCAGCACATAGACGCCGAACCCTTCCGCGAGCGGCGGCCTGCGGCCGAGTTCGGCGGTCGCGAGCCGATAGAACTCCGGCCACATGACCTCGAACGCGGTGAGCTGCGAGCCGAAGCCCCTGCGGGCTCGCCCCAGCAGCTCGAGCACGTCGTCGTAGCCCCCCAGGGCACAGATCCCGGTGCAGACGCTGCGGGGCTTGGGGTAGAGGCGCAGCACGGCCGCGGTGATGATGCCGAGCGTGCCCTCCGCCCCGATGAACCACTGCCGCAGGTCGTAGCCCGTGTTGTTCTTGATCACCTTGCGGAGCGAATCGATGACACTGCCGTCGGCCAGCACCGCCTCGAGGCCGAGCACCAGATCGCGCGCCATTCCAAAGCGCAGCACCCGATTCCCCCCGGCATTGGTCGAGAGATTGCCCCCGATCTGACACGAGCCGCGCCCGCCGAGGTCGAGCGGGAAGAACAGATCGGCGGCGTCCGCCGCCTGCTGCACGGCCTCCATCACCACGCCCGCCTCGACGGTGATGGTCCCCGCGGCGGTATCGATCTCCCGGATGGCGCGCATCCGCTCGAGGGATACGACGACGCACGGCCCCACGGGAACGCCCCCGCCTGCAAGTCCGGTCATGCCGCCTTGCGGCTGCACCGCGATCCGGCGCTCGTTGCAAAACTTCAGGATGGCGGCGACCTGCTGCGTCGTGCGCGGGTACGTGAGCGCGAGAATCCCCACTCCAGGATCCGTTCCAACACATAGATCCCGAACGTGCCGCACGACATTGTGCGCGTCCGGCTCGACGACGGCATCCACTCCCACGAGTGGGGCCAACTCGGAAACGACAGTGCTTGGCATGGGCTGCAGTATGCCATCGGCGACCGCAACCGGCGCCACCACCCACCGGGTCGGGCCATGGCACTCGACCACGCGGTAACGCTTGATCCCGCGCGAGCGGCGCGCAAACTCCGCTGCTCCACAGCGCTCGAAAAAAGGGAGAGGACGATGCCTGTAATGCGTGCCATGGTCATCTCGCAGGCGGGCGGCCCCTTCCACCTGGAAGAGCGTCCCGTGCCGGCACCGGGAGCGGGCGAAGCGTTGATTCGAGTGCAGGCCTGCGGGGTCTGCCACAGCGACTCCATGGTCGTGCAGGGGCATGCGCCAGGGCTCGCGTACCCCCGAATTCCCGGCCATGAGGTCATCGGGGAGATCGAAGCGGTCGGGCGGCAGGTCGAGGGCTGGCCCGTCGGCACGCGCGTCGGTGTCGGCTGGCACAGCGGCGCGTGCGGCCGCTGCGGGCACTGCCGGCGAGGCAATACGTTCGCGTGCGAGACCATCCAGGGCGCGACCGGCCTCACGCGCGACGGCGGCTATGCGACACACGTGCTCGCGCGCGCGTCGGCGCTCGCACGAGTGCCGGAGGAGCTCGATCCGGTCGAGTCGGCGCCGCTGCTGTGCGCCGGACTCACGACGTTCAACGCGCTGCGCCATTGCGGCGCGAGACCCGGCGACCTCGTCGCCATTCATGGCGTCGGAGGACTCGGCCATCTCGCGATCCAGTTCGCGGTACGTCAAGGATTCCGCACGGTCGCGGTCAATCGGGGCCGCGACAAGGAGGCCCTGGCGCGCTCGCTGGGCGCGCACGACTACATCGACGGCGAGCACGACGATCCGGCTGCGGCGCTGCGGGCGATGGGCGGCGCAGCGGCGATCATCGCCACCGTCACGAGCGCCGCAGCGATGCAGTCGATCGCGGGCGGTCTCGGCGTGAATGGCACGATGATGGTGATCGGCGCGGTCGGCGCCCTCGCCGTCGACTCACTCGAGCTGCTCGGCAAGCGAGCGGCGATCAAGGGTTGGTACTCGGGGACGGCAGCCGATTCCGAGGACACGCTACGCTTCAGCCAGCGTAACGGCGTCACCTCGATGAACGAGATCTATCCCCTCGAGCAGGCGCAGGCGGCCTACGAGCGCATGATGAGCGGCCAGGCGCGCTTCCGCGTCGTGCTGAGGATGGATGGGCGCTGAGCCGCTCGAAGGGCGCTGAGCCGCTCGCGCGCCCCATCGGCGTCAGGGCAGGAATTCCGCTCCCGGCGGCAGGCCGTTCACCCACATCTCCGAGGGGTCCCAGTGCTCGGCGATGAGGCCGTTCGCGTCGATGCGGAACACGTCGAACCAGGTCATGTAATAGATATGGCTCGGGTCCTGCCGGCCCCGCACCTTGCGCGCGAAGCTCACCATGACGATGTCGCGCTCGGCGACGATCGAGATCACCGGCACTTTGATGAGCGGCTCGACCGGCTTCGGCGGACGCCGCTGCTTGAACAGCTCGACGAAAGCCTCGCGCCCCGTAGCCACGTTGGGGTTGTGCTGCAGGTAGCCTTCCGCCATGTACTCCGGCGCCCGCTCCAGATGCCCGCCCTCGTAGACGATTCGCCAGAAATCGAACACATGGCGCTTGTTGCGCGCGAGGACCGGATCGTCGCTCGCCAGCAAGGCGAGCTGGTCGGGCGCCGCAGTGGGAGGGACGGGCCCCGTCATGGCCGGATATCCGAATTGATGCTCATAACGCCCTTCTGTGTGTCGCAATCGACCTGCACCGGTCTCGACTCTATGCTGCCACGCCGGCCGCACGGTCCCGCACGTTGATCTCGATCTTGACGCCGTTCGGGTCGGTCAGGAACAGCTGCCGCAGCGGCGTACCGCTCACGACGTTCAGGCCCGGCTTGATACCGTGTTGCTCGAGACGGGCGAGCACCCCGTCGAAGTCATCCGCATTGAAGGCGATGTGGTCGAAGGCCCCAGTGCCGGGCGCCTTCCGCGAGACCGGAATGCCCTGGCGCTCGCAGTGCGCGGTGTAGGTCCGCCACTGCGCGATATGGATGCACGGGGTGTCGCCGACATACAGCCAGTACCCGGGAAACTCGAGCGGCGGCCGCGAGCCGGCCCGCATGCCGAGCGCCTCGCAGTAGAAATCCTTCGTCACCTCGATGTCGTCCGTGATGACGAGATAGTGCTCCATCTTGGTCAGCATCGAATCACCTCGCTCGAGCATCCGGCGCGAACAGCATAGCCCGTCCCGACGAAAGGTGCTAAGAAGCGGCCTTGGTACGGCATGCGGCCCCGGCCCTCGCGGGCCCGGGCGTCGGGAGCGAGCGGCAATGAGAGACGTGCAGGGAAAAGTGGCTTTCATCACCGGCGGCGGCAACGGCCTCGGCTTCGGCATGGCCCAGGCGTTCTGCACGGCGGGCATGAAGGTCGTGGTCGCCGACATCCGGCAGGACCACCTCGATCAGGCCATGGAGCACTTCGCGAAGGCCGGCAAGCGCCGGTCGGTTCATCCGCTGCGCGTCGACGTGACCGACCGCACCGCGATGGCCGAGGCGGCCGACGAGGCCGAGCGCGTGTTCGGCAAGGTGCACCTCGTCTGCAACAACGCCGGGATCAACCTTTTCAACGATATTGCCGCGGCGACATACGACGACTGGGACTGGGTCCTCGGCGTCAACCTCGGTGGGGTCGTGAACGGCGTCCACACGTTCATTCCGCGCCTGCTGAAGCACGGCGAGGGCGGCCACATCGTCAACACTGCCTCCATGGGCGCATTCATCGCAGGTCCGAACGCAGGCATTTACACCTGCGCGAAGTTCGCGGTGCGCGGCCTGTCCGAGGCGCTGAGATACAGCGTCGCCCCGCACGGCATCAACGTCTCCATGGTCTGCCCGGGCCTGGTGGACAGCGCGATCTACGAGAGCGACAAGATCCGGCCTACCCAGCTCGGCTCCACGTCCGGCCCGGCGGACACCCAATTCATGACCCGGCTCGCCGAGCTGCATCATCGCGCCGGCATGGCGCCGCTCGAGGCCGGCGAGAAGGTGCTGCGCGGGATCCTGCGCAACGACTTCTACATCTTCACGCATCCCGAGTTCAGGGAAGAGCTGCGCGAGATCTTCGACGAGGCGCTCGCGGCATTACCCGACGACAAGCCGCCGCAGGAGCGGCTCGCCTTCGAGGACCATCGGCGGGCGCTCAAGGCGCAGGCGCGAGCCGCCTGGAAGAGCTTCTGAGCGCAACGCCCGGCGCGTTGGGCGCGCGCGGCCGCTCTCGCTGGACAAACCGCGCCCGCGAGGATCAAGCTGCGTGCATGAAACCGACACAGGCGCTGCACCGTGCGGGCCAGAGCCTCTGGCTCGACAACATCACCCGTGACCTGCTGACGAGCGGCACTCTTTCGCGCCACATCGACGAGCTGTCGGTCACCGGCCTCACGTCCAATCCGACGATCTTCGATCACGCCGTCAAGGGTGGGCCGGCCTATGACGCCGCGATTCGCGAGCGCTCCCGCGCCGGGCTTTCGGCGGAGCAGCTGTTCTTCGAGCTCGCGCTCGCCGATCTCACGCAGGCGGCGGATCTCTTCCGCCCGATCCACGAACGCACGGACGGCGTGGACGGCTGGGTCTCGCTCGAGGTCTCCCCGGCGCTCGCTCGCGACGCCGCGACGACGCTCGCCGAGGCGCAGGATCTGCATGCGCGAGCGAGCCGCCCGAATCTTTTCATCAAGATCCCGGGTACCCCGGAAGGACTACAGGCCATCGAGGATGCCACCTTTGCCGGTGTTCCCGTCAACGTGACGCTCCTGTTCTCGCGCGAGCAATACGTCGCCGCGGCCGATGCCTACCTGCGCGGGATCGAGCGCAGAATCGAGACTGGACAGAGCCCGCGCATCGCCTCGGTCGCCTCGCTCTTCGTGAGCCGCTGGGACGTTGCGGTAGCCGGCCGGGTACCCGCGCGGCTCGCCAACACGCTCGGCCTCGCCGTCGCGCAAGACACCTTCCGCGCGTACTGCGAGCTGCTCGCCTCCTCGCGCTGGCGGCGCGCGCTCAATGAGGGCGCGCGGCCTCAGCGGCTCCTCTTCGCGAGCACCGGGACGAAGGATCCGAAGGCCTCCGATACCCTCTACGTTCGAGGCCTCGTCGCGCCGCTCACCATCAACACCATGCCGGAGAGCACACTGGCCGCGTTCTCCGACCATGGCGAGCTCGGCGCGGAGCTCGCGCCCGACGGCGGTAAGTCCGCCGCAGCGCTCGTCGAGCTCGAGCGCGCCGGCGTCGATCTCACCGCGCTCGCCGCGAAGCTGCAAGCCGACGGCGCCGCCGCGTTCGTGAAATCCTGGAACGATCTGCTCGCCGTCATCGCCGGCAAGAGCGCAGCGCTCGCGAAGGCGGGCTGAAGGATTCTAAACGCGGTGGCGTGCCCGCCGCGCCGCTCAGCCGGGGCGCCGGGCCAGGTACAGGATGGCGCGCGATGGCCGCTCGATGCGCCCGCCGAACCGTCCGTCGACGATGCGCTCGAGCTCCGAGAGAAAGGCTCGCCGCCTCGCCTCCGGCAAGACCCCGACCGGCGAGAACGTGCCGTAGAGATCGAGCAGCCGTGCGGTATCGAATGTCTCCGTCCAGGCGAAGCTCTCGATCGAGGCATTCACGAAGCCAGCCGCCGCGAGGTCGCGAAAACGCGCGGCCTCGTCGAGCGCGAACGCCATGCGCTCGCGGCCGACATCCGAGGGCGTGGAGGGCGTGTCCGCGAACAAGTGCCGCGTCGCATCCTCGAACTCGTCGGATCTGTCGCGAGTCCCCAGGACGGTCCACCACATGGCCCACCAGGCTCCGGGCTTCAGCGCCTGGAAGACTTTCGTCAGGGCCGCTGACTGCTCGAGCCAGTGGAAAGACGTTGCCGCCGCGCCGAGATCGAAAGCCGCAGGCGGTAGCGGCGCGTCCTCGAATGGCAGCTCGACGATATCGAGACGCGTATCCTCGATCGCGCCGCGCAGGTAAGTTGCGAGGCGCGCGTCCGGCTCGACCGCGGTGAGCCGCGCGATTCCGAGGGCGAGCAGTCGGCGCGTCGCGAGCCCCGGTCCCGGACCGATCTCGAAGACGCGCTTGTCCGCACCCAGCCGGCAACGAGCGCGCAGCTCCTCGTAGAGGGCCTGCGGATATTCGGGCCGGCCCCTCGTGTAGGCGGCGGGATCGGCCCCGAAGAGCCTGCGGCCGTCGCCGAGCTCGATCTTCTCCACTCGCTCCCTACCTTGTGCC
>JBOHZT010000069.1:0-12510 GCA_050738535.1 Steroidobacteraceae bacterium
GTGCCGAGGCCCGCGTTGTTGACGAGCCCGTAGAGCGGCCCCACGCGCCGGCGCAGCTCGCCCACCCTGGCGCCGATCGCGGCGGTATCGGCAAGATCGCAGGCCTGGAAAACCAGCGCCTCGCCGTGTGTCGCCATGGCTGCGCGCAGCTCATCGCTCTCGGAGCGCGCGAGCGCAATGACGCGGTACCCGCACGAGGCGAGCCGGGTGGCGATCGCGAGCCCGAGGCCCCTGCTGCCGCCGGTGACGAGCACGTTACGCACGGGGGCGCACCAGCTTCCCGGAGGCGGACATCTCGAGCGCGGGGACGAAGCGGATGAGAGCCGGCACTTTGTGCGCGGCGAGCGCCGTACGGCAGGCCGCGAGGATCTCCTGGCGAACGCGCTCGCCGGCTGCGTGCTCGCGCTCTGCGCCCGCGCTCGCGCCAGCGCCGGTCCCATCGGCCAGCACCACGTCCGCCGTGACCAGAGCGCCGGTAATCGGATTGCGCCGTGATCGCACGAGGGACATGCGCACGAGCGGATGCGCGTTGATCACCGCCTCGACCTCTTCCGGGTGGACCTTGAGTCCGCCGACATTGATGATGCCACCGCTCCGTCCGACGAAGTAATAGCGCCCATCGCGCAGCTCCAGCCGGTCGCCGAGATCAACGTAGCCTTCTGCGTCCTTGAGCGGCGGCGCCCCCGCGTCGAGATATGCCGATGCGTTGCCAGGCGACTTGATCCTCAGCGTTCCGAGGCTGACGTCAACCTCGACGCCATTCTCGGATCTGCCAACCAGACCCGCGGGAAACCCTGCACGCCCGTCGCGCACCTCGAAGCCGACACCCGCCTCCGTCGATGCGAACGCATGCGCCACCACCGCTCGCGGAAACGCCGTCCGCAACTGATCGAGGATGCCCTGATCGGCGATCTCACCGGAAGTGCGCACATACTGGGGAGAGAAGCTTTGCGCGGCGCCGCTCATCAGCGCCTTGCGCCAGTGCGATGGCGTACCGGAGATATGCGTGACGCCGGTAGCGGCCGCCCGAGCGAGGAAATCGGTGGTCGCCTCGCCCGCGCTCGAGAGGACGAGAGAGCCGGCGTAGAGCGCACGGAGGTAGATCTGCAGCCCCCCGTAGCGCCGGATGTCATAGAACGTGCTCCAGAGCGCAGCCGCGCCCTCCTGCGCCGGTTGTCCTGCAAAGGCGCTGGTGAGGCTGCGCAGCGTGTGCGCCACCAGCTTCGGTGCGCCGGTGGTGCCGGAGGTGAGGAGCACCCACTCGGTCTCGCACGAGACGCGCCGCTCGATGCTGCAAGGCGGTATCGCCGGGTCGGCATCGAGGGCCAGGTCCAGCCCGCAACCCTCGGGTGGAGCGCTGCCCGCCGAGTCGCCGAGCCAGGTGTCCGCCTGCGCGGTGCGCACGACGTGCGGCAGGTGCTCGGACGAGAGGTCCGGCGTGCAGACGACCATCCGCCTCGCGATGCCATCGAGCTCTAGAAGCGCCACGGCGGCTGTCAGCTGATCGCGGACCGCAACGACCACCGAGCGCCCGCGCAAGGCCTCGAGCTGTCCGCTTAAGGCTGAGGCTCCGGCGAGCGATGCCAGCGGGACCGTCCGCTCTGGACCGATCAGCGCGCCGCCGCGTGCCGCAGCAGCGCCGATCACGGAGTCCGAGAGCGCCATGGTTCTACCCTGTGCGCGCTTCGTACAGCCTGATGAAGTCCCCGAAGGTGACGGGGAAGCTCTCCGCCGTATCGAAGGGATCGTACCCGAGCTCATCCTCGAGCCGCGCCACGATGAGCGCGAAGCTGAGTGAGTCGAGCCCGCATTGCAGGAGCTTCAAGTCATCCGTCAACGGCGCGAGCTGGCGCTGCTGCTCCCGGGCAACTTCCTGAAACAGATTCGTGATAGTGGATCTCACCGCCATGGTGCTGGAACCTTGCTGTAATCGTGCATGCTCACATGGCACGTCTTATGTTATGCATCTGTCGTGAGCGCAAGGACGCGGGTCACGACCCCATCGGCAGAGTGTATACGCGAAGCGACAGCTAAAGTAGTCGCGACGCTCCCCCTGCAAACGGCATCACAGATTATCCCGCCGGAACAGGAACTTGTCGGCTCAGGGACCGGCCATGCCGCCGAATCCGCCTGCACCGCCGGCCTCCGTATCGGAGTGCGGCCGGTAGCCGATCATGATGAAGGCGCGGTTCTCGTCATAGCCCGACGCACCGAGCAGCAGAGCGCGAGCGCCGGCAGCGCGGCGGAACGAGTGCTCGTACTGCGCGTAGATGATGAGCCAGCGTCCCGGGCGATACGTGAGGGTAGCGTAGCCGGTGCCGAACTTATCGACGTACCCCTGGTTGACGTAGTCGTAGCGATCGACCATCCCCGTGAGGCTCACCGACAGCCTCGGCGTCAGCGACCGCCCGACGTTGAGCGCGAGATCCTCGCGATTGGTGTCGAAGAGCGATTGCCGGTCGTACGCATCGTGCTCCCAGTTCCCGGTGAGCCCGAAGGCCGTGCGCAGCCGCGCGAACTGCCAGCCGGCGGAGCCGTAGGTGCGCAGGTAATTGCCGGTGCTCTGGTTGGCAGGCGCCACGGCGATGCCGCCGGCTGCGCCGGCCCTCAAGCTCGCGAAGCCGCCCGCGGCATCGGTGTATTCCCGGCCGCCTGCCAGCGTCACGACCGAGAAGGGAGAGATCCGCCGCGTCAGCTCCAGGTGCGCGAACGGGCTCGTCTTCCATCTGTCGAGATCGTTGGCCTGGGTGGCCCCGAGCTGCAAGTCGATGGAGGTCCTCGCGCCCCTCACCCGATACTGGCCATACGCCTGCCGGCGGCTGTAATCGGTGTTGACGAGCGTGTTGTTGAACCGCAGCTTCTCGGCCTGCGCCACGAGCGACAGGCTCGAGAGCGGCGAGAGCTGCCGGCCGAGCTCCGCGGACGCCGAGAGATCGCGGCCGTCGAAGGGACTCGTCTGATAGCTGAACTGCGAGTAATGGGCGTCGACCGTGACGAACGTCGCGTAACTCGGGCGCAGCGTCAGTTCCGGCCCGGTCGTGAACACATTGACCCGTTGCAGGTCCCCGGGAACGATCACCGCGAACGGGTCGACCTGCTGCTCGCCGTAGTCATCCGCCACGACCCACTTCAGCCGATCGGACCAGAGCTTCGCGGTGGCGAGTCCGTCGAAGCGGCCGAGTATCTGGTTGCTGTAGGCGCCCTGGAGGTAGTAGAGATCGGTGAAGTTCCCGAGCGCCGAGGCATCGAGGCGCGAGCCGCTGCGCCTCAAATCTAAATCGAGATCCGCTGCCGCGATGGTCTGCGCTTTCGGGTCGGTCGATGTCAGATTGACGTTGTCCGTCTCGCCGAGCCCGGCGGCGATGCCGTAGCGGGTCAGCTCCGCGGGTGCGGGCCCGATCCCGGTGGGCGCCACGCCGGGCAACACTCCGCCCGGCAGCGCCGCGCCCACCCCACCTACGCCGGGAACGGCCTGCACGGGCGGCACGGCCGCGGAGCCCTCCTGCGGGGCAGTCTGACCGAAGGCGAGCGCCGGCGAGCCGAGCGCCAGCGCGGTGATCGCGCACCGCGTGACGAGGGCGCGAGCGTCACTCTGCCCGTTGCGCGTCGCTCTCATGGGCCTAGAACCGGCTCTCCGGCACGACCAGCACGTCACCGGGTTTCAGCGGCAGGTTCTGCGACAGGTCGCCGTCGTTGACGAGCGCGCCCAGGCGCACGGGGATGTCCTTCTCCGTGCCATCGACCATGCGCACGATCCGCGCCCGATTGCCGGCGGCGTATTGTGTGAGCCCGCCTGCGGCGAGCACCGCATCGAGCACCTTCATGCCGTCACGGTAGGCGATCGCCTCCGGCTTCACCACCTGGCCGATCACCTTCACCTGACTGAAGACGCTGGCGGGCTTCGTCACGATGACGTTGACATGGGGGGAGCGCACGTATTCGGAGAGCTTCGCCGCGATGTCATGGGCGAGCTCGCTCGGCGTCTTGCCGACGGCCACCATGTCCTCATCGAGGGGCGTGGAGATCTTCCCGTCAGGACGGACCGGAACGGTGACGCTGAGATCGGGGTTCTGCCACACGAAGATCTTCAGCACGTCCCCGGGACCGATGATGTAATCAGGAGTCGCCCCGGGGGGCGGCGCCGCCGCCGCCGAAAACCACAGGAAGACGCCGAGAAGGCCCCCCAGCAAGACTGCGAAGTTCTTCTGCTTCATGTCTTTTCTACTTCATGTTTCCGTGCAGGCCGCGCGGGCGGCTATCCTCATCCTACCATGGGGGGCCCAGGCTCCGGCATCATGATGGGACCGGAATGAGTCAAATCAGTAGATCCGCCGACACGAAGAAGGCGTGGGTTCGGGCGCTCGAGCGCACCGCCGCCATCGAGCGCAAACCGCGCAGAACGCTGCCGCTCGTCATCCAGGAGCTCGCCGAGCGGTACGAGTCCGCGCCGGCGCTCGTCTCCCCTGACGCGTCCCTCAGCTACAGGGCCCTCGCGCAGCGGGCCAACCGCTATGCCCGCTGGGCGTTGGCGCAGGGCCTGAGAACTGGTGACACGGTCTGCCTGCTGATGGAGAACTGCGCGGACTACATGGTGGTCTGGCTGGGCCTCACGCGTGCGGGCGTCACGGTCGCTCTCCTCAACACCCACCTCACCGGGGAGCCGCTGCGGCATTCGATCCGCATCGTCACACCGCGCGCGCTGATTGCCGGAGCGGGATTCCGCGAGCGCTTGCTGGCGGGCCCCCCCGCCATTGCCGCCGATCTTCCATGTTGGATGCATGGCGAGGGGGCGGTACCGCTGCCGCGAGTGGATCAGGCGATCGAAGGCTTTTCCGCAGAGCCGCTCACCGAGGCTGAGCGCGCCGAGCCTTCCCTCCCCGACCGGGCGCTCTACATCTATACCTCGGGAACCACGGGCCTCCCCAAGGCTGCCGTGGTCAGCCATCACCGCCTGATGCAATGGAGCCATTGGTTCGCAGGGCTGATGGACATGACGCCCGCAGACCGCCTGTATGACTGCCTGCCGATGTATCACAGCGTCGGCGGGGTGGTCGCCACCGGGGCGACTCTGGTGGGGGGCGGGACGGTCGTGGTGCGGGAGCGGTTCTCGGCCAGCCGCTTCTGGGAGGATGTCCGGGCGGAGCGCTGCACGATCTTCCAGTACATCGGCGAGCTCTGCCGGTATTTGGTGAATCGACCCGGCGATCTCGATCGGGAAGCCGTGGGGCACACCCTGAGGCTCGCCTGCGGCAATGGGCTGCGCGCCGAGGTCTGGGAGGCCTTCCAGCACCGATTCGCCATCCCGCAGGTCCTGGAGTATTACGCCGCGACGGAGGGGAGCTTCTCCCTCTACAACTGCGACGGCAGGGTCGGCTCGATCGGGCGGGTTCCGGCCTTTCTCTCGCACCGCTACCCGGTCGCCCTGGTTCGGTCCGATCCGTCCTCCGGCACGCCGCTACGGGACGCCCAGGGACACTGCATCCGCTGTGAGCCCCGGGAGCCGGGCGAGGCCATAGGGCGGGTGGCGGCGGGTAAGGGAGCCACCGGCGCGCAGTTCGAGGGCTATGCCGACCCGGAGGCGACCGAACGCAAGGTGCTGCGCGATGTCTTCGAGCCGGGGGATGCCTGGTACCGGACCGGGGATCTCTTGCGCCGCGACGAGCAGGGCTTCTACTACTTCGTCGACCGGATCGGCGACACCTTCCGCTGGAAGGGGGAGAACGTCTCGACGACGGAGGTCGCCTCGGTGCTCGCCAGCTGCCGCGGGATCACCGATGCCGCCGTATACGGGGTCGCTGTGCCGGGTACCGAGGGCCGGGCGGGGATGGCCGCCCTGGTCGTCGGCCCGGAGCTCGACCTCGAGGCCTTGCGGGGTGAGCTCGCCGGCAAGCTGCCGGATTACGCTCGTCCGGTGTTTCTGCGCCTCGTGCCCACCCTCGAGGTGACCGGCACCTTCAAGCTGAGGAAGCAGGAGCTGGCCGCCCAGGGGTTCGACCCTGGCCGGGTGGACGACCCCCTCTATTTTGACAGCTGTCAACGGGGCAGATACGAGCCGCTCGAGGCGGGGCTCTACCAGCGGATCCTCCAGGGCGTGGAGCGGCCTTAATGCGTCTGTCGCAAAAATCATACACATCGTCGCATTTCTTCCCGCTATACTTCGTCTCCTCGCTCTTTCCCGACGGGGGACCCTGGGAAAGACTTCCTGCCAGGATGGCCCACAAGAACAACCCGGCAAATCAAGATGAAGCCCAAACGAGAGGTGGAGCCCGCAGTAAGCCATCCACCCGAGACCGCGACCCGGCCCACGCCCTTCCCAGGCAACGGCTCTCAGCGCATGATCCCGCGCAGATCCTCCGGCTGGGACCCGTATGAAGTCTGGCGAACCCGTGTCAAAGAGCAGCCGCGCGACCTCGAGGAGGGGGAGACGTTGGATTCGACCGGATAGCCGGCGCCACCCAGGGAGGGGAGCCATGGATGAGCACTGACCGCGAGAGCCGCGCCCGACGGTTTCGCGGTGCTCTGGGCGCATTCGCCACCGGGGTCACGATCGTGACGACCCGGGATGGCGAGGGACGCGATGTCGGCCTGACGGCGAACAGCTTCAACTCCGTATCGCTCGACCCGCCAATGGTCCTCTGGAGCCTCTCGCGCAACGCACGCAGCCTGCCGGCGTTTCTCGCCGCCTCCCACTTTGCCGTGCACGTGCTCGCCGCCGACCAGGAACAGCTCTCCCTACGCTTTGCCGAGCGCGGCTTGGAGAAATTCGCCGGATTAGGCCTGGAGCGCGGTGTGGCGCACATTCCGCTGCTAAGCGGCTGCTCGGCGAGATTCCAGTGCCGCACCGCCTTCCGCCACCAAGCGGGCGATCACATGATGTTCGTGGGTGAGGTGGAGGCGTTCGATCACTCCGATCTGCCGGAGCTGCTCTTTCATCGCGGCCGCTATGCGCTGGCCGTGCCCAAGCCGTCCGCCCCCGTGCCGCCCGCGGAGTTCTGGGAGTGGACGTACTAACCTCCGGCTGAGAATCAGCGCCAGATTTTGGGAGGTCGAATAGGCCGATGCGCGCTCAGCATTCCATGCGCCCGGTTCATGCCGTAGTGGTAGGCGGGAACCTCAACGGCCTGGGAGTGGTGCGCAGCTTGTCCCGCGGCGGCGTGCCTGTCGTCGTTCTGGAGACGACCCGGCGATGTCCGGCCGCGTGGTCGCGGCATTGCGTCTATGTCCGTGCGCGCAGTCTCCAGGGCGCAGGTCTCATCGAGTCGCTCGTGCGGGTGGCCGCCGACCTCGATTGCCGGCCGGTGCTGATTCTGACCAGCGATGAGAGCGTTCTGGCCGTGTCCGCTGCCCGTGCGCAGATCGAGCCGATATACCGGATCGATCTGCCGGCCGCGGCCATGGTCGAGGCGCTCGCCGACAAGGTTGGTTTCCATGCCCTGGCGGAGCGCGAAGGATTTCCGGTGCCCCGCAGCCGGACGGTGAGCGGTGAGGCCGACCTCGATCGCATCCGTGAGCTCGAGCCGCCGATCATTGTCAAGCCCGCGGATAAGACGCTGGTGTTGGCCGGCATCGTCGAGCGGACGGTCTGCGCCGATAGCGTCATGCAAGCGCGCGCCGCCGCCTCGCGAATGCTGACGCGTGCGCCGTCGCTCCTCGTACAGGAATGGGTGGAAGGTCCCGACACGGAAATCCTCTTCACCCTCTTCACTTGCGACCGGGAGTCGAACCTCATCGGCGTCTTCCCGGGACGCAAGCTCGTCTGCTCGCCTCCTGCCGTCGGTACGACGGCCGTCTGCGTAGCAGCGCCGGAAGTCGCCGCGGAGCTCTATCGACATACGCGAGATTTCGTGCAGCGCGTGAGGTATCGGGGACTCGGCAGCCTCGAGTTCAAGCGCGACAGCCGCTCGGGACGCCTGCTCATCATCGAGCCGACCGTGGGGCGCACCGACTGGCAGGAGGAGATTGCCACGCTCTGCGGCCTCAACCTGCCGCTGCTCGCTTATCGCATCGCACTGCGAGCGGCCGTGCCGCCAGCGGACACTGTGACTTCTTTCGCGCCTCACGCCTGGCGATCCGAGCGACAATTCCCCGTGCCGCGCGCCCTCGTCAAGTCGGGAACGCGAGTGATCGGCGGCTATTTCCGCTGGCTCGACCCCCTGCCTGCGGCCTATTACTACGGCTACGAGCGCCTGGCGATGCGAGCCTGGCGTCGGGCCATCCGTCTGACCCGTCGAGCATTCCCGCGCACCGTGGAGACACACTGAAGTGGATCTGGAGACGACGATCGTGGGGGCAGGACCCTACGGCCTGTCCATCGCGGCGCATTTGAACGCGAGGCGCCGGCCGTACCGGATTTTCGGCAGCCCGATGGAGAGCTGGCGCCAGCACATGCCCGCGGGGATGTTCCTCAAGTCCGAGCCCTTTGCGTCCAATCTCTGGGACCCCGACCGCCGCTTCACCCTGGAGCGCTATTGCCGCGCCCACGATCTGCCATACCGGGCGGTCGGCCGGCCCGTCAGCCTCGAGCTCTTCCTGAAATATGCGGAATGGTTTCGGCGCAGCACCCAGGGGGATCCACTCGATAAGCGCGTGACCGCATTGCGCCGCTCGGGCGAGGGCTTCGTGCTGAAATTCTCCGACGGCGAGCAGCTGACGACCCGGCGCGTGGTCCTCGCCACCGGTCACCTGTCATATCAGGTGATGCCGCCGGAGCTCACCGGCCTACCGGAGCCGCTGGTGGCGCACTGCGCGCGGATGCGCGAGGTACGCTACTACGCGGGGCGCAATGTCATCGTCATCGGCGCCGGGCAGTCGGCGCTCGAGACCGCGGCGTTGCTGCACGAAGCAGGCGCGCGAGTGAGCGTGCTGGTGCGCCGCGAGAGGGTCGAGTGGAATGCGCCCTCGAAACCCCGGCCGCTGCTCGCGCGAATTCTGGCGCCGGATGCGGGTGTCGCATCTGGCTGGAGATCTCTGGCCATCTCGGAGCTGCCCCGCACCTTCCGCAGGGTGTTCGCGCCGGCGAAGCGCCACAGGTTCGTGGCCGGCTCCTACGGCGCCAGTGGCTCGTGGTGGCTGCGCGACCGTGTTGACGGGCGCGTCGAGATATCGATCGGCTCGCACATCGAGGCCGCCTCGATCGCAGCTGGCCGGGTTTGGCTTCGCATCGCCAGCGCCGAGGGTACGCGGGAGATCACCACGGATCACGTGATCGCGGCCACCGGCTACCGCGTCGACATCGAGCGTCTCGCTTACCTCGATGCCGGGCTCGTGAGTGAGATTCGGCGCGAGGCCGGCGGGATCCCCGAGCTCAGCTCCGCCTTCGAGACCTCCGTGCCGGGGCTCTTCATCGTCGGCCTGACCAGCTCGCCGGTCTTCGGCCCCATCATGCGCTTCATGTACGGCGCCAAGCACGCGGCGCCCATTCTGGCGCGCCGCCTGCGGTAAGCGGCCGCCTCAGAGCCCCTTGCCCATCAGCACGACCTCCACCGTCTGCAGCAGGATCGCCAGATCGAAGAGCAGGGTAGTGTTCTTGACGTAGTAAAGGTCGTATTGGAGCTTCTCGAGCGAGTCCCGCTCCGATGAGCCGTAGGGGTAGCACAGCTGCGCCCAGCCAGTGACGCCCGGCTTCACGCAATGCCGCTCGACGTAATAGGGAATTCGCTCGGCGAGCTGAGACACGAACTCCGGGCGCTCGGGCCTCGGACCCACCACGCTCATCTGGCCACGCACCACGTTGAGAAGCTGCGGCAGCTCGTCGATCCGGGTCTTCCTGATGAGCGAGCCCACCCAGGTGACGCGGGGATCGCCCTTCTGAGCCCAGCGAGGCCGGCCATCGCTCTCGGCATCGATGCGCATGCTGCGAAACTTGAGCAGCATGAAGGGATATCCGCCCAAGCCCACACGGCGCTGGCGATAGAGCACCGGCGCCCGCACGCCGTCCTCGAGCTTGATGGCAAATGCGGTCAAGAGCATCACGGGCAGAGTCAGGCCGAGCACCACGAGGCTCGAGGCCAGATCCAGCGTGCGAGAGGTGAGGCGGCGCAAGGGATCCCGCCGGAAGCCCTGGCCGAAAATCATCCAGCTAGGGTTGAGCACGTCGATGCGCACACGGCCCGTCTCACGCTCGAGGAACGTCAACAGCTCCGTGACATCGATCCCGGCAAGCCTGCATTGCAGCAGCTCTGCGATGGGGAAGCCGTTGCGGCGATCGTCCATGGCCACCACTATTTCTGTCACCTCGAGCTCCCGGCAGAGCCGAACGAGACTCTTGCCTGGGGCCACGATTCGATCGTGGGTCACCGCCCGCTCCTGCGCGTGCGCAGGGACGAAGCCCGCCAGATGAAAGCCGCGCCGGTCCGCCCGCCGGCGCAGCCCCGCAATGGCGGCAGCGGACTGGCCCGCGCCGTAAACGAGCACGATGCGCTTGAAGACGTTCTCGTCGACGAGCCGCGAGAAGACCAGGCGCGAGGCCGTGACCCCGCAGAGACCGCCGATCGCCGCCAGGGTGACCACCCCGCGGCCCATCCACAGCGCCGGCACCAGGTAAAAGAGAGTCCCCGTGATCGCAAGTCCCGTCGCGAGCGCCATGGCCACCCGCAGGGCGAGGCCGGCAAGCCTCGCCCGCTGGCGCGGGCTGTAGAGGCCGAAGGCCAGCAGGCAAGTCACCATGACGACGCTGAAGAGCGCCGCCCGCGGCCAGACGGCCCCGCGCAACGACTGCAGGTCCGGCAGCGAGCTGAAATTCACATGGAAGCGGGCGAGGACCGCGGCGTACACGGCGGCGAAGAACATGGCCGCCTCCACGACCGAGAGGACCGCGATCGCGGAGTGCAGATGTTGTCCCAGTACGCGAATTCGCATCGCCGGCTCGCCGTGGCCCTCAGATGCGGCGCGCCACCAGCTCGAATCCCAGCTGGTGCGGCGTCGCGAACCATTCGTTGACGTTGATTCGGTTGAGATGGAAGGGATCGGCCACGGGCGGATTCACGCCGCCGCAGGCGCCGAGGCAGCATTCGAAGCCCGCCTCGCGCACCAGGTCGAGCGAGGCGGGCGATATGTTGTTCCGGCCCCCGAACGGGTAGGCAAAGAGCGTGGGCGCTATGCCAAGCTCTCGCTGCAGCTTATCGCGGCAGAGGGCGAGCTCCCCACGGACTGCGTCTGCATTCGCTTGACCGAGATCGATGTGGGTATCCGTGTGGGCGCCGATCTCGAACCCCTGATCGCGCAGTGCTCTCACCTGATCCCAGCTCATCCAGCCGGGCCGCCGGCTCAATTCCCGATCCCAGGGCGGCACGTAATCCGTGCCGATGAAGGCGGTGGCGAGGAAGAAGGTTGCCGGCAGCCCCAGTTTGCGCAGGATGGGTGCCGCCACCTCGAGGTTATCCTCGTAGCCATCGTCGAATGTGATCGAGAGCGTGCCCCCCATACCGCGCCCCTCCCGGCAGCCGGCGACCTGCTCTGAGAGCGGCACGATGTGGAAATGTTCCGCGAAGAACCTGCAGAATTCCTCGAAGCGCGCCGGACCACAAGTGATCCCATCCTCGGTCATCCAGGCGTTGACGCGATGAAATGCGGTCACGACCAGCTTCGAGCGAAACTGGCGCGCGTAAACGCCCGTCGCGTACGCAGCGCGTCCCAGTACATCCTTGATGATGTTTTTCGCGGGAAGGCCCGTGCCGGCAGACTGCCGCGCGGCGCGATGGTATTCGGAGGGCGAGCTGGACCTTGGCTTTGAGTTCTCGATCACCTCCCACTCCCCTCCTGAGAACTTTGGAGCGCTATCCACTTTCGGTCCCATGTAAACCTGCTCGGGCGCCCCGGTGCGCCGGGTGCCCTCGTTCGTCGCTTATTTGTGGGGTTATACGTCGCTATTTAGAAACACTTTGGCACAACTGCAAGACCGGGAGCAAGACGGCAATTCTCAATTTTCGTCACGGGAAAAGACCCTCCGCCCGGCATTTAAACATAGCGCCTCAGCCGGTCGAATCGACCTCCGGCACGGCACCCATGAGGAGAGGCCTGCTGTGGAGGTATTCGGCCGCATTACGCTTGGCGCGGATGTCCCGATAGACATTGCGGGCCCTCTCCTCGGTCGTGCCGAACGCCGCGGCGAGCGCCGCGGCCGGGAGGCCGTGGCTCAGGGCCCACAGGGCCAGGTCCATCTCCCTGTAAGGCAAGGCGAAATAGAGCTCGTCCTGCCCCTGCGGCAGGCTGTAGGTATCCGTCGTCGGGGGCGCCGTGGCGATCCCGGCGGGCAGACCCAGGTGGGCGGCCAGCGCGTAGACCTGGGACTTGTAGAGGTGCGCAATCGGCTTGATGTCGGCGGCGCCATCGCCGTTCTTGACGAAAAACCCCTGATCGAATTCCAGGCGGTTGGGCGTCCCGGCGACGGCGTAATTCAGCCGGTCGGCATGGAAGTACTCGAGCGTCTTGCGCACACGCTGCTTGAAGCTGGTGGCGGCGACGATCTCCAGATACTCGCGCAGCCCGAGCCGCGCCTCGTGGGACTGCCCG
>JBOHZT010000070.1:0-12365 GCA_050738535.1 Steroidobacteraceae bacterium
CGATCTCGCGAAGCCGGGGATCAAGGTGATCACCCCGAACCCGAAGACCTCGGGCGGGGCGCGCTGGAACTTCCTGGCCGCGTGGGCCTGGGCGCTGCGGCAACCGGGCGGGAGTGAGGCGAGCGCCAAGGCTTTCGTGAGACGGCTGTACCACCAGGTGCCGATCCTCGACACCGGCTCGCGCGGGGCGACCACCACGTTCGCGGAGCGCGGGTTCGGCGACGTGCTCATCGCCTGGGAGAGCGAGGCCTATCTCGCGGTCCGCAAGCTGCGGCTCCAGAAGCTCGACATGGTCGTGCCGTCGGCGAGCATCCTGTGCGAGCCGAGCGTCGCCTGGGTGGACCAGGTGGTCTTGCGGCGCGGCACACGCGCGCTCGCGCAGGCCTACCTGCGGTATCTGTATGCGAAGGAGGGCCAGGAGATCGCCGCGAGGCACTATTTCCGTCCGCGCGATCCCGAGGTCCTCGCGCGCTACGCGCGGCGCTTCCCGAAGCTCGCGCTCGCGACCATCGCCGAGTTCGGCGGCTGGACGCAGGCGCAGAAGAAGTTCTTCGCCAACGGCGCGGTGTTCGATCAGATCACCGGCGCGTGAGCGGCACCCGCCGAGGACACGCCGAGGCGAGTTGCGCCGGGGTGAGATCAGCTGCCGGCGGCGCTTTGCATCCCGAGATGGGTGGCGAAGTCTTTGGCGAGCTTGGCTCCGTAGCGCTCCGGGCGCTGCTGCAGCAGCTGCGCGGAGGCCTCCGGGGATTGTCCCCTCGAGGTCAGTACGTCGAAGTCGATCACCAGAAGCAGAATGCGCGCGGCGGTTCCAATCGTGCCTTCTCCGAGCCTCGCCAGTCGCTCGCTCGAGTAGGTGAGCGCGGAGAGGACCTGGAGCGCCGGCTCCAGGCGTGGAATGTGGCCGAGCAGTTTGCCGGCAACCTCCGGGACTCCTTCAGCGAGCACGCGCTCCTCGGGGGTGAGGGTCTCGCCGTAGTTGATCTTCTCGACGAGCTCGGCGGGAAGCGACAGAACGTCGATGAGCGCTCGAATGCAGCCGATGATCGTGTGCTGGAGCAGCACCCGCTCGGCCGTGACGAGCCGGTATTGATCCACCGCCGCCTCGATGCACGTGAGGAGATCCTCGGCGCGGCAGGGCTTGGTGAGGAACCGGAAGATCTGCCCCTGATTGACCGCGGAGACGACGGCATCGCGCCCGGGCTCGCCGGTGAGCAGGACCCGAATCGAGTCGGGATATAAGCCGCGCACTCGCTCGAGCAGGACCGCGCGCGCCTGTGCTCGACAGCCGCGTGCTCCGCTCAGTCTGCAACGAGCTTGTAGCCCGCGCCCGCGGCGGTGGTGAGGAGCCGCGGCGCGGCGGGGTCGGCCTCGATCTTCTGCCGTAGCCGATGCACCAGCTGCTTCAGGAGCTGGCGGTCGATGGGACCACGCCGGCCCCAGATGTGCAGCAGCAGCCGGTCGGAGCTCACCGTGCGCCCGGAGTTGGCGAGCATCATCTGCAGCAGCCGCAGCTCGAGCTTCGTCAAGCGGACCGGCGGATTGCCGCCGATGCGCACGACGCGCTCCTCCAAGTCGAGCGCGAGGCGCCCAGCCTCGAGCGGCGCGGTGCTGTGCTCCATGCCGGCTCTCCTCGAGAGCGCCCGCAAGCGCGCGAGCAGCGTCTTCGGGCTGAAGGGCTTGGTGAGGTAATCGTCGGCGCCGAGGTCGAGCGCCTTCACGAGATCCTCCTCCTCGCTGCGCGCCGTCAGCACCATCACGGGCACGCTGGAGCGGGCGCGAATCGCCTCGCACACCTGAAAGCCGCTCATCGAGGGCATGTTGATGTCGAGGATCACGAGGTCCGGGGCCTCCGCCTCGAACATGTGCACCGCGCTCGGGCCGTCCGCGGCCTTGACGGCGAGAAAGCCGGCCTGCGCGAGCGCGAAGCCGATGAGGTCGCGCAAGTCACGGTCGTCGTCGACCACGAGAACTTTCATTCGCCTGCCGCCTTCATGGGGCCCGCTCGCGTCACGTCGCCTCCTCGATGGGGAGCGTGATGCTGAAGCGCGTGCGTCCCTCTGCGGTGCGCGTCACCTCGATCGCGCCGCCGTGGCGGTCGACGATGGACTTGACGATCCACAGCCCGAGCCCGAGTCCGCCGGGCTCGGGCTCCTCCTCGGCGCCGCGGCGGAAGCGCTCGAAGATGACGTTGCCCTCGCGCTCGAGCACGCCGGGACCCTCGTCCTCCACCCAAACGCTCACGGCCGCGCCGCCGGCCTCGCCGCCGACTCTCAAGACGCTCTCCTCCGGGGCGAACTTGTTGGCGTTCGCGAGCAGGTTGACGAACACCTGCGTCAGGCGCGACTTGTCGCCGCTCACCCCCGCAAGGCAAGCGGGTAGCGTCACCTCGAGGCGCTGGCGGCGCAGCTTCAGGAGCGATTCGACGAACGCGGCCGCCTCCTCGATCACCTCGCCGAGCTCCACGCGCTGGCGGCGGATGCCGAGCTGGCCGGATTCGATGCGCACACTCTCGAGGAGATTGTCGATGAGGCGCGTGAGGCGCAGCGTGCCGCGCTCGAGCGAGAGCACGAGGCTCGCGCGCTCCTCGGCGCTCATCGCGGTGAGCCCATCGCGCAGCAGCTCGATCGAGGCGAGCTGCGCGGCGAGCGGCGTGCGGAACTCGTGCGAGATGTTGGCGAGCACCGAATCGCGCGCGCGGCGCACGGCCTCGAGCTCCGTTTCGTCGCGAATCACCTGCACCTGCAGCCCGTCGATCGGGGCGGAGCTCGTGATGAGCGCCGTGCGCGGATCGCGCTCGTCCGTGTACAGATGCTCGATGGCCCGCGCCGTCCCCGCGCCGCGCGCCTCCAGGATGGGGCAGCGGCGCTCGCACGGCCGCTCGCCGTCGGCGTCGCGGGAGCACAGCACATCGCCGCAGAAGCGGCCGATCGCGGCGTCGGCGTCGACCTTGAGAAGCCGCGCGGCTTGCGGGTTGAGATAACGGATGATGCGGTGCTTGTCGACCGCGTAGACGCCCTCGACGATGCCCGCGAGCACGCCCTGGGCTTCGGCTTCGCGCCGCCGCAAAGTGCCGGTCAGGTCGACGAGATTACGCCGCATGTCCTCCATCGTGCGCGCGAGCGCGCCGACCTCGGCGGCGCCTCCGCTCGGGATGGAGGTCGAGAAGTCGCCCTGTCCCAGCCTCACGGCCGCGTCGGTGAGGGCCTGCACGGGCCCCGTGACGTACTGCCCCAGGATCGCGCCCGCGAGCACGCCGAGCACCGCGAGGACGAGCGCGGTGACGAGCAGGTGCCGGATGAGGCGGCGCGCCGAGCCGTCGATCTCCGCGGCCGGCAAGCGGACTTCGATGAGGGCGATTGCCTCGCCGGTCGAGGCGAAGAGCGGGAAGCTCGCGGCGTAGATGTCGAGCGATTTGATGCGCGCGACCGCGGAATTCCCGTCGGCGAGCCCCGCCGTGTGCAGCGCCGTGAGCGCATCGACCGGCGCGCCGGCGAAGGTGCGGTAATTGACGAGCCGCACCGGCAGGCCGACCTGCCGCGTGAGGGTCCTCGCCATCCGGTCCGCGAGCAGCCGGACGATGTAGACCTTGGCCGTCGGGTGCCCCGTCACGGTGGCCTCGGCTCCGAGCATCGGCGCCGAGGCCTGAGCGGGCAGCGCGAGAAAGCTCTGGCCCTGCTCCGCGTTGGCCGCGATCACGTCGCTCCAAGGCACGGCCATGCCCGCCGCGGCGATCAGCCGCCCGCCGTCGAGCACGGCGCAGGCGTCGATGGTATCGGCTTGGCAGAAGCGCCTGAGGAAGAGCGCGATCTGCTCGGGGTGGCTCTCCATCGCCGGCGTGAGGAGTCTCTCGAGCGTCGGCCGGTCCGCGAGCACGCGCACTTCGGTGAGCGCGTCCTCGCTCATGCGGCGGATGTTCTCGCGCGCCATGGCGCCCGCGAGCTCCACGCGCGACTTACCCTCGACGTTCGCGAGGTCATGGAGCCTGCCGATCGCGTAGAAGGAGATGCCCCCCGCGACGAGCAGGATGATGACCACCTGGCTCGCGGCGAGCCAGGCGGCGAGCGTGATGCTCGTCGGATCCAGGCGCAGCACCGCGGCGAGGCGGCGAAGGGGCGCGACCATTTTTTTGGAAACTCAGTGCCGCCGGTAGCCCGTGCGCTCGACCAGCGTTTTGATGGCGAGCGTCAGGACGGCGAGGAACGTCAAGAGCGAGGCCACCGCGAACGCGCCGACGAAATCATATTGGTTATATAGTATCTCGATATTGAGCGGCATCGTATCGGTGAGTCCGCGGATATGGCCCGATACCACGGAGACCGCGCCGAACTCACCCATCGCGCGCGCGTTGCACAGGATGACGCCGTAGAGCAATCCCAGCCGGACCTTGGGCAGCGTCACCCGGAAGAAGGTCATCCAGGCGCCTGCGCCCATGGTGATGGCCGCCTCCTCCTCGTCGTTGCCGAGCTGCTGCATGAGCGGGATCAGCTCGCGCGCGACATACGGAAAGGTGACGAGCACCGTCGCGAGGATCATCCCCGGGAGGGCGTAGATGATGCGGATCCCGTGATCGACGAGCCAGCTGCCGAACCACCCCTGCAGGCCGAAGAGCAGCACCAGGAGCATGCCGGAGACGACCGGCGAGACCGACAGCGGCAGGTCGATCAGGGTGAGGAAGAAGCTCTTGCCGGGGAAATCGAACTTCGCGATGCACCAGGAGGCGGCGAGCCCGAACATGGTGTTGAGCGGGATGACGATCGCGGCGATGAGCAGCGTGAGGCGGATCGCGGCCGCGGTATCCGGATTCTCGAAGGTGGCGAGATAGGCCTCGATGCCGCGCCCGAACGCCGTCGCGAACACGGTGCCGAGGGGCGCGAGGAGCAGCGCGCCAAGGAATGCGAGCGAGATGCCGATGAGCGTCCAGCGTACCAGGACGGTGACGAGCGTATCGCGGCCCGGCCGCGTCGCGAGCTCCTCCCGGACAGCGAGCGGGACTCCGAGCGCCATCAGCGTGCCGTCCCGAGGAGCCGGCGGTGGCCCCAGGTGTGGATGAGATTGATCGTGAGCAGCACGATGAACGAGGCCGCGAGCATCACCGCGCCGAGCGCCGCCGCGCCCTTGTAGTCGAATTCCTGCAGGTGGATGACGATGAGGAGCGGGGTGATCTCGGTCTTCCGCGGGATGTTGCCGGCGATGAAGATTACCGAGCCGTACTCGCCCACTGCGCGCGCGAAGGCGAGCGTGAACCCGGCGAGCATCGCGGGCAGCACCGTCGGCAGGATGATCCTGCGGAAGACGTAGAGGCGACCGCCGCCGAGCGTCTCGGCCGCGTCCTCGAGATCCCGCTGCACCTCGGCGATCGCCGGCTGCAGCGTCCTCACCATGAACGGCATGCCGATGAGCGTGAGTGCGACGGTCACGCCGATCCAGGTGTAGGCGACCTCGATGCCGAGCGGGGCGAGGAAGCGCCCGATCCAGCCGTTCGACGAGAACACGGACGTGAGCGCGATGCCGGAGACGGCGGTCGGCAAGGCGAAGGGCATGTCGATCAGCGAGTCGACGAGCTTGTGTCCCGGGAACTCGTACCGCACCAGTGTCCAGGCGATGATGAATCCGAACACGAGATTGATGCTTGCCGCGAGGAACGAGGCGCCGAAGGAAAGCCGGTAGGAGCCGAGGGCCCGCGGGCTCGTGACGACGCGCACGAAGTCGGCCCAGTGCATCGAGCCGGCCATGAGCACGAGCGCCGCGAGCGGCAGCAGCACCAGAGCGCTCAGGAAGAAGGTCGTGAAGCCGAACGTCAGTCCGAAGCCCGGCAGCACGCTGGGCTGATGAAAGCGCTCCCGGGGCACTGGGCGACGATCCTCAGGCGAATCGCAACTCGCCGGCCGTGCTCGCCGGCACGCGCGGGAGGGCCGACTCGCCCGGCGGGCAGACGACGAGCAGCGGGCAGCGCAGCGCAGCGAGCAGGGCCGCGAAGCGGGCCTCGAGCTGCGCCGGGGCGTCGATGCCGAGGACGAGCAGCTGATCGGGGGACTCGGCGAGTTGCCCGCCGAGCTCGCTCGCCACGTCTCCGAAGCGCAGCTCGGTGCGCATGTCGAGGCCATGGATCGCCTGCGCCTCCGAGCGGGCATCGAGCAGCGCCCGCATGCCGATCGGCCGCCGCGCGCCGCGCGCGCCGTCCTCCGGCAGGATGCCGATGTAGACCGCCTCGGCGGAGACGTGACGCAGGAGGCTCGCGGAGACGGCGAGCGTCGCGCGCCGCGCCGACTCCCCGACCCAGTGAATGAGCACCCGCTGCGGCGCGCGGGCCTGATCGGGCAGCACGAGCACCTCCTCGGCCCCATGCTCGAGCACCCATTCGATGGTCCGTGCTCCGGCGGGGCCGATCACCATGGCGCCGCCGAAGGCGAGCGCGGGGGCGGCGCTCGCAGTCTCGAGGGACGGCTCGACCTGCACGGCGATGCGCGTCTTCATGCGGCCCGCGAGCGCGGTGAGCAGCGGTTGGCGCGCGAGCGCTTCGGCCTGCGCCGTGCCCGCGGCGCAGACCCTGAAGCTCGAGAGCGGCGTGGGGAGCACATGGAGCCGACGCACGCCGAGCGCGACATTCTGGCCCGGGACCAGCGGGAAGAAACGCTGCTCGTGCTGCGCGCGGCTCACCTCGATGTAGGGCTCGTCGCTGCCGTCCTCCATGCGCATGACGTGCGCACCGGCGCCCGCGTCGAGCCGCACACGCAGCCGCTCGAGCGCGCCGCTGAACAGGATCTCCTCGACCTTGCCCGCAGCCAGGTAGTCCGTCGCGAGGTTGTCGCGGCTTGCAGCGATCTCGATCTCCTCGGGGCGGACCACCGCCACGACCTCGCGCTCCCGGGCGCGCTTGCGGCCATAGGACCCCGACTCACCGGGCGTGAGCACCGCCTCCGGCCCGAAGCAGATCCCGCGGGCGCTCTGGCGCGCGAGGAGCAGGTTCGCGGCGCCGAGGAAGGTGGCGACGAAGCGCGTGGCGGGCCGCGCATACAGGTCGTCGGAGCGGCCCACCTCGAGCAGGCGGCCGAGGTTCATGATGCCGATGCGATCGGCGAGCGCGAACGCCTCCTCTTGGTCGTGCGTCACGAGGACGGTCGTGATCCCGAGCTCGCGCTGCACCTGACGAATGGTCCGGCGGATCTCCTCGCGGATCTTCGCGTCGAGCGCGCCGAAGGGCTCATCGAGCAGCAGCACTTCGGGCTTGTGGGCGAGCGCGCGCGCGACGGCGACACGCTGCTGCTGTCCACCCGAGAGCTGCCCCGGGAGCCGGTCGTCGAGGCCTTCGAGCGCGACGAGCCGCAGCAGCTCCTTGCGCCGCGCGCGCCGTGCGGCGGCCCGCATGTGTCGGACCCGGAGTGCGAACTCGATGTTGTCGGCCACGGACATGTGGCGAAAGAGCGCGTAGTTCTGGAAGACGAGGCCCACGCCGCGCTTGCGAGCGGCGACGTGAGTCACGTCGCGCCCGTGCAGGGAGATGCGGCCATGGTCGACGCCGGTGAGTCCGGCGATCGCGCGGAGCAGGGTGCTCTTGCCGCCGCCGCTCGGGCCGAGCAGCACGAAGAACTCGCCGTCGCCGATCTCGAGCGAAACGTCATTGACGACCGTGGCGCCCTGGTAGCGCTTGGTAACCTGATCCAGCGTGATGGACATGCGTTGCCGGCGCCGACTCCCGCTCGAGCTCCTGTCAGTCGGATCATCCTAAACGGGGGGCTCGGCGCCGTCAGTAACGCCGCGGTTATAAAGAGGTTACAAGGCGAGCAGGACGGACTCGCACGCCTTCAGATCGGCGGCGATCGCCGCGACCTGCGCCGCGCTGACCGCGCGGATAACATACGAGATCGAAAGGAAATTTCCGTTGGCGCTCAGGCGCTCGGTCGCCGTGCCGGGAACGTAGTCGGGCGCATGCCGCCCAATGATGGCGTCGGCCTCGGCGCGCAGCTGCCCCGAGGCGCGCCCGATCACCTTGATGGGGTAGTCGGCCGGGAACTCGAGGTGCGGCGGCTCGACCTGCGGGGCCGCGCCGTTCGGTGGGGGTGTGCCGTTCGGCGAAGGGGTGCTGTTCTGCGGAGGAGTGCCGTCCTGCGGGGGCGAACCGGCCGGTGGAGGCGCTTTGCTCACCAGGGCTCCTTGGCGAGTGATTGCTTCAGCTTCTCGAAGGCCTCGTGAAGCCGTTTCCAGATTGGCCCCGGCTCGCCGGCTCCCACGGGACGGCCATCGAGGCGGGTGACGGGAGCCAGCTCGCGCGTGGCCGAGGAGAGGCAGATCTCCTCGGCGCCCCGCAGGTCCGCCTCGCCGATGCGGACTTCGCGACGCGCGAGCCCCAGGGCCGTCGCGAGCTCCTCGATCACCGCGCGGGTGGTGCCGGGCAGGATGTGCGCCGTCCGCGGCGGCGAGCACAGCGCCCCGCCGATCACGACGTGAACCGCGGACGCTGAGGCTTCGGTGAGCTCACCCCCGTCGAGCAGGATCGTTTCCGCGGCGCCTTTGTCGATCGCGAGCTGGCGCAGCAGTACGTTGGGGAGCAGCGCGACCGATTTCACGTCGCGGCGCGCCCAGCGCGTATCGGCGGCGGTGATGCAGGCGAGGCCGCGCTCGAGGTCCCCGGGGGCCGTGCGCGGCAGGGGCGCGCAGAAGGCGAAGACCGTGCGGGCAATCTCGGGCAGCGGCGCGTGATTGCGGCCCCATTCGGCGCCACGGGTGACCTGCCAGTAGACGTATTGATCGCCGCCGCCGTTGCGCTCGACGAGGGTGGCGATGATGACGCGCCATTCTTCGGTGCTGAGCGGGTTCGCCATCCGGAGCTCGGCGAGACTGCGCGTCAGGCGCGCGCAGTGCTCGGCAAACCGGAACGGGCGCCCTGCGTAGACGGGCATCACCTCGTACACGCCGTCGGCGTACAAGAATCCGCGGTCGAGCGGGGAGATGCGCGCCTCCTTCAGCGGGAGGTAGGCGCCGTCCAGGTAGCAGAGGGGGAGCGGTGCTGCCAAGGTGGGCGGTCCTCCAGCGGGCGCAGGAGCGTATCAGTCGAGGAGGGTACCAGGCCGGGAAGCGTATCAGACCGGGAGGATACCGGACGGAGCACTGCTCGTTGCAGCTCGTCCGGGCGGGGCGTAGGATGAGTTACATGTAACACGGCGGAGGCGTTGCTGCGATGAGCTCTACTCGCGCCCGCTCGGGTGTGCGAAGTCCGAGCGCCGAGCGTGTACAAAAGCACCGGCGGGCATTGCGTGCCGCGGGGCTGCGGCCCATCCAGATCTGGGTCCCTGACGTTCGTTCGAAGCGCTTTGCCGCGCAGGCCCATCGTCAGGCGGTGGCTATTGCCCGCAGCGCCCAGGAGCAAGACGATCTGGCCTTCATCGAATCGCTGGCGGATGAAAGCGCGACGTGAGGTGGGGCGAGATCTGGAGCGTCGCCGGAGGCCCCGACTACACCGGTAAGCCGCGTCCGGTAGTGATTCTGCAGGACGACCGCTTCGAGGCGTTGCTGTCGATCACTTTCTGCCCGTTCACGACCAACCCGACCTCCGCGCCCTTGTTCAGGCTGCCGGTGCAGCCGAGTGCCCGAAATGGGCTGCGCGAGGAGAGTCGTTTGATGGTCGACAAGATCACCACCGTGGCGAAAGCGAAAATCGGCAAGCGGATCGGACGCCTCGACGATGAGGATGTCGTGCGGCTGAACCGCGCCGTGATGGTGTTCTTGGGCCTGGCGGGAGCAAGCTCCTCAGGCTGATCGAGCCCCGCGCCGCTCAATCCGGCGCGAGGTAGACGTGCTCGACTCCGGCTTTGGCGAGCCGTGCGACGAGCGCATCGTATTCCGGAACGCTCGCGAGGGGACCGATCCGCACGCGGTACAGCCGCTGCTGCTGCGGGAGCGAGAGCACGAACGCGTGCTTGAATCCCGCCTTCTTCAGCCGCGCGTAGAGCTTCCAGGCGTTGCGCGCGGCGCGGAAGGCGCCGACCTGCGCGAAGAGCGCCTGAGGCGGGGATTCGTCGGCGCGCGTCAGGAGGTTGCCCGAGGGACTGCCGGGGGTGATGGCGCGGACGTCGACGAACGCCGTGCCGGTCCGCAGCATGCCGAGCTTGGCGGCCGCGGTGTACGAGAGATCGATGATCCGGTTCGCGACGAATGGGCCGCGGTCATTGACGCGTACCACGACGCTGCGCCCATTCCCGAGATTCGTCACGCGCACGTAGCAGGGGATCGGCAGCGTCTTGTGGGCGGCCGTCATCGCGTACATGTCGTACGGCTCGCCGTCCGCGGTGCGCAGGCCGTCGAACTGCGGTCCGTACCAGGACGCGACGCCACGGGCGTCGTAGCCCTTCGCGCTCGAGAGCACGTAGTACCGGTGACCCAGCGCCTCGTAGAAGGGGGGATTGCCGCGCTTGCTGCGCGGCTCGATGCGCGGCACCGCGTCGGGGATCTGCAGGACTTCGGGAGGCGGCGGGTAGAGGGACCGCGGCACGCGCCCGCTCGGCAGGGCAGGCGGGGCGCGCCGCGGAGCGCTGGCGCAGCCGGCGAGCACCACGGCGCCGAGGGCAGCCATGGCGGCCGCGCGGCCGGTCCTGCGCAGCAGCGGCGCTTGGAGCCGGATGCCCACTAGGCGCCGATGAGCCTGCGGTGCGAGTAGAGCGACATGAGCATGCCGAAGCCGGCGAGCAGGGTCACCATCGAGCTGCCTCCGTAGCTCACGAGCGGCAAGGGCACGCCGACGACGGGCAGCAGCCCGCTCACCATGCCCGCGTTGATGAAGACGTACACGAAGAACGTGATCGCGATGCTCCCGGCGAGCAGGCGCGCGAAGGTGTCCTGCGTCTGGGCGGCGAGGTACATCGCGCGGGCGACGACGAACACGTAGAGCGCGAGCAGCAGGATCTGCCCGAGCATGCCGAACTCCTCGCCGATCACCGCGTAGATGAAATCGGTCGAGCTCTCCGGCAGGAAGTTGAGCTGCGCCTGGCTGCCGTTCATCCAGCCCTTGCCGAACACGCCGCCGGAGCCGATCGCGATGGTCGACTGGATGATGTGGTAGCCGGCCCCGAGCGGGTCGGACTGCGGATTGACGAACGTGAGCACGCGCTCCTTCTGGTAGCCGTGCATGAAGTGCCAACCGGCCCAGGCGCCGACGACCGCGAGCGCGGCGAACGCTGCGATGATCCGGAACTGCACGCCGGCCATGATCACGACCAGCGCGCCGGCGGCGAGGATCAGCGCGCCGGTGCCGATGTCGGGCTGACGCGCGACGAGGCCGGCGGGCAGCAGCACGAGGATGCCGAGCGCGACGAGCGAGGGCAGGCTCGGCGGCAGCGGGCGCTCGTGCAGGTACCACGCGCACATCATCGGCACGGCGAGCTTCATGAGCTCCGAGGGCTGGAAGCGGAACAGCCCCAAGTCGAGCCAGCGCTGCGCGCCCTTGCCGATGTAGCCGATCGCCGCCACGACGATGAGGAGCGCGATCCCGAGCGTGTAGAGCCACGGCGAGATCCGCCGCAGGAAATTGGGATTGACCTGCGCGAGCGCGAGCATCGCGGCGGCGCCCATCGCGAGATGGCCGACCTGGCGCAGCACCATGCCGGTGCTCTGGCCGGAGGCGCTGTAGAGGACCACGAGCCCGTAGGCGGCGATCAGCGCGAGCCCGACGATGAGCGGGCCGTCGAGCTTCAGCGCGAGCAGCATCCGCGCGGTGCCGGTGAGCGTGCGGCGCGTCCGCGAGGCGTCGGTGACCTCCTCGTAGATCATCGGGACGCCTCGCCGGCACTCGGCGTCTCGGCGTCCGCCGTGCGTGTGCCCCGTGCAGCGTCCACGGTGGGTGCGCCTGATACGGCGTCCGCCGTGCGCTGGTCGGCCGCCTGGGCGGCGCCGGAGCGCGCCGGCTCGGCGGAGGCGTTGGGCACGAACTGCGGCTTGAGCTTGCCGTCCGGACCGAGGAGATAGGCGTCCAGGATCTTGCGGGCGATCGGCGCCGCGGCGCTCGCGCCCCAGCCTGCGTGCTCGACCAGCACCGCGACGGCGATCACCGGCTGCTGCGCCGGCGCGAACGCGATGAACCAGGAATCGTCGCGCAGCTTCATCGGCAACGTCTTCGCGTTGTAGTGGGCGTTCTGCGCCACCGTGAACACCTGGGCCGTGCCTGTCTTGCCGGCGGCCGTGTAGGCGGTTTTCTTGAAGCTGTCCCAGGCGGTACCGCAGTAGGACGCGCACTTCGTGGTGCCGATCATGGCGTTGATCACGAGGGTCCAATCCGCGTCCGGGATGCCGAGAATCGGCTGCTCTTCGGTGGCCTTGAGCCACTGCACGCCGCCGTGGGCGCCGCGGATGCCCTTGACGAGCCGCGGGCGGAA
>JBOHZT010000071.1:0-12288 GCA_050738535.1 Steroidobacteraceae bacterium
GCGGCGCGTCTCGAGGCACCGGATCAGCTCGGCGCCGACCGCGCCGGTAGCCCCCACGACCGCGACGACGGGCGCGGCGCGCGACTCGCGACTCGATGACATGGAATTCAAGCGGTGGAGCGTGCCGAGGTGCCGTGCGGATGAGGAGGCTCGCGGTCTGACGGCAGCGCGGTGCGGCTCGCTCGCTTGCGGCCAGGCTTCGCGGCCGCGGCGGTCGCGAGCGGCCGAGCGGCAGGGATGACGGTGATGCGAATCACGAGGGCGAGATTTCCACAGGCCGGGCAGCGATTCGCCCAGTCCGGGCACTCGCGCTCGCATGCTTCACAGATCCGTGCGTGCTCGACCGCCATGGCCAGGCTCTCCTCGAAGGGCCGAGAATTGTAGCGGATCTGGGCGGTTACCGGCAAACTTGAGCTAACATGCCAGACGTGAGTCAGCGCGGCGCCCCCCTCGATGTCCGGTTGCGGATCGATCTCGGTCCGCAGAGCTCGATCGGTCCCGGGAAGATCGCCTTGCTCGAGCACATCGAGGCGAGCGGATCACTCTCGCAGGCGGCCCGAGATCTCGGCATGAGCTATCGGCGGGCCTGGCTGCTCCTCGACGATCTCAATCACGCGCTTCCCGAGCCGGTGACCACGGCCAGTATCGGAGGCGCCGGCGGCGGAGGAGCGGCGCTCACGCCGTTCGGCCGTAAGCTCGTCGCGGCCTACCGCGACGTGGAGCACGCGAGCCATGACGTGGCGGCCGAGCGGCTCGCGTGGCTCGCGCGCGGCGCCTCACTGCCGCGCGGCGGGCGCGGCGCGGCCAAAGCGGCGGAACGCCGGCCGGTCTCGCGCTCGCTGACCAAGCATTCCGCGCCGCGCGGCCGTTCGTGACGTGCCGCACGGATCGTGACGCGCGGCATCGGATAAGTTAACTCGCGTCGCCAAACGGGGTACGTGACGCCGGCTCTCGAGAAGGCCGGCCGCGGAGAGTCCGCCAAACGGGGGGGGCGGGCGGCGGCATGCAATGGAGGCAGACCATGAAGACCGAGGCCGCGATTGCATTCGAGCCGGGGCGGTCGCTCGAGGTCGTGACGCTCGACCTCGAGGGACCGAGAGCCGGGGAGGTGCTGATCGAGCTCGCGGCGAGCGGGGTGTGCCACACGGACGAGTTCACGCGCTCGGGCGCGGACCCGGAGGGGCTGTTCCCGGTGATCTTCGGTCACGAGGGGGCAGGCGTGGTCGTGGACGTGGGAGCCGGCGTGAGTTCCGTCAGGAAGGGCGACCACGTCATCCCGCTCTACACGCCCGAGTGCCGACAGTGCAAGTCGTGCCTCTCGCGCAAGACCAATCTGTGCACCGCCATCCGTGCGACGCAGGGCAAGGGCGTGATGCCGGACGGCACGAGCCGCTTCTCGCTCGACGGTAAGCTGGTGCATCACTACATGGGATGCTCCACGTTCTCCCACTACACCGTGCTGCCCGAGATCGCAGTCGCGAAGATCCGCGAGGACGCTCCGTTCGACAAGGTGTGCTACATCGGTTGCGGCGTCACCACCGGGCTCGGGGCGGTCATCAACACCGCGAAAGTCGAGCCGGGCGCGAGCGTCGTGGTGTTCGGGCTCGGCGGCATCGGCCTCAACGTCATCCAGGGCGCGCGGCTGGTCGGGGCAGGGAAGATCATCGGGGTGGATGTGAACCCGGGGCGCAAGGCGCTCGCGGAGCGGTTCGGCATGACGCACTTCGTGAACCCGCGGGAGATCGGCGCGGACCTGGTGCAGCATCTCGTCGCGCTCACCGATGGCGGCGCGGACTACAGCTTCGAGTGCGTGGGCAGCGTGAGCCTCATGCGCCAGGCCCTCGAATGCTGTCATCGCGGCTGGGGCGTGTCGGTCATCATCGGCGTCGCCGGCGCGGGCGAGGAGGTGAGCACGCGGCCGTTCCAGCTCGTGACGGGAAGAGTGTGGAAGGGGACCGCCTTCGGGGGCGCCCGGGGGCGCACGGACGTGCCGAAGATCGTCGACTGGTACATGGAGGGCCGGATCGACATCGACGCTCTCATCACCCACGAGATGCCGCTCGCGAGGATCAACGACGCGTTCGATCTGATGCGCCGGGGCGAATCGATTCGCTCCGTGATCACCTACTGAGCGCGCGATCCGTCGAAGCGCCGCTCGAGCAGGTCCGCGATGTGGGCGACCGTGAGGTCGGGCGGCGGAACGGAGGCGACCAGCGCCGCGTCGTGCGCGTAATGGCCTTGCCGCGGCAGGATCGTCGTGACGCGCGGCCCCCAAGCGGACTTGATGGCGTGGAGGATGTGCGCCTTGTCGTCGATCATCACGTAGTGCGCCGCGGGGTAGCGCCGCTCGACGGCATCGAGCATCCGCTCCTTGTGGATGTAAATGAGCACTCGGCCGGCGACGGCGTCCCACAGGCCCGAGCGCTGCACTTTGCGCGGCTGAAAGACGACGTCCCCATCGGAGAGGATGACCGTCGTGCCCCAGGCGCACAGCCGGCCGAGCACCTCGAGCGCGCCAGGATAGAGCCGGCTCGGGAACGGATAGTCGACCAGGAACGAGGACATCTCGAGCAGCCGCGGATCGTCGATGTGCTCGGTCCGGTATTGCTGCAGCGCGCCGAGATAATCGACGTAGCCCAGGCGGGAGCGCACCTGCTCGAGGATCTCGGAGTAGCGCTCGCGGCTCGGCGCGCCATATTCGCGCTCGATGTGTCCCATGAGATCGCGCACCAATGCGTCGTTGTCGAACAGGGTGTTGTCGACATCGATCAGGAACACGAGCGGTGCAGCGGGCGAGCTCACGCTCAGGCGCCCTCGTCGTAGATGGGGTTCGAGAGGATCCAGCGGATCGAATCGGCCCGGGATTGGTCGATCGGCTCGTCAGGAACGGCCGCGAGGATCGCCGCGTTCCGCGCGGCGAGCACGTCGCGGAACTCGGGATGGCTCAGGATGTAGAGCGTGTTCTTGCGGATGCCCTCGAGCACATAGCGCGCCGCGGCGACGGCTTCCATCGCGTGCAGGATCATCGCCGGAGGCGGCGTGCCCTTCACCAGCTCGGGGCTCGAGTATCCGGTGCGGGCGAGATGCTCCGGGCGCGCGCTGCCGCTCTCCGCGATGTGCGATTTGACGGGGCCCGGACAGTAGACGGACACGCCGATGTTGCGGCCGATCATGTCGGTCCGCAGCGCCTCGGTCAGGCCGACGACGGCGAATTTGGACGCCGCATAGAGCCCGACCGAGCCGAGCGCGGCGAGGCCGCCCATGGAGGAGACGTTGACGATGTGCGCTTCGAGACCGGAGCGCAGCATGCGCGGCAGGAACGTCACGAGCCCGTTCACCACGCCGCCCAAGTTCACGCCGAGGACCCAGTCCCAGTCCTCGTAGGTGGCGTGCTCCATGAGCCCATGGACGCCGACGCCCGCGTTGTTGATGAGAAGCTGGACGGGGCCGAGCTCGCGCTCCACTTCGTCCGCTGCGCGGGCAAATCCCGCTCGATCCATCACGTCGAGCCGGAGCGGGTGCACGGCGAGTGCGGGCTGGCCGCGGAAGTAGGCCATCGTCTCATCGAGATGCGTCTCGCGGCGGTACGAGAAGGCGACTTTCATGCCTTGCGCGGCGAGGACTTTCACCAGGCCGAGTCCGATGCCGCTCGAGCCGCCCGTCACGAAAGCAACCCTGCCGTGGAGCTCTCTCACACTCCGATCCCCCGTCGAAGTCCCGCCGGAAGCTCACTATAAACCGATCGGGGTGCGGGTGAGAGTTCTCCTACACGAGGCGTGGGCGCAGCCCTATGACGCGACCCGCGGCCCTCGGTCAGGCTCGAGACGCGAACTGAAGCGGAGAATGCGCATGCTTTACTATGCAGTCGTCTTCTTCATCATCGCGATCATCGCGGCGGTGCTCGGGTTCGGCGGGATAGCGGCCGGCGCCGCGAGCATCGCCAAGATCCTGTTCGTGATCTTCCTCGTGCTCGCGGTGGCGAGCCTCATCGCGAGGCTCGTGCGCAGGGCGTGAGTCAATCGAGCCAGTCGAGCGACCGCCCAACGGCCTTGCGCCACGACGCGAGCAGGCGTCGGCGCTGCTCGGCGTCCATGGCGGGTGTGAAGCGCTTGCCGACCGCCCAGTGGCCCGTGAGCTCCTCCTCGCTGCTCCAGTAACCCGCGGCGAGCCCCGCCGCGTAGGCGGCGCCGAGCGAGGTCGTCTCGGTCACGCGGGGCCGGACGACCGGTGTACCGAGGATGTCCGCCTGGAACTGCATGAGCAGCTCATTGGCGGCCATCCCGCCGTCGACGCGCAGCTCCGAGCGCGCGCTCCCGCCGTCGCGCTCCATGGCCTCGAGGATGTCGACCGTCTGATAAGCGGCGGACTCGAGCACCGCGCGCGCGAGGTGCGCGCGAGTCGAATGCTGCGTGAGGCCGATGAGCGTGCCGCGCGCGCCCGCGTTCCAGTGCGGCGCGTACAGTCCGGAGAAGGCGGGGACGAAATAGACGCCACCGTTGTCCGGCGCCTCGCGCGCGAGTGCCTCGATCTGGCCGCTGCTGGCGATGAGCCCGAGATTGTCGCGCAGCCACTGGACGAGGGCCCCGGTCACGGGGATCGAGCCCTCGAGCGCATAGCGCGCCGGGCTCGAGCCCATCTGATAGGCCACCGTGGTGACGAGTCCTGCGCGGGATCTCACGATTCGCTCGCCGGTGTTCATGAGCACGAAGCAGCCGGTGCCGTACGTGTTCTTCGCGTGGCCGGGCGCGAAGCAGGCCTCGCCGACGAGCGCCGCTTGCTGGTCGCCGAGGAGCGCCTCGAGGCGCGCGCCCGCGAGCGGGGAGGCGCTCGCCTCGAGGGCGAGACCGCTCGAAGGGACGATCCGGGGGAGCATCGCACGCGGTATTCCAAAGGCCTCGAGAAGCTCCGCGTCCCACTCGAGGGTGTGCAGGTCCATGAGCTGCGTCCGGCTGGCGTTCGTCACGTCCGTGAGGTGCGCGCCGCCGCGGGATCCTCCCGTGAGCTTCCAGAGCAGCCACGTATCCAGGGTGCCGAACAAGGCGTCGCCGGTCTGCGCCATGGCGCGCGCGCCGGATACCTCGTCGAGCAGCCATGCGAGCTTCGGCGCGCTGAAGTAGCTCGCCAGAGGCAGCCCGGTCTTGGCGCGGAAGCGGTCTGGTCCGCCTCGCTCGGCGAGCCGCGCCACGAGGTCGCGGGTCCGCGTGTCCTGCCACACGATCGCGCGGTACAGCGGCTCGCCGGTGCGCCGGTCCCACAGAAGCGTCGTCTCGCGCTGATTGGCGATCCCGACCGCCGCGAGGTCCGCGCCGGTCAAGCCGATGTGCTCGAGCGCTCGGGCGGCGGTCTCGAGCGTGTTCCGCCAGATCTCCTCCGCGTCGTGCTCGACCCACCCGGCCCGCGGATAGTGCTGCCGGTGCTCGAGCTGCGCGCTCGAGAGAACTTGGCCGCCGTGGTCGAAGACGACGAAACGCGTGCTCGAGGTCCCTTGATCGATCGCGCCGATGCAGGACGCCGCGGACCTCATGGCTGCGCTCCCAGGGCCTGCACGCCGTGGGGGGCCTGCAGGTAGGACTCGAGGTTGGCCTGGGCCGCAGGCGTGAGCTCGAGGCCGAGCTTCGTGCGCCGCCAGAGAATGTCCTCGGCGGTCACCGCCCATTCCTGGGCCTTCAGGTAATCGACCTCGGCGGCCGTGAGGCCGCCGCCGAACTCCGCGCCGAGCCCCGCGAGCGAAGCGGCGCTCCCGAGAATGCGCTCCATGCGCGTGCCGTAGGTGTGCGCCAGGCGGCGGGCGAGGGAGACGGGCAGGAACGGCCAGCGGCTGAGCGCGCGAGCCGCGAGCGCCGCGGGCGGCCCGGCGTCGCCGCCCGGCAGCGGCGTCTCGCCCGTCCAGGAATGCGCCGAGCCGCCGATGAATGGGCGCAGCTTGCGTAGCGCCGCCTCGGCAAGCGAGCGGTACGTCGAGAGCTTGCCGCCGATTACGGAAAGGATCACGGGACCGGCGCTCGAGCGCTCGAGCTCGAGGGCGTAATCCCGCGTCACCGCCTGCGCGCGCGCCGCGTGGCTCTCGTGCAGAGCCCGCACCCCTGCGTAGCGCCAGACGACATCGCGCGCGCGCACGGCAGACTTGAAGTAGCGGTTGACGCCCGCGCAGAGATACTCCACCTCCTGCGGTGAGACGCATACCTCGCGAGGGTCTCCCGAGTAGGGTACGTCGGTCGTGCCGATGAGCGTGAGATCGCGCTCGTACGGGATGGCGAAGATGACGCGGCGATCGGGATTCTGCAGGAGGTAGGCGGCCTCTCCCGCGAAGAGGCGCGGCACGACGATGTGACTGCCTTTCACGAGGCGCACCAGTGCGCGCGCCGGCAGGTCCGCGGCGCGCCTCACCGGCTCCACCCAGCAGCCCGCGGCGTTGGCGAGCGCGGCCGCCCGAATGCGGATGCGCCGCTGCGTCGCGAGGTCCCTGCAGTCGGCTGTCCACCCGCCGCGTTCCGCATGCGCGGCTTCGAGTCGCGTGCGCGTGAAGATGCGCGCGCCCCGCTCGGCCGCATCGAGCGCATTCAGCAGCACCAGGCGGCTGTCGTCGACGCGGCAATCGGAGTAGGCGTAGCCCCGCACGAACTGCGGCTGCAGCGGCTCGCCGGCCGGATCGCGCCGCAGGTCGAGCGCCCGCGAAGGCGCGAGGAGCTTGCGGCCGCCGAGATGGTCGTACACCATCAAACCCAGCCGGATCTGCCACGCGGGACGCAGACCCCGCGCCTGCGGCAAGACGAAACGCAGCGGCCGCACGATGTGCGGCGCGATCGCGAGCAGCCGCTCGCGCTCGGCGAGCGCCTCGCGGACCAGGTGGATCTCGCCGTACTCGAGATAGCGCAGGCCGCCGTGGATGAGTTTCGTGCTCGCCGAGGAGGTGAACGCGGCGAGGTCGGATTGCTCGACCAGGCACACCCGCAAGCCGCGCCCGGCGGCATCGCGCGCGATGCCGGCGCCGTTGATGCCCCCGCCCACGATCAGCAGATCGACCTCGAGCTCGCCGGGCATGTCGCGTGCGTGCGCTGCCTGAGCGGCCGGCGTCGCGTGCGCCGCCTGCGCGGGCCAGGCGGTGGGGCGTGTCGGATCGTCGATCATGTCGAGCTGCGCGGATTCTCGAGGTCCCGTCGGGAAGGAGTATATTGCGCCGGCGGGTTTCGCCGGCGCCGGATGGACGATTGACACGTAAGAAGACTCCCCATTGGTCGGTCACGCCCGGACCCGCGTAAGCTCACGTGTGATCGCGCTGATCGTCGCCTCCGCCATGTTCATGGCGGGGCTCGACGCGTCGGTCGTCGTGATCGCCATGCCGGACATGGCGCACACCTTCGGTGTGCGTCCGGTCGATCTCAATCTCGGCATCACGCTCTACATGCTCGCCCAGGCCGTGCTCCTGCCGAGCAGCAACTGGGTCGCGGACCGCTTCGGTGCCCGCCGGGTATTCGCGCTGGCGGTCGCAGGCTTCACGGTAGCCTCGGTTCTGTGCGCGCTCTGCCATACCTTCCCGGAATTCATCGCCGCGCGCGTGCTGCAGGGCGCCGCCGCGTCGCTCATGACCCCGATCGCGCGCATCGTCCTGCTCAAATCGACGGCGAAGGAGGACCTCATCTCCGTCATGACGATCAGCACGGTGCCCATGCTGATGGCGCCGACGTTCGGGCCGGCCGTCGGCGGCTTCATCGTCACCTATCTCTCCTGGCCGTGGATCTTCCTGCTCAACGTGCCGGTCGGCATCGCCGGAGTGCTCCTGATCCTGCGGTTCATCCCGGCATTGAAGGAGGAGACGCGCAGGCCGTTCGACATGGCGGGTTTCGTGCTGCTCGCCGCCGCCTCGAGCGGTCTGCTGGCGGGTCTCGACCTGATGAGCACCACGAACGGCTCTTGGGCGCTGGGCGGTGCCATCTCGGCCGCCGGGGTCTTGTGCGGCGTGCTCGCGCTGCGCCACGTGGCGCGTGTCGAGCATCCGGTGCTGTCGCTGCGCGCGACGCGCATCCCGACCTTCGTCACGACGACGCTGCGGGGCGGGCTGCTCGTGAGGATGCCCGTGCGGGCGCTGCCGTTCGTGCTGCCGTTGCTGTTCGAGGTGGTGCTCGGCTACAGCGCCTTGTACTCCGGCCTGCTGCTGCTCGCGATGAACGGCGGCGATCTGCTGCTGAAGACCGCGACCACGCGCACGATCAGGCGCTTCGGCTTCCGGCCGGTGCTTCTCACGAGCGGATCGCTGCTGCTCACCGCGATCGTCGCGTGCGCCGCGTGCTCCGCGCTCGCCTCGTTCTGGGTGATCTTCGCGATCCTCGGGATCGTGGGCATGGCGCGCTCGCTGCAGTTCACCGGCTTGAGCACTTTGGCGTTCGCCGACGTGCCGCACGAGGAGGTGGGAAGCGCGACGGTGCTGTGGAACCTCGTGCTGCAGACCACGAACGCGTTCTCGGTGTCGCTCGCCGCGATCCTGATGAACGTCACCTCGCTCGTCCTCGACGAGCCCACCGGGCACGTGACCCTTGCCAACTGCGAGGTCGCGCTCCTCGTAATGGTGGGCATCGGCGCGCTGTCGCTGTTCTCGTTCGTGCGCCTTCCCGAGCATGCAGGCGCGAGCGTGAGCGGCCGCCGGCCGGCCGGCGCCGCCGCGCGCGGCTGAGCGCGCGTCCGCCGGCTAGTGGTGGCTCGCCTTAGCCACGAGCCACTTCACGAGCTCGATGGTCTGGTTGTAGCCGCCCGCGGAAGGAACCGTCAGCCGGTATTTCCCATCGACGATGAGGGTCGGGGTCTCGTCGACCTGCGCTGAGGTGATGTAGGCGTCGGCTCGTCGCATGTCGAGATTGACGGCGAAGGAGTTCGCGGCGGCGAGGAACCGGGCTTTGCTGATACCCGCGCGCCGCTGATAGAACTCGGCCACGTCCTCGATCGTCGGCAAGGGACTCTTCAAGTGCTCGCCGGACTGGTCGTAGACCGCGAGCTGCCTCGATTTCCACACGGCATCGAACATCAAATCGTGCGTCTTGGCGGCGACACCGAGTGCCTTCGCCGTGTAGTAGGCACGCTGGAACACCGGCCAGTCCTCCGAGGGATTGAACGCCGCCGAGACGTAGTCCATCACCGCGTTCGGCGGCAGGCTCTCGCGCAGCCGGTCCGCGACGGGATAGAACTGGTTGCACGCGGGGCAGGCGTAGGAGAACACCTCGGTGACCTCTATCTTCCCGGCGGGCACGCTGGTCGGCACGGGCGGATCGATCACGAAGTAGTTCTGCCCCGCGCGCCACTGGGGTGCGGTTGCGGCCGCGGCGGGCAGCGCCAGCGGCAGCAGCAAGAGTGCAACCACGGTCCAGCAATGTCTTCGCATGTGCGCTCCCCTAGCTGAAGCCTCGACCTTACGGTGAATCATAACCGCCTCCCGCGGCCTGCGCTGCGGTTCCGCGCTGCAGATCTTCGCGCGTTGCATCGGCCGCGGCACGAATCCTGCCGGTACGGACCAGTTTCGAGGAGGTCACGACATGCGAATTGCAACATTGACGCTCGCAGGACTCGGCCTGATTGCGGCCGCCGGACCCCTTTACGCGCAGGAGCCGCGGCCCCCCGGTGTCACGCATGCCGTCGATGCGGTCATCGGCAACAGCGTGCTGCAGCTGCGCTATCTGACGCCCGCGCCGATCGCGCGAGTCGCCGGCGATCTCGATTACGGACTGCTGCTCAGCGAGAACCGGGACATCGTCGCCTCCGCCGCGCTGATGTTCCATACGGATCTCGACATCCTGCCGCGCCTGTCGCTCGAGATCGGGCCGCAGGGCTACGTCGGCCTGCTCGCCGCGCAGCAGAAGACGGACATCTTCGCGATAGCGGGCGGCGCGAACGCGCGCTACGAGCTCATCGAGCGCATCGGGCTCACCGTATTCGGCAGCGCGTTCTATTCGCCCGGAGTCCTCACGTTCGGCAATGCGCACAACCTCTACGATTTCACGGCCGGCGCGGAGTTGAAGTTCACCTCCCGCATCACGGGGCTCGCAGGGTATCGTTGGTTCAAGCTGACGCTCGTCGGTGAGCCCGACGAGCGCGTAGCCAACGAAGTGTTCGCCGGCCTCAGATGGAGACTCGAGTAGCTCGAGCCGCTCGGCTGCGCTGCGCCCGTCTGCTTGCTGCCGCTGCGGCGCTCGCCATCGAAGCGGCGCTGCTCGCAGGCTGTGCCCACATTCCGTTCGTCGACGAGGCGCGGCTCCTCGCCCGGGCGCCGCGAATGGCCGAGATCCGGCTTGACGGTCCCCATGGGCCGCTCGACGAGCGTGTGTCGGCGCGGCAGCTCGACCGGCTCGCCGCGCAGGCGCCCGACCCGCGCGCATTCAAGCGCTACCTCGCGGTGGAGCAGGCGGTCGCCGGGAGCCCCATCTACGTCGACAACAGCGTGCGGGTGCTGCGCAATGGAGCGCAGACGTTCCCTGCGATCTTTGCGGCGATCGCCGGCGCGAAACACTACGTCTACCTCGAGTACTACATATTCGAGGACGTGCGCAGCGGCGGCCGCTCCCTCGGCGACCTGCTGGTCGAGAAAAGTCGCGAGGGCGTCGCGATCAGCATCATCTACGATGCGTTCGGATCGCTCGACACGCCGGGTAGATTCCACGCGCGTCTGCGCGCGGCGCACATCAGGATCACGGCCTTCAATCCCCTCGATCCGCTCGCAGGCCGGCGGCACTACTCGCCGAACTCGCGCGATCACCGCAAGATCCTGGTGGTCGACGGCGCCGTCGCGATCATCGGCGGCGTCAATCTGAGCTCGGACTACGAGAGCGCGCCCCACGTGGAGCGCGTCGCGGGGCCGGCGCCGCCGCACGAGCTCTGGCATGACATCGACGTGGAGATCCGCGGTCCGGCCGTCGCGCGAGTCGCAGGGCTCTTTCGCGCGCAATGGCGAGCGGCGACCGGGCGGGCGCTCGCGCAGAGCGAGCCGGCGAGCGCGTCGCCACAGGTGGGAACGCAGCTCGTGCGAAGACGCGCGGGAACGCAGCTCGTGCGGATCATCGGCAGCAGTCCGCGGCTCGCGCCCCGCTACTACGCCACCGTCATCTCGGCCATGCGTGGCGCGCACGGCAGCATCCTCGTGACCGCGGCCTATTTCGTGCCGACGCACCAGGAGATGGCGGCCCTGAGGAGCGCGGCGCGGCGCGGCGTCGACGTGGAGCTCCTGCTGCCCTCGCACAGCGATTCGCCGCCGGCCCTCGCGATTCAGCGCTCCCACTATGCCTCGCTCCTGCGGGCGGGCGTGAGGCTCTATGAGCGGCAGGGCGGGATCGTGCACTCGAAGACCCTGGTCGTCGACGGCATCTGGTCGCTCGTCGGCTCCTCGAACTTCGATGAGCGCAGCGTGCTGTTCAACGACGAGATCGATGCGGTCATCCTCGGCCGCTCGACGGCTCGACAGCTGCGCGCGGCGTTCGAGGCAGGCGTACGGCGCGCGAAGCGCATCACGCGGGAGGACGTGCGCAGGCGCGGGTTCCTCGAGCGTCTGCGGGGCTGGTTCTGGCGCCTGTGGGAGCCGCTCTTTTGAGCCTGTCCCGCGCCGGTGCGCTAGCCCTCCGGCGCTCTGCGGTCGCTGCCTTGGATCACGCGCAGCAGATAAGGGCGATCGTGGGCCGAGGCCGCCTGCTCGAAGCGGGTGTCCTCGAGGTGTTCGGGGTCGATCACGAGCGGAGCTTCCCGCTCGAGCAGCTCGAGCGCGCGGCTGATCTCGCGCTCGCCGCGCGGGTGAACGGTGATGGTCGCGGCGCCGTCGCGCACGCGCCCGGCCAGGAAGCGCGCATGGCGCAGATGCGCCTCGCTGTCGAAGAGGCTCTCGAAGTACTCCCGGAAGCGCTCCGTGGCAGGCTGGGCCGCGATCATGCCGGCCGTCCCCGGCTCGCGGCAGGAGGTGAGCTGCACGCGGTCGGTCGGGAAGCCGTCCTGCACGAGCGCGGTGCGAACGCGCTCGGCCGTCGCGTGGTCGTCGTAGAGGGCAACGAGAACAGATGCCATGGCGCGAGCCTCGCCGGGTGAGGAGGTGGTTCACCGGAGAACGCCGGGCGCCGCTGCCGGTTCCGGGGCGGGGCGCGGCACCGATTGGACTTAAGCCGAGCGCTGCGGTGCGCGCGGCCGGATCGTGGTCACCCTTTGCGCCCAGCGCCGCTAGAATGGTCGTTGCTCGAGCCTTACGGTAGGCGAGGCGCCATGTCCGAGTTGCCGACGATCTCGATGGATTCCTCCGCCGCGGAGCGCCGCGGGGGCGCGGACCGC
>JBOHZT010000072.1:0-12142 GCA_050738535.1 Steroidobacteraceae bacterium
CGCAGCGCGGGAACTCGAGCTGTAGCTGCCGTGCCACGGCGAGCGCGGGATCCTCCGCATCGCGCACGCCGAACACGATCTGGACCTCGACGCCGACCTGCTCGCAAAAGGAGCGCAGCGCGCCGTAGAGTGCGGGCTCGGCTCCGCAAAGCGGCTTGAGCACCGTGACCGCAGGCATCGCGGCGCCGGACCGCAGCGGCCGGGGGCGTAAGCGCCGCGCCCGCCAGAAGAGCGTGATCGCCGCCGCTAGCACTGCGTAAGTGGCGCATGCCGCTGTGACGGCGATACCACACCAGCGCAGGAAGCCAGGGTCCATCGAGCGCATTATCGGGGAGACGGGGCGGCGAGGGAATATGCGTCCTGCGGCCGCCGGGTGTGGATTGTACGCGACGGCTGGCGTTCGGGTGCTGGCGCACACGTTTGGGTCGCAGTTATCATGGGCATGCCGATTGCAACCTCGTGCCCCTGCGCGGTCGGCATGGCGCCGCTTCGATCCGTCCTGCAAGCGCGGCGAGGAGATGTCTCTCGATGGATAATGCTCGGGCCAGCCTCGCGGGCGCGGCCGATCCTCCAGCGGATGCGGAGCCGCTGATCCTCGTCGACGAGGCGGACCGTGAGGTCGGCCACCTGAGCAAGGCGCTCTGCCATGCCGGGCGCGGGGTACGGCATCGCGCCTTCTCCCTGCTCATCTTCAACGAGGGCGGCGAGCTGTTCCTGCAGCAGCGGGCGCCTTCGAAGCGGCTGTGGCCGCTTTACTGGTCGAACAGCTGCTGCAGCCACCCGCGGCGCGACGAGCCCATGGAGACGGCGATCCACCGCCGGCTCGAGGAGGAGCTCGGGATCCGCTGCGCGTTGCAGCTACTCTTCAAGTTCGAGTACCAGGCGCAGTACGGGGAGGCAGGCGCCGAGCACGAGCTGTGCTCGGTGTACATCGGGCGCCACGGGGGGCGGCTCGAGGCGAACCGCGACGAGATCGCCGGGTGGCGCTGGGCGCCGCCGCAGGCGCTCGAGGCGGAGATGGCGGGGCACGGCGCCGCCCAGTTCACCCCGTGGTTCGTGCTGGAGTGGACGCGCATTTGGCGCGATCATCGCGCCGCGCTCGAAGCGTTGCAGTCGCGAAAGGGAGCTTGAGGACGTGGGTATTCCATTGTTGCAGAAGTATCGGGTGGCGAGCTACATCGCGGGCCGCAAGCTCCGGAGGGTGAAGCGCTACCCGCTGGTGCTGATGCTCGAGCCGCTCTTCCAGTGCAATCTCGCCTGCTCCGGGTGCGGCAAGATCGACTATCCGAAGGAGACGCTCCAGAAGCGCTTGAGCGTCGCGGACGCCTTGCATGCGGTGGACGAGTGCGGGGCGCCCATCGTCTCGATTCCAGGCGGGGAGCCGCTCATTCACAAGGAGATGGCGACGATCGTCGCGGGCATCGTCGCGCGCAAGAAGTTCGTCTATCTGTGCACGAACGCCATTTTGCTCGCCAAGCACATCGACGAGTACACCCCTTCGCCCTACCTCACGTTCTCCATCCACCTGGACGGCAACCGGGAGCGGCACGACCAGTCGGTCTGCCAGGAGGGCGTCTACGACAAGGCGGTCGCCGCGATCCGGCTCGCGCTCGAGCGCGGCTTCCGGGTGACGATCAACTGCACGCTCTTCAACGGCGAGAATCCGGACGACGTGGCGGAGTTCTTCGACCTTGCCACCGGCCTCGGCGTCGAGGGCATCACCGTCTCCCCGGGATATAGCTATTCGCACGCGCCGCGCCAGGACGTGTTCCTCGAGCGCAGCGCGAGCAAGCGATTGTTCCGTGAGATCTTCAAGCGCGGCGAAGGCCGGGCGACCCGCTGGAAATTCAATCACTCCTCGCTATTCCTCGATTTCCTCGCCGGCAATCAGCGCTACCAGTGCACTCCCTGGAGCAATCCGACGTACAACCTCTTCGGCTGGCAGCGTCCCTGCTACCTGCTCTCCGACGAGGGCTACGCGCCGAGCTTCCGCTCGCTGATGGAGGACACGGTGTGGGAGAACTACGGCGTCGGCCGCAATCCGCGCTGCGACAACTGCATGGCGCATTGCGGCTTCGAGGGGACGGCGGTCGACGACGCGTTCAGCCGGCCGCTCAAGGCGTTCGCCGTGTCCCTGCGCGGGCCGCGGACGCAGGGCGCCATGGCGCCCGACTTCCCGATCGTCCACGGCGGCGCCGGCGCATCCGCTCCACGTCCGGCTCCGGCGGACGTGAGCGTTCCGGTGAGCGCCGTCAAGTCCGCCCGCCATCGCCATCCGGCGATTCCGGGCGCGGCGGAAGCCGGCAGCGAGCCCGCCGCGAGGCCACAGTGAGCCTCATCCGGGCGGCGGACGGAGCGCTCGCGTGAGCGGTGCCGCGGCGGATCGCCGGGCCGCCGCTCAGGAATCGGACCTCTTCAAGGCCCAGCTCGAGGCCTGGCAGGCGCGCATGGAGCGCGCACTCGAGCGGCGGCTGCCGGGCGCCCATGTGCAGCCGGCGCGCTTGCACGACGCCATGCGCTACAGCGTGCTCGGCGGCGGCAAGCGGGTGCGCCCGGCGCTCGTCTTCGCGACGGCCCGGACGCTCGATCTGCGTGAGGAGGACATGGAGGCCGCGGCCTGCGCGATCGAGCTGGTGCATGTCTACTCGCTGGTGCACGACGACTTGCCCGCCATGGACGACGACGATCTGCGGCGCGGACGCCCGACGTGCCACAAGGCCTACGACGAGGCGACGGCGATCCTCGTCGGGGATGGACTGCAGCCGCTCGCGTTCCAGCTGCTCGCCGAGGACGCGGGCCTGCCGGCCGCGCCCGAGATCCGCCTGCGGCTCGTCGCGCTCCTCGCGAGCGCGAGCGGCAGTCTCGGCATGGCGGGCGGGCAGGCCATCGATCTCGCCGTGCAGGGCCACCGGCTCGACCGCGCGCAGGTCGAGGACATGCACTCGCGCAAGACCGGAGCGCTCATCCGGGCGGCGGTCGCGATGGCGGCCGCGTGCGTGCCGGCGCTCGAGCCGCGCCTCGCCACCGGCCTCGAGCGCTTCGCGGCGGCGATCGGTCTCGCCTTCCAGATCCAGGACGATCTGCTCGATGTGATCGGGGACGCCTCGACGCTCGGCAAGGCGACCGGCGCGGACGAGATCCGCGCGAAGCCGACGTACCCCGCGGTGGTCGGTGTCGCTGCCTCGCAAACCGAGGTGGGGCGTCTGCATGCCGAGGCGCTCGACGCGCTCGAGCCCTTCGGTGAGCGGGCGCAGCCGCTGCGCTCGCTCGCCAACTGGCTGCTGTCGCGACGGTATTAGACGATGCCGCCCCGGAGCCCATCCCCCAGCGGAGCCTGAAGCGCCATGGATCCATTCCCGCTCCTTGCCGGAATCGACTCGCCCGCGGACCTGCGCCGCCTGCCGCAGGCGAAGCTCCCGCAGCTCGCGGCCGAGCTGCGCGAGTTCCTCATTCAAAGCGTCAGCACGCGCGGCGGGCATTTCGCCGCCGGGCTCGGCACGGTCGAGCTGACGATCGCCCTGCACTACGTCTACGACACGCCGCGCGACCGGCTCGTGTGGGACGTGGGACACCAGGCCTATCCGCACAAGGTGCTCACCGGGCGGCGCGGCAAGCTGCACACCATCAAGCTGAAGGGCGGCCTCGCACCGTTTCCGGCGCGGCATGAGAGCGACTACGACGCCTTCGGCGTCGGCCACTCGAGCACGGCCATCAGCGCCGCGCTCGGCATGGCGATCGCCGCGGCGCGCTCGGGGGAGGGGCGGCGGGTCGCGGCCATCGTGGGGGATGGCGCGATGAGCGCCGGGATGGCGTTCGAGGCGCTGAATCACGCAGGCTCGCTCGATGTGGACCTGCTCGTGATCCTCAACGACAACGACATGTCGATCTCCGAGGCGGTCGGCGCGTTCTCGAACTACCTCGTGCGGCTGCTCTCGGGCAAGCTCTACTCGCACATTCGCGAGGGGGGCAAGCGCGTCTTGCGGCGGGTGCCGAGCGCGCTCGAGCTCGCGCGGCGTTCCGAGGAGCACGTGAAGGGCATGGTGCTTCCCGGCACCATCTTCGAGGAAATGGGCCTCAACTACATCGGTCCGGTCGATGGGCACGACGTGCACGCGCTCGTCTCGATGCTGCGGAACGTGCGCAACTTGAAGGGCCCGCAGCTGCTGCACCTGGTGACGCAGAAGGGCAAGGGCTATGCGCCCGCCGAGGCAGACCCCATCAAGTGGCATGGTCCGGGTCCCTTCGATCCGCGCACCGGCGTCGTGTACAAGGAGAAATCGAGCGGGCCCACGTACACGCAGGTCTTCGGCGAGTGGCTGTGCGAGATGGCCGAGCGGGAGCCGCGCCTCATCGGCATCACGCCCGCGATGCGCGAGGGCTCGGGGCTCGTCGAGTTCTCCAAGCGCTTCCCGGACCGCTACTTCGACGTGGCGATCGCCGAGCAACACGCGCTCACGTTCGCCGCCGGGCTCGCCTCGTCCGGCATGCGCCCGGTGGTCGCGATCTACTCGACGTTCCTGCAGCGGGCCTACGACCAGCTGATCCACGACGTGGCGCTGCAAAAGCTTCCGGTCGTGCTCGCGATCGACCGCGCGGGGCTCGTGGGCGGGGACGGCGCGACCCACCAGGGAAGCTTCGATCTCACGTACCTGCGCTGCTTGCCGAACATGGTCGTCATGGCGCCGGCCGACGAGAACGAGTGCCGCCAGATGCTCTACACCGCGACGACGCTCGACCGTCCGGCCGCGGTGCGCTACCCACGGGGAGCGGGGCCCGGCGTCGCGGTCGCGCGCGAGATGCAGGCGCTGCCGATCGGCAAGGCGCAGGTGCGCCGCAGCGGACGCCACGGCATCGCGATCCTCGCCTTCGGGTCCATGGTGGCGCCGGCCGAGCTCATCGCGGAGCGCCACGACATGACCGTCGTCAACATGCGGTTCGTGAAGCCGATCGATGAGGCGGCGATCCTCGCGGCCGCGGAGCGGCACCGGGCGATCGTCACGATCGAGGAGAACGTCGTAGCCGGCGGGGCCGGCAGCGCCGTGGCCGAATGTCTCTCCGCCGCGAGCATCTGCCTGCCGATCCTGCATTGCGGCATCCCGGACCATTTCATCGAGCACGGCTCGCGCGGCGATTGCATCGGCGCCGCCGGCCTCGACGCCGCGACGCTCGAGGCGACCATTCTCCACTGGTGGCGCGAGCGGTCCTTGCAGCTCACGGCCTGAGGGCTCGCGAGGCCGGCGCGAAGCGGTCCGGGCGCCCGAGGACGCCCCGCGGCGATCTGTTCTACACTTCGGGAGGCATGGCCCGGCTCGTCAACATCTCCAACCGCGTTCCTACCTCGAGGGCGGGCAATCCTCCGGGCGGCCTCGCGATCGGCGTGCTCTCCGCGATGCGCTCGCGCGGGGGCCTGTGGTTCGGCTGGAACGGGGAGACGGGCGAGCAGGAGCCCGGCGATCCGCAGACCACGGTCCGCGACGGCATCGCCTTCGCGACGATGCCGCTGCCTCAGGCGCTCTTCGACGGGTACTACAGCGGCTTCGCCAATGCGACGCTCTGGCCGCTCTTCCATGATTTCCTCGCCGGCTTCCGGTACGACGATCGCGAGCATGCGGCCTACGAGAAAGCGAACGCGCTCTTCGCGCGCAAGCTCGTGCCGCTCCTGCGCCCGGCGGACCTCATCTGGGTGCACGACTACCATCTGATCCTGCTCGCCGAGAAGCTGCGCGCCCTCGACGTGCGCGCGCCCATCGGGTTCTTTCTGCACGTCCCGTTTCCGCACTTCGAGCTGCTGCGCGCGCTGCCGACGTTCGAGGAGCTGCTGCGCGCGCTGCTCGCCTACGATCTGGTGGGTTTCCAGACGGAGACCGACCGGCGGCACTTCCTCGGCGCAATCGCGGCCGTGTGGGGGATCGAGGCCGACGACGAGGGATCGCTCGAGGTGAGCGGCTCGACGGTGCGCACGGGTGTCTTTCCGATCGGCGTCGACGTGGACGCGATCCAGCAGAGCGCGGCGCGAGCGATCGAGTCGTCCCAGGTGCAGCGCATGGTGCAGGGCCTCGTCGGGCGCCGGCTGATCGTCGGCGTCGACCGGGTAGATTACAGCAAGGGGCTGCTCGAGCGCTTCCAGGCCTACCGGCATTTCCTGGAGGACTATCCCGACCAGCGCGGACAGGTGACTTACCTGCAGATCGCGCCCCTCGGGCGGCAGAGCATCGCGGCCTACGCGCAGATCCGCGACTCCCTCGAGCAGAGCGCGGGGCGCACCAACGGGCGGTTTGCCGATGCCGACTGGACGCCCATCCGCTATCTCAACCGTAATTTCCCGCACGCGACGCTCATGGGATTTCTCAGGGCCGCGCGAGCGTGCCTCGTGACGCCGCTGCGCGACGGCATGAACCTCGTCGCGAAGGAGTTCGTGGCCGCGCAGGATCCGCGGGATCCCGGCGTGCTCGTCCTGTCGAACCGCGCCGGCGCGGCCTGCGAGTTCACGGATGCGCTGCTCGTCAATCCCTACGACACGAAGGGGATTGCGCGCGCGCTGCAGGCGGCGCTCACGGCGCCGCTCGCCGAGCGGCGGGCGCGCCACGAGAAGCTTCTCGCGGCATTGAAGGAGAACGACATCCACCGCTGGCACGCGCGCTTCCTCGAGCGGCTGCAGGGCGGATCCCGCGCGCTGCCCGCACTCGCGAACGCCTGAGCCGCGCGCGCGAGCGGCCGCGGGCTCGGGCGGCCTTCCGCGGTCAAGCCTCGGCCTTGAGCACGACCTCCTCGGGGGTATGGACGAAGTAGCCCTGGATGTACCCCACGCCGAGCTGCCATAGGACGGCCATGGTGTTCGCGTCCTCGACCTTCTCGGCGATCGTCTCGATCCCGCGGCGCTTCGCCTCGGCGGTGAGCTCGCGCACCTTCTCCTGCAGCGCCATGTCGTGCGTGAGGCTCTGCATCAGCGCGCCGTCGATCTTCACGAAGTCGAGCGGCGCCGCGGCGAGCAGCGCGCACGGGTCGCGGCCGGACCCGAATTGCTCGAGGGCGGAGCGGCAGCCGCGCTGGCGCAGGCCGGACGCGAGCGCCGCGAACGCGCTCAACTGGCTCGCCGCGATTTCCTCGGTCAGCTCGAAGCACAGCCGCTGCGGCTCGGCGCGCGCGGTGCGCAGCTGGTTGTCGAGCCAGCCGAGGAACGAGCCGTCTTTCAGCGTGTCCCGCGAGAGCCGCACGAACAGGCACCCGACCTTGCGCTGGGCGGCGAAGGAGATCGACGCGCCGACGACCCAGCGGTCGATGTGCCTCATGAGATCGTTGCGCTCGGCGGCAGGCAGGAAGTCGGAGGGCAGGATTTCCTTGCCGGCCGGATCGAGCATGCGCACGAGCACGTCGTTCATCCCGGCGTCGGCTCCCGTGAGGCTCGCGATGGGCTGCTGCACCAGCCGGAAGCGGCTCTCGGCGAGCGCCGATTTGATGTGCTTCACCCACAGCGCATCGTAGGAGCGCACGCGGTCGTCCTCGTCGGCGCGCTGGGAGGACTCGATCCGGTTGCCGCCGCGCTCGCCGGCCCGGCGACAGGCCTCGATCGCATCGGCGATCGCGGCATCGGGACTCGCCGCGCCCGCGGGGACCGCGGAGAGCCCGATCGAGCAGGTGAGTGACAGCGACTGATCGCCGACCTTCACCACTTGCTTGGCCACGTGGCCGAGGAGGGCTTCGCTCCAGACCTCGACGTCGCGGGCATTGCCGCGCTCGATCAGCGTGAGAAAGGCGACCCCGCCGACCCGCCCGGCGATGTCGGCCGGGCCGAGCTGCGCCCTCAACATGCCTGCGACCTCGAACAGCACGCCGTCGCTCGCGGTGACGCCCACGCCGCGCTCGATCGCGGCGAACTTGTCCGGTTTCATCACGGCGAGATAGCGCACGCCGCCGGGCGCGGGCGTCTCGAGCTTGCGGTGGATGGCGTCGAGCAGCGGCCGGCGCTGGAGCATGCCGGTGAGCGGGTCCTCCTTGAGCGCATCCTCGAGGTCCTTGACGAGCTTGCCCGCGTCGCGTTGCCGCGCCGGGATGACGAGCCGCACGCAGGGCTCACCATCGTGCTCGCCCAGGGTGAGCAGCAGCTCGATCGTGCGCCGCGCGCCGTCGGCGAAATAGCCGTTCGCGCTGAGCGTGTGATCGCTCCAGCGGCCCTGCAGGCAGGCCGCGAGCGCCCCTTTGAGAGCAGCATGTGTCGACTCGTCGAACACGTCCATGATCGGCTGGCCGACGATGGCGTCGCGCTCGAAGCCGAACAGCCCGAGCCAGGCGGCGTTCGCGTCGACGACGATGCCCTCCTGCACCTGCGCGATCGCATCCGCGGATTGCTGCAGGACGGCGTCGAGCTGTCGCCGCGCGTCGCGCGCCGAGCGCAAGGTGCTCTCGAGCGCGCGCTCGAGGCGGTGGGCGCGCAGCTCCCGGCCCATGACCGCTTGCAGCCGCGCGGGCATCCCGAGGGTCACCACGTCGCGCGCGCCGTGCTGCATCGCGACCGTCATGCGCGTCTCGTCGATGGACTCCGACACGACGATCAGGGGCACGGCCGGGGCGATCTGGTCGCGAATCGCCGCGACCGTCGCGAGCTCGTCGGCGCCCTGCTCGACCACCAGCAGCAGCTCGGGATTGATCTGCGCCAGGGCGTCGCCCAAGTCGGGCAGCGCCGGTATCCAGGTGCAGTGGACCGGGTGGCCCGCGCGCCGCAGGATGCTGTTGATGAGCTCGGCGGAATCTCGCGCGACGCTCAGCACGATGAGCGGTACGGCATTCTGCTCGGTCAACGCTGAGTTCTGCTCGGCCAACGCAAGGTCCTGCTCGGTGAACGCAATGTCCCTCGTTCGGTGCGGCGGATTCTAGTCTGCGCCCGCCTGCGCGCGCGTGCCGGGTCTCTCATTACAGGATGGGCATGAGGGGCACCTTCGCCGGGGCGCCTGCGCACTCGCGGACCAGGCGCGGTACCAGATAGCCCGGCAGGCGCGCCGTGAGCTCGCCGGTGATCCGGCGCGCGCGCTCCTCGTCCACCTCGAAATGGGCCGCGCCGCGCACCCGATCGAGGACATGCAGATAGTAGGGCAGCACGCCCGCGCCGAAGAGGCTCTCGGAGAGCTCGGCGAGCGCCGCCGCGTCGTCGTTGACGCCCGCGAGCAGCACGGATTGGTTGAGGAGCGTCGCGCCCGCGGCGCGCAGCGCCGCGCAAGCGCCGCGCACCTCGGCGTCGATCTCGTTCGCGTGATTGGCGTGCAGCACCATCACCACCGGCCACTTGAGGCTCGCGAGCCACGCGGTGAGTCCGGCATCGACGCGCGCGGGCAGCACGATGGGCAGGCGCGTGTGCACGCGGAGCCGGCGCACATGGCCGAGGGGCTCGAGGGCCCTCGTGAGGGCGGCGAGACGCGCGTCGCCGAGCGTGAGCGGATCCCCGCCGCTGAGGATGACCTCCTCGATCCCGGTATCCTCGCGCAGTGCCTCGAGCGCCTCCTGCCAGCGCGGCCCATTGCCGTGCTCGGCGTACGGGAATTCGCGGCGGAAGCAGTACCGGCAGTGCACCGCACATGCCGAGGTGGCGATGAGGAGCGCGCGCCCGCGGTACTTGCGCAACAATCCCGGCGCGGCGGTCGCCGAGCGCTCCCCGAGCGGGTCCGCGACGAAGCCGGGCACGTCTTGCCGTTCGGCCGCGAGGGGCAGCACCTGGCGCAGCAGCGGATCGCGCGGATCACCGCGACGCATGCGCCGCACGAAGCTCCAGGGGACGAGGAGCGGGAACGACTGCGCGGCGGCCGCGGCCGGCGCGAGCAGCTGCGGATCGAGCCCGAGCGCCTCGAGGAGCGCGCCCGGGCTGCGGATGGCCTCGGCGAGCTCCTTCTGCCACGTGCCTTGCGGCGGCTGGCAGGCTCGGCGGGTTGCCAGTATCATCGGCCGCCTTTCAGTGAGATCGAAATGGCTGGAATTAGCACCAACGAGTTTCGCTCAGGCGTCAAAATCCTGCTCGACGGCGAGCCGTACTCCATCGTCGAGAACGAGATGGTGAAGCCCGGCAAGGGTCAGGCCTTCAACCGCGTCAAGATCCGCAACTTGAAGAGCGGACGGGTGATCGAGCGCACCTTCAAGTCCGGCGAGTCGGTGGACGCGGCCGACGTGGTCGAAATGGACATGCAGTACCTGTACCAGGACGGGGAGTTCTGGCACTTCATGGTGCCCGATTCCTTCGAGCAGTACACCGCCGGCAAAGGGGCGGTCGGCGACGGCGCCCAGTGGCTGAAGGACGGGACGGTGTGCATCGTGACGCTGTTCAATAATGTGCCGCTCCTGGTGACCCCGCCGCCCCACATCGAGCTGAAGGTCGTCGCGACCGATCCCGGCCTGCGCGGGGATACGGCGACCGGCGGGCAGAAGCCCGCGAAGACCGAAACGGGCGCGGTCGTTCGGGTGCCACTGTTCATCAACGAGGGCGAGGTCATTCGCGTGGACACGCGCACCGGCGGGTACATCTCGCGCGCGAAGCAGTAGCGCGGCAACGGCAGCCTGCGCGGCAGCGGCCCTGCAAGCGGTAGCGGTCCAAGCGGTAGTCGTCACGCCCGGTCCGCCGGGAAGGCGAGCACCTCTCCCAAGCGCTGGGCCCCGAGCGCGAGCATGAGCACACGGTCGAAGCCGAGCGCCACGCCGGCGCAGGAAGGAAGTCCCGCTGCGAGGGCGGCGAGCAGTCGCTCGTCTACGCCCAATTCGGGAAGCCCGAGCGCCTTGCGCCGCTCGAGATCGCGCCCCAGCCTCGCGCGCAGCTCCTGCGCCGAGGCGAGCTCGTCGAAGCCGTTCGCGAGCTCGATGCCCTCGCAGTAGAGCTCGAAACGCAGCGCGGTGCGCGGGTCGCGTGGGTCGAGCCTCGCGAGCGAGGCCTGCGAGGCGGGATAGCCGTGCAGGAACGTGAGTCTGCCGCGGCCGAGCCGCGGCCCGAGCCGCACGGCTACCAGGAAATCGAGCAGCTCGTCGCGGCAGATCTGCCCCGCGGCGCTCCCGCGCGCGGCATAGCCCCAGGTCCTCGCGGCGGCCTCGAGCGCGGCGAGCGGGGCACTCAGAGGATCGAGCCCGAACGCCTCGAGAAAAGCGTCGCGGTAGCTGAGGTGCTCCACCGCACGCGCGGCGCGCGTGCCTGCGGCCCGTTCCGCCTGCGGTGCCGCGTCGAGGAGCGTCCGCACGAGCGCTGCCACCTCGTCCATCAACTGCTCGAGCGAGAAGCCGAGCCGGTACCACTCGACGAGCGTGAACTCCGGATTGTGCAGCGCACTCACCTCGAAGCCCCGCACCGCGCGGCAGATCTGGTAGATATCGCCGCAGCCGGCCGCGAGCAGCCGTTTCATCGCGTGCTCGGGGGAGGTGCTGAGGTAGAACTCGGGCGCGCCCGGCTCGAGGGTGACTCGCGCCGAGGCGATGTGCACCTCGGTGACCGGTGCGCTCACCAGGAGCGGAGTCTCGACCTCGAGAACGCCGCGCTCGGCGAAGAATGCCCGCGTGCGCGCGAGGAGGGCTGCACGCCGCACGAGCGCCTCGCGTCCCGCCGCCGGTCGCCAGTCCTCGTGCATGCGGCTAGGCGGCCGCGCCGAGCCGAGCGAGCGGCTGGCCCATGCGGACGATGCTGCCGGGCGCGAGCTCGGGAAGCCACGCGAGGGCGCCGCGCGGGAACAGGACGATGACGGTGGATCCCATGTTGAAGTGCCCCATCTCCGCGCCCTTCTCGAGGCGCGAGCCTCCCGCAGGGGCGGACAGCTCGCGCGCCCGGCGCGGCCGGGCGGGCGTCACTTCCCCGTGCCAGCGCGTCGCGATGCTGCCGACGAGGAGCGCGCCGACGAGCACCAGCGCGAACGGCAGGCGCGCATCGGATTCGAAGGCGCACACGACTCGCTCGTTGCGCGCGTAGAGATCGCTCACCGCCGCGGCCGTCGCGGCATTGACGCTGAACAGCCGCCCGGGAACGTACTGCGCCGAGCGCAGCTCACCCGCCGCGGGCATGTGGATCCGATGGTAGTCCCCCGGAGCGAGATACAATGTCGCGTAGGCGCCCCCCGCGAAGCGCTCCGCGGCCGCTCGCGAGGCGAGCAACGCATCGAGCCGGTAGGAGCGACCTTTCGCCTGGACG
>JBOHZT010000073.1:0-12009 GCA_050738535.1 Steroidobacteraceae bacterium
GCCGTGCGCCGCGCGACCCGTGCGCTCATGCCTTCGACGAGGCGATGTCGAGATATTTCCGCTCGGGCAAGCCGCCGACCACGGCCGAGGTCGCGCAGTACTACCGCGAGCGGCACATGGCCGCGGTCATCTTCACCGTGGACATGGAGGCCGAGGTCGGCCACTGGCGCATCGCGAACGAGGAGGTCGCCGAAGTGGCGGCCGAGAACAGCGACGTGCTCATCCCGTTCGCCAGCATCGATCCGGCGCGCGGCAAGATGGGCGTCCGCGAGGCGCGACGCATGATCGAGGAGTATGGCGTCCGCGGATTCAAGTTCCACCCCTCGGCGCAGGGCTTTTTCCCGAACGACCGCAAGGCCTATCCGCTATACGAGGTCGTCGCCGCGGCGGGGCTTCCGGCGCTGTTCCATACCGGCCAGACCGGAGTCGGCGCCGGCATGCCCGGAGGGATGGGGATCAAGCTCAAGTACTCGAATCCGATTTATCTCGATGACGTCGCGGCGGATTTCCCGACGCTCACGATCGTCATGGCACACCCCTCGTTCCCCTGGCAGGACGAGGCGCTCGCGATCGCGACGCACAAGCCGAACACCTACATCGATCTGTCCGGCTGGTCGCCGAAGTATTTCTCGCCGAACCTCATCCAGTACTCGAATTCGCTGCTCAAGGATCGGGTGCTCTTCGGCACCGATTACCCGGCGCTCACGGTCGAGCGCTGGCTCGGGGATTTCGAGAAGATCGCCATCAAGCCCGAGGTTCGCCCGCTCATCCTCAAGGAGAACGCGATCCGGCTGCTGAAGCTGCGCGGCTGATCAGCGGCTGCAGCCGCACTCACCACAGCGGGCTGCCGCGGTTGGCCTCGACGTGGCTCGTGAGCACCGGCGGGGCGTCGTTTCCCCAGGACGCTCGCACGTAGGTGAGCACTGCCGCGATCTGATCGTCGCGCAAGGTCGGATAGAACGGCGGCATTCCGAAGGGGCGCGGATTGCCCGCGGTGCCGGGCGGATAGCCGCCGAACAGCACGATCCGGATCGGATCCACGTCGGCGGTCATGGTCACGGCGCGGTCGCCCGCGAGCGGCGGCGCGGCCGGCAGGCGGCCCCCGCCATCGTTCCCGTGGCATCCGGCGCAGTGCTTGCCGTAGAGCGTGCGCCCTTCGTCGAGCTCGGCGCGCGTGGCGTCGAGCGCGATCCGGAACATCCCTCCAGTGTCTCTCGCCGGGGAGGCGGCCACGGGGAGCGATTTGAGGTAGGCGGCCATGGCTTGCAGATCCGCGGCGCTCGCGTACTGCAGGCTCTCGTGGACGACTTCCGCCATCGGACCGAGCGTGTAGGCGTGCGGCGGCGCCGCCGATTGGGCTCCGACCGTCCCGGTCCCGAGCAGCGTGGCGATGTCGGTGAGACTCCAGTGCTGCAGCCCCGCCTCGGCTGGGTTGTAGAGCGAGGGTGCGTACCAGCCGAGCAGCTGCCCCCCGGAGACGCGGGCGCCGGATCGCACCGCACCGAGCGCATTGCGCGGCTCGTGGCAGGCGCCGCAGTGTGCGACGGCCTGGACCAGGTAGGCGCCGCGATTCCATGCGGCGCTCTCGCTCGGATTGGGCTGGTAGACGCCCGGACGGAAGTAGAGCAGGCGCCAGATCCGCAGCAGCGAGCGGTGATCGTAAGGGAAGGCGATCTGGTGCGGACGATTGCGGCGCGACGCTGGCGGCAGGGTGCGTAGATAAGCGTACATTGCCGCGACATCGCTGCGGGTGAGCTTCGTGTAGCTCGGATAAGGAAAGCTCGGATACAGCAGCTTTCCATCCCTCGAGTACCCGTCGTGCAGCGCGTGCCAGAAGTCCGTCTGCGTCCAGCGCCCGATGCCCGTTGCCGTATCCGGGGTGATGTTGGGCGAGAAGAAGGTCCCGAACCCCGTGGGAATGGCGCGCCCGCCCGCGAAGGGCTTCCCGCCGGGCGCGGTGTGGCAGGCCTGACAGTCGGCGAGCCTGACGAGTTCGCGGCCGTGTTCGATCCGAGCCGCGTGAGCGGTGGGGGCTGGCGGACGTGGACCGCTGCTCTCGCTCCCGGCCTGCGCCTGGCCTTCGCTCGGCGCGATGCTGCCGCACTCGAGCGGCGGCCGATGCGCGAACGATGTCGCGGGCGCCGCATCGGTCGGCACCGCCTGCATCGCGAGCCAGGCTGCGGCGGCGTTCATGTCTGCCGGGCGCATCCGCCGGACGATCTCGGCCATGCAATCGGGGGGCGCGGTCGCCCGGGTGCCCATGCGCCACTCGTTGAGCTGCGCGACGAGGTAGTCCTTCGAGACCCCGACGAGCCCAGGCACGTCGGGCGCGACGCCGAGCAGCCGCTCGCCGTGGCATGCGCGGCACGCCGGAATGTGCCGCGCCGGATCGCCCTCCATGACGAGGGTCCGACCGCGCGCCAGCGTGACGGCGCTGACGTTCGGCGGCTCCGGCGGCGGATACGGCTCGCGCAGTCCCGCGAAATACGCCGCGATCTCGCGCAAGTAGTCCTCGCGCTGCAGGTCGACGAGATAGGTCATCGTCGCGAAATGGCGGCGGCCTTCGCGGAAGTCGAGCAGCTGGTTGAGCAGGTACCCGGCAGGCTTGCCCGCGATCCGCGGATAGTAGCCGTCCCGCGTCGCCTGGCCCTCCTTGCCGTGGCACGTCGTGCACGGCGCGACGCGCTGTTCGATCGTGTTGGGGCCGGGTCGAGCCGCGCCGGCGGCATGCGCCCAGCCGATTGCGCTCGGCAGCGCCAAAACACACATGATCCAGGCTTTCAAATCGAGCGACCTCCTGGCCGGCGGCGGATCCTGCGGGGCGAATGCCCGTCAATATTTTAACAGTATCCCGCCGCGCTGAGGGTCGCGGAGCGCCGCTGCGCGGGCCGCCCCGATCCGCGTCCGCATTGGAAAATGGCCCGCTACTGCGTCAGAATGCCGGATTGACTTCGGTCGAATTGCCATCCACGAGTATTCACCTAGAGCAAAGAGAGTTTCCTCATGAGTCAGCAGAGTCTGGAGAGCTTGTTAAAGTCCGCCGGGAACCCGGTCAAGATGCTGCGCAGTTCGCAGCTCGGGGCATATGTCTATCCGGTGGTCCCCGGCGAGTTTTCCAACTGGCGCGACGAGCAGCGGGCGTGGAAAGAGTCCGCCGTGCTGTTCGATCAGAGCCATCACATGGCGGAGATGACCGTCAAGGGTCCGGATGCCCTGAAGATGATGAGCTATCTCACCATCAACAGCTTCGCCAACTTCGCGCCGAACAAGGCGAAGCAGATGGTGCCGTGCAGCTACGACGGCTACGTGATCGGCGATGGCATCCTCTTCTATCTCGACAAGGACGAGCTGCTGTTCGTCGGCCGTGCGCCGACGGTCAACTGGCTCGAATTCCACGGCAAGACGGGCGGCTTCAAGGTCGACATGATCCGCGACGACCGCTCGCCGTCGCATCCGCGCGGCAAGGCCGTCACCCGCCGCCACTACCGCTTCCAGGTTCAGGGTCCGAATGCGTGGAAGGTGCTGGAGAAGCTCAACGGCGGCCCGATTCCGGACGTGAAGTTCTTCACGATGGACACCATCAACATCGGCGGCAGCAAGGTGCGCTGCCTGCGGCACGGCATGTCCGGCGCACCGGGCCTCGAGATCTGGGGTCCCTACGCGCAGTACGACCAGGTCCGCGACATGATCGTCGAGGCCGGCAAGGAGTTCGGTCTGGTGCAGGTCGGCTCGCGGGCCTACGCGAGCAACACGCTCGAGTCCGGCTGGATTCCCTCGCCGCTGCCGGGCATCTACACCGGTGAGAAGCAGAAGAAATACCGCGAATGGCTGCCCGCCGAAGGGTACGAGGGCGGCGGCTCGATCAGCGGCAGCTTCGTGTCCGACAACATCGAGGACTACTACGTCACGCCGTACGAGCTCGGCTACGGCCCGTTCGTCAAGTTCGATCACGATTTCGTCGGGCGCGAGGCGCTCGAGAAGATGGCGCAGAAGCCGCACCGCAAGAAGGTGACCTTCGCGTGGAACGGCGAGGATCTCGCGAAGATCTATGCCTCGCTCTTCCAGCCGGGACAGCAGCCCTACAAGTTCTTCGATCTGCCGATCGCCAATTACGGCTCGGCGTCCTACGACGCGGTCAAGAAGGGCGGTAAGGGGGTCGGGTTCTCCATGTTCGGCGGCTACAGCTACAACGAGCGCCGGGGACTCTCGCTCGGCGTCGTCGATCCGGACATCCAGATCGGCGAGGAGATCACACTCGTGTGGGGCGAGGAGAACGGCGGAACGCGCAAGCCGACCGTCGAGCGTCACCGGCAGCTCGACGTACGCGTCACGGTTTCGGCCGTTCCCTACGTCGAGACCGCTCGCGGCGCGTACCACGAGGGCTGGCGCACCCGCAAGGCGTAAGCCGTCGGGCAACGCTGCCGAGAATCCCGGGCGGGCCATGTCGGCTCGCCCGGGACTTGGCCCTCATCGGACGGCTGCCTGCCTCCGAGCCGGGCTCGATGCCCGGGCGAACTGCCTCAGATCTGCGCCGGCGTCGGCGTCAGAATCACGTCGGTCCCGGATGTGACCGCTGCGGCGTGGGCTCGCGCGCGCGGCAGAATGTGGCTTCCATAGAATCTCGCGCAGTCGAGGAAGGCGCCGGCCAGGTCGCTCTCGGCGGACTGGGCGGCGAGCGCCCATTGCCACCCGCCGGCGATGACGGCCAGCCACTGGAGGAACGGATAGGCCACGCAGCCCGCGAGCTCGGGTTCCGCGGCACTGCGTGCGGCGAGCTCTCGCGCCGCCGCTCGCAAGAGGCCGCACTCGGCCAGCAGCGGCTCCGAGAGTGCCTCGAGGCGCATCCGCCGGCGGCCCGCTTCCCGCGCGGCTTGCTCCACCTCCGCCAGCAATTCCTCGAGCGCGGCTCCTGCGTCGCGGATCACCCGCCGCACGAGCAGGTCCTGCGCCTGCATGTAGTTGGTGCCCTCGAATATCGGACCGATGCGGGCGTCCCGGTAGACCTGCGAGACCTCGCTATCGTCCACGTACCCCGTGCCGCCGTGCACCTGCACCGCGAGCGAGGCGACCTCGACCGCGACATCGGAGCACCAGGCCTTGACGAGCGGGGTGAGGAGCGCGAGCCGCTGGGCCGCGCGCTTGCGCGCCGCCTCGGTCGCCGCCGCGGTCGCAGGGCCGGTTGCTGCCGCTGTTGCGGCCGTGCCGCACACATCGAGGAGCGCCGCGGCGTGATAGGCGAGACAGCGGGCCGCGTGCGTCAGCGATTTCATGGTGAGCAGCATCCGGCGCACGTCGGGGTGATCGATGATCGACCGCTCGCGACCGTCGGGCCCGCGGCCTTGCCGGCGCTCGCGAGCGTAGGCCCTGGCCAGCTGCCAGGCGCGCTCGGCGAGGCCGGTCGAGTGCAGTCCCACGCCGAGTCGCATCTGGTTGACCATCGTGAAGAGACAGGCGAGCCCGCCGTGCAGCGGGCCGATGAGCCAGCCGCGCGCGCCGCCATGCTCGCCGAGCGCCATCACGCAGGTGGGGCTCGCGCGGATGCCCATCTTGTGCTCGATTGAGACTGCCTGGATGTCGTTGCGCGCGCCATCGGCGGGGAGGCGCTTCGGAACCAGGAAGAGCGAGATGCCCTGCGTTCCGGCCGGTGCGCCGGGCGTGCGCGCGAGCACCAGATGGATGATGTTCGCGGCGAGATCGTGATCGCCCCACGAGATGAAGATCTTGCGGCCCTTGAGTCGCCAGCTCTGCCCGTCCGGCTCCGCGAGCGTACGCAGCGTCGAGAGGTCGGAACCCGCGTGCGGCTCGGTGAGGCACATGGAGGCGGTCCACTCGCCGCTCACGAGCGGTGGGATGTAGCGCTTGCGGATCGCAGGCGGCGCATGCATGCGCAGCGCCTCCACCGCGCCCGCGGCCACCTCCGGGCACATGGCGAACGAGAGGTTCGCGCCGCCCCAGATCTCCGTGACGGCTGCGCCGAGCAGCATCGGGAGCGCCTGGCCACCGAACTCCGCGGGGGCGCAGATCGTCGGCCAGCCGCCCTCGAGGAAACGGCGGTACGCCTCGGGGAAGCCGGCGGGCGTTGCAACGCCGTGGTCCGTGAGCCGCGAGGCGGCGGCGTCGCCGCTCTGGTTGAGAGGGGAGAGCACCTCGCGCGCGATCCGGCCGGCCTCCTCGAGCACCGCGCCTGCGGTCTCGATGTCGAGCGCCGGACCGACGGCGCGCGCCGCCTGCGAGAGTGCGGCTCGCATCATCCCGAGGGGGGCTTCATAGGGCGCTGACATGGGCTCCTGACTCGCGAAAGTTGGCAGCTGCGGGAAGGCTGGCGGATGAAAGCGCCGCAGCGCTCATAAGTCGCGAGCCACTTCGATGAACAGCGAACGCAGCCAAGCGTGCCCCGGATCCGGCTCGTTGCGCTTGTGCCATAGCAGCACCTCGTGACTGTTGAGCGTATCGAACGGCAGCGCGAACGTCTTCAGGGGCACCACCGGCTCGACGAGCCTCGCGACTCGCTCGGGCAACGTGGCGACGAGCGGGGTGCCCGGCAGCATGAACGGCAGTTCGATCAGGCTCTGAGCCGTCGCGCGGACGTCGAGGTCGAGATTGAGCAGGCGGCGCACCAGCTCCTCGACCGGCGCCGTATGCCCGTTCGGCCGGGCAAAGACGTGCGGCAAGGACTGGTATTGCTCGAGCGTGAGCTCATCCCCGAGCACCGGATGATCCCGGCACACGGCCCCGATCCAGCGCACGGGTCGCAGCTCGACCACCCGCAGCGTCTCGGGGAAGGCCCGGATGCTGAACAGCCTCAACAGATCGAGGCACAGGCACAGGTCCGCATCGCCGTACTCGAGCCGCGTCAAGCTGGTGTGCGAGATCTGCTCGAAGTTGCACTGGATGCCGGGCGCTTCGCGCTCGACCCGGCGTAACACGGCCGGCACGATGAGCGGCACGGCCTCGTCCGTCACGATGATGGTGAAGACTCGCCGCACGGTCTTGGGGTCGAACGTCGGCTGAGTGCCGAGCGTCGCCTGGATCCGCAGCAGCGCCTCGCGGACCGGCTCGACGAGGGAGAGTCCGCGCGGCGTGAGCTCCATGTCCCGACCCACGCGCACCAGCAGCGGATCATCGAAGTAATCGCGCAGCTTCTGCAGCGCGGCGCTCATCGCCGGCTGTGAGACGAACACGCGCTCCGCGGCGCGCGTCACGTTCTTCTCGTGCAGCAGGGCATCGAGCGCGATGAGGAGGTTGAGGTCGAAGCGGTTGAGCTGCATGCGCGGTCGCTCTTCAGGCGCTGGGCCGCCGCCCATATTGGGCGTGAATAGCTCCAATCAGGGAAAATGATTGCCGCCCCTGCACCGGTGGCGCTACCGTCGCCGGATCATGCAAGCGTTGACACCGAGTGAGACTGAGTCGGTGCGCCGTATCGTGGCGCAGATGAAGGGCCGCCCCGGGCCCTTGCTCGAGATCCTCCACGGCATCCAGGACGACCTCGGCTACATCCCCCCGGCCGCCGTGCCGTTTCTTGCCTCCGAGCTCAATCTCTCGCGGGCCGAGGTCCACGGTGTCTTTACGTTCTATCATCATTTCCGCAACACGCCTCCCGGCCGGCACACCTTGCAGATCTGCCGCGCGGAGTCTTGCCAATCGATGGGGGCCGAGGGGCTGGCCGAGCATGCGATGCGCCGCCTCGGTGTCGGCTTCGACGAGACGACCTCCGACGGCGCCTACTGCCTGCGCCCAGTGTACTGCCTTGGCAATTGTGCTTGCTCGCCGGCCGTCATGATAGACGGGGATCTGTATGGGCGCGTCACGCCCGTCCGAGATCATGGCCGAGATCGCGGCGCTCACTCCGACGTTCCAGGGCGTCACGTACGAGAAGCTCGATCGGCTCGGCAGCGTCCAGTGGCCCTGCAACGACGCGGCGCCGGAGGGCACGCCGACGATGCACGTGGGGACGTTCGTGCGCGGCAAAGGCCGATTCCTCGTGACCGAGTACGTCCCGACGAGCGAGCGCTCGACGAGCCGCTTTCCGCTCATCCTCACGACGGGGCGCATCCTCACGCAGTACAATGCCGGGTGCAGACGCGGCGCACGGGCAATGTCGCATGGCACCACGAGGAACTGCTCGAGATCCATCCGCACGACGCGGAGGAGCGTGGCGTGCGCGATGGGGACTGGGTGGACATCATGAGCCGCACGGGCGACACGGTGATGCGCGCGAACCTCACCGAGAAGATCCAGCCGGGCGTCGTGTACACGACGTTCCATTTCCCGGAGTCCGCCGCCAACATCGTCACGACGGACAACACCGACTGGGCGACGAGCTGCCCGGAATACAAGGTCACGGCGGTGCAGGTGGTGCGCGTGAGCCAGCGCGATTCCTGCCAGCAGCGCGCGGCGGGCGAGCGCGAGCAGCACACGGCAGAGCGGCGGCGCAAGAAAGACGCCGCGCCTGCGTAACGTGATTGTTGGGGCTGCCGCGGCAGGGGCCGAGCTCGAGGTCGAGCGCTGGGTGCGCGGTGAGACGACGCGCACGACCGATCGAGTGGCCGAGGAGGCGCCCGTCGCGCTCACGTATCACGGCGTGCCGCACGTGGTGATGCTCGCGACGCCGGCCGATCTCGAGGATCTCGCCTACGGTTTCACGCTGAGCGAGCAGCTCGTCGCGAGCCCCGAGGAGATCCGCTCCGTCGAGGTCATGCCGGGAGAGGAAGCGCTGGAGGTGCGCATCGGGATCGCCTGGGAGCGCTTCCCCGAGCTGCTGCGGCGGCGGCGCAACCTCACCGGGCGCCTCGGGTGCGGGCTGTGCGGCGCGGAGACGGTCGAGGGGGCGATCCGGGACCGGTGCGAGGTCGGCCGCGGTCCGACCGTCGCCATTGCCGAGCTGCACGCAGCGATCGTACAGCTCGCCTCGCTGCAGCCGCTCAACGCGCTCACCGGCAGCGTGCATGCCGCGGCCTGGGTGATTCCCGGGAAGGGGATTCTCAGCGTCCGCGAGGACGTGGGCCGCCACAACGCGCTCGACAAGCTGATCGGCGCGCTCACGCGCGCGGGCGTGGATCTCGAGGAGGGGTTTGTCCTGGTGACGAGCCGCGCGAGCTACGAGATGGTGCAGAAGTCCGTGACAGTCGGCATCACTTTCCTGGCGGCGCTGTCCGCGCCGACCGCCTTCGCGGTGCGCTCCGCGCAGCGCAGCGGGCTCACGCTGGTCGCCTTCGCGCGCCCCGAGAAGCACGTCGTCTACTCTCATCCCCACCGGCTGCAGGGGTCTGCATGAATATCGACAACCTCGTCAAGATGGTCAACGAGATCGGCGCGCAGGGCGGCGCCGGGTTGAGCGATCTCGGACGCCGCGGCGTGGCGATCCTCGCGGCCAAGGCGGCCGCGGGAGCCGCGGCCAACGCCGCCGCAGGAGCCCCGGGCTGAGGCATATCCGGGGCTGATATCTCCTATACCGACAATCGATTTGCCGCTCGCGCGGGCGAGCGGCTACCGTCCGGGTCAACCCTCGGTGGGTGCGAGCCATGAACGTCGCCAGGAACCACGCTGTCTCGAGCTTGCGGTCGAGCGACGGCCCCGGGCAGCCGCCCGGGCCGCGGCCCTTCCGCTTCTACGACAACCGCCAGAAGTACCTGGCGTTCATCCATACCTGCAACGAGAAGTCGGCCGTTGCCCGCCGGGCCATCCTCGAGCTGGCGCACGTGAAGCCCTCACCGCCGGCCATCCGGATCTTCGATGCGGGGATGGGCGATGCCACGGTGCTCTCGCGCCTCATGCGCGGAACGCACCGCGCCTTCCCGACGGTGCCGATGTCCGTGGTCGCCAAGGAGATCAGCCTCGAGGACGTGCGGCTGGGGCTCGAGAAGATGCCCGATCGCTTCCAGGAGCATCCGGCGACCGTCCTCGTCATCACCAATCTCAACTACGCGGAGGCGCCGCGCCTCATGCCGCGCGACACGCACGTCGCCGCCGCGCTCAACTGGCAGGAAGTGCGGCTCACCGGCAGCTCGGCCCACGAGTATGCCGAGCAGATCGAGGAGCTCGGCCCGACGCTCGATTATGGCTGGCAGACGCGCTCGAGCCCGAAGACGGGCAATCCGGTTTACCTGCGGCCGTCGGTGCTCGTCGTCTATCGCGAGGACCACAAGTTCCTGCTCGACGGGGTCATCCCGAAGCCCGGCCGGATCTTCGAGAGCTACGACCTCATCATCGCGTCGCAGCCGTGGCGGGCGCGCATGTCGGCCGAGTTCAAGGCACAGAAGGTGCTCGCGCCGCTCGTGCACAGCCTCGCGCCGGGCGGCCGGCTCCTCGCGATCCAGTCCTGCGGCAAGGATCCGGCGCTCGACATCATCCACAAGCTCTGGCCCGGCGAGAATCCCTTCCAGGTGGACCGCCACCAGCTGCTCGCGGCGGTGAAGGCCGAGCTCGGCCGCGACGCGCGCGATTTCACGCTCACGGCGCTGGCGGACGAGAAGGCCATTTTCCGCTACGAGATGCATACGCTCCCGTCCGAGATCGGGGACCGGATCGGCACCTCGACGCTGTTCGCGGCGTGGAATGCGGCGATCTACGTGAATCAGATCGAGGATGAGCGGCTCGATTCAGTGGTGCAGAATGGCGCCTATCTCGAGGCGACGCAGCAGGTGCTGCAGCAGCACGGCGGACTGTGGTTCAACGACGAGACGTTCGTCGTGACCCGGAGGCGCAACTGATCGGCGCAGCCGGGCCGGACGCTCGCCAGAGCGTTCGAGCAACTCTTCAAGACGCAACTTTGGCCTAGGATTTCCCAAGATGAACGCAAATCTCAATACCCGCGGCACCGGGGCCGCCCCGCTCGCCGGCGCGGAGCTGAAGCGCCGCATCGTCGAGTTCGCACGCGGCACCTCGACCGAGATCTCGCCCCACGACGAGGGTCTCGTGACGGAGCTCGCGGGGACGCTTCCCCCGGGTACGACGGTCTACGTGGCACATACGCCCAAGGCCACGGTGGACGACGTGGTCCGGGTAGCCTCGAAGGTGCGGGCGGCCGGGCTTCGGGCCTCCCCGCACATCGTCGCGCGGCGCATCGAGAGCCAGCAGGTCCTCGAGGGTGCGCTCCGCCGGCTCGTCGAGGCTGGCGTCGATCAGGTGCTTCTCGTGGCAGGCGACCGTAATCCGCCCGCCGGGGAGTTCACGAGCACCCTGCAGATCCTCGACTCCGGCGCGCTCGCCGAGTGCGGTATCCGCAAGGTGGGCGTCGCCGGTCATCCCGAGGGGCATCCGGCCATCGATGCCGCGACGCTCTGGAGCGCGCTCGCGACCAAGCAGGCTTTCGCCGACCGCACCGGGACGCAGATGCACATCTGCACCCAGTTCAGCTTCAACCCCGGTGCGGTGAGCACGTGGGACCGGGAGCTCACCGAGCACGGCATCCGACTGCCGGTGCACATCGGTATCGCCGGTCCGACACCGCTCCCGAAGCTCATCAAGTTCGCCGTCCAGTGCGGGATCGGCGCCTCGCTCGGGCAGCTCGGCAAGGGCCTCGGGCTCATGGGGCGCGTCGCGGGACTTGCGATGTCGCCCGATGAGATGCTCATCGGATTGGTGCAGGGCTGCGCGTCCCGCAGCGCGACCCATCTCACCCAGCCGCATTTCTATGCGTTCGGCGGCGTCATGGCGACGGCGCGCTGGCTGCGCGGCGTCGTCGACGGCGCGTTCGACCTCGACAGATCCGACGAGAAGTTCACGGTGCACGCTTGAGCGGAGCAGCGGGCTCGAAACCGGGAGCCGCAGGGGCGCGCGGGGCGCTCCTGTGCGGTTCGGTGGCCTTCGACACCATCATGCAGTTCGAGGGCCGGTTCAAGGAGCACATCCTTCCGGACAAGATCCACATCCTCAACGTCGCGTTCCTCGTGCCCGGGCTGCGCCGGGAGTTCGGCGGCTGCGCGGGCAACATCGCCTACAATCTGAAGCTCCTCGGCGATGCCGGGTATCCGATGGCGACGGTGGGGCGCGACTTTGCGCCGTATGCCG